>CAZFVH010000003.1:0-101905 GCA_964522465.1 uncultured Rubrivivax sp. | reverse complement strand
CCAGGTCGCCCAGAAAGTCCACCGTCACGCCGCGCGCGTCGGTCAGCAGCACCACGTAGCCCAGCCCCGCCACCTGGGTGTAGAGCGACTCCAGCCCGTGCCGCGCAATGTGGAGGAAGGCCTCCATCTGGTCCTGGTGCTCGCGCAGCCGCGCCTGCGGCAGGATGACGGCCTCCTGCATGCGCGTGGGGTCCAGCCGGTGTTCGGTGACGCAGCGCAGCCAGGACTCGCGGATCAGCCGCTCGCGCTGGGTCTGCAGCGCCTGCGCGCCGTGCGTGGCCAGGCGGACGACGTCGGCGATGTGCTGCTGCTGCGCGTGGTTCATGGCCGCGGCTCCCGGGTGGACGGAGCCGGGATGATGGCCACGGGGTTTGTGACGGTCAAGTTCGCATCTACCCCTATCCACCCGCATTCACCCGCATCTGCTGCGATTGCCGTAACTGCCGCGACCGCCGCGGCTGCTGCGGCAGTTGCGGCTGCCGCGACAGTGCGCCAGACCGCTCGCGCAGGGGCGCAGCGCCTGGCGGGCTGGCCGAGCGATCACCCGCGCGGGTAGATTCCCGGCGCCGGGAACGCCGCCCCGGCGCCGCCCAGGGCCTCTTCGATGCGCAGCGCTTCGTTCCACTTGGCCATGCGTTCCGAGCGCGCGAAGCTGCCCACCTTCAGTTGCGGCACGCCCCAGCCCACGGCCAGGTGCACGATGCTGACGTCCTCGGTCTCGCCCGAGCGTGCCGAGACGATGGCCCCGTAGCCGCAGGCGCGGGCGGCGTCCCAGGCCGCGCGCGTCTCGGTGACGGTGCCGATCTGGTTGGGCTTGAGCAGCACGGCGTTGCAGGCGCCCTCGGCCGCGCCCTGACGCACGCGCTGCGCGTCGGTGACGAAGTAGTCGTCGCCGACGATCTGCACGCGCGAGCCCATGCGCGCGGTGAAGGCGCGCATGCCCTGCGGATCGCTGTCGGCGAAGGGGTCCTCGACCGAGACGATGGGGTAGGCGTCGATCCAGCCCGCCAGCAGGTCGGCGAAAGCCTCGCGCTCCAGGCGCCGGCCGTCCAGACGCAGGGTGTAGCAGTGGCCGTCGTAGAACTGGCTGGAGGCCACGTCCAGTGCGATGGCCACATCGCGCGGGGCGCGCAGGCCGGTGTCCTCGATCGCGCGGGTGAGTTCCTCGATGGCTTCCTCGTTGCCGCGGAAATCGGGCCACCAGCCGCCCTCGTCGGCCACGCCGCCGCCCGCACCGCGGCGCGCCATGCGGGCACCGGCGGCGTGATAGACCTCGGCCGTCCACTCCAGCGCCTCGCAGAAACTGCGCGCGCCCGGGGCCACCAGCAGGAAGTCCTGCAGGTCCACCCGCGCCGCCGCATGCGCCCCGCCGCCGAAGATCTGCACCTCGGGCAGGGGCAGCCGCGGCGCCTGGCCCGCCGGCAGGCCGTTCTGCGCCAGATGGGCCCACAGCGGCCGCCCGGCGGCCTGCGCTGCGGCCTGCACGCAGGCCAGCGAGACCGCGACGATGGCGTTGGCGCCCAGGCGGTGCTTGTCGGGTGTGCCGTCGAGCGCGATCAGGGCCGCGTCCAGACCGGCCTGGTCGGCCACCTCGCAGCCCAGCAGGGCCTGGCGGATGGGGCCCTGCACATGGGCCACGGCCTGGCGCACGTCGCGCCCGCCCAGCCGCGTGCCACCGTCGCGCAGTTCACGCGCCTCGCCGGCGCCGGTGGAGGCGCCGGCCGGGGCGATCGCGCGGCCCAGGCCGCGCTCGGTCACGACCTCGGCCTCGACGGTGGGCCGGCCGCGGGAATCCCACACCCGCCGCCCACGCACGTCCACGATCTTCGTCATCGGTGCTCCTTGCACAGTCTAGGAGGCTGTCGGGCTTGGGGCGCCGAAAGCGAAAGTCGGCCCCAGCGAGGCCAGTTCTTGCCGGATTTGCAGGCCCATAGCCCCGCTATGGGCCAAGAAGACGGTGAGAAATGGACCGCTGCGGCCGATTTGCAGCCGGCGATTCCCAAGTCCGACAGCCTCCTAGAGCTTGTCATCCGGGCGCTGCGGGCATGGGGTCAGACCCGCTCACAAAGGCTGCAGCGATCCGGGCAGGACCTGCTGATCGGCCGCCTCGCAGACCGCGCTCCAGGCGCGTGCGACATCGCCCAGCCGCGGCACCGGCTCGACCAGCAGATGACGGGCGACGTCGCGCACGCGCTGCTTCCAGGCGGGTTCGCTCAGGTACTCCACGGGCGACTTGCCGTCCACCCGCGCCAGGAACAGCCCGGGCAGCAGCGCCGCGGCGCGGGCTTCCAGCGCGTCGGCGTCCTCCCAGTCCACCCGGGCCAGGTAGGCGCAGGCCAGCGCGTCGAAACACGCCAAGAGGCCCGCGCGCGCCGGCGGCACCCAGGCGCACTTCAGCAGCAGGTGGTTCAGGCAGAAGGCCAGGTCGAAGGCCGGGTCGCCGAACCAGGCGCACTCGGCGTCCAGCAGCACCGGCCCGGCCGGGCCGACCAGGATGTTCTTCGGGCTCACGTCGCCATGCACCAGCACGCGGCGCGTGCCGGCCGTGACGTCGACCAGCGCCTGCAGGCGCGGCGCGAGGTCGGGATGCGCGCGCGCCGTGGCCAGCAGGTAGGGCTCGAGCCGGATGGCGTGGAAGATCGCATCGGTGGCAAAGGCGGCGGCCACCTCGGCGCGGTCGGCCGTGGCGGCGTGGATCGCGCCGACGGTGGCGCCCACGCGCGTAGCGAAGGCCGGGTCGGCCTCGCCGTCGCGCAGCCGCTGCTTCCACACCGGGTGATGCGCCGCGTCCAGGTGCTCCATCACGAACAGCCCGGCCTCGGCGTCGTCGGCCAGCAGCCGGGGCACGGCGCCCGGCACGATGGCCGCAGCCGTGCGCAGGTAGGCCTGCTCGTAGCGGTTGCGCGCCACCGGCGCCTCCCACACCTGCGCCACCTTCAGCCGCGCCAGCGCCCGCTTGACGCACACCGGGCCCGAGGGCAGGTCCACGCGCCAGATGTCGGAGGAGACGCCGCCGGTCAGCGGCTGCATCGGTGCCGCAGCGCCGGGCGCGAGCAGACCCAGACGGCACAGGGCCGACAGGAGGGGATCCGCCGGATCGTCGGGCCCCTGCGCAAGGGCCGAGGGCATGGTGGTGCCGGTATGCGCAACGTCCCGTGGCGGTGCCATCGTAGTCCTTCCTTCAGCCGTCCAGGCCCGCGTCATGCGGCCGCGCCGCCTGCTCGACTGGGATGTCCTCGCGTCCCACCCACCCCGCCACCGCCGACAGCGCGCGCTCCTGGTGCGCGAAACCCAGCAGCTGCACGCCCAGCGGCAGACCGTCGACCTGCAGCAGCGGCAGCGACAGCGCCGGGCAGCGCAGGTAGGACGCGGGGACGTTGAAGGCTGACTGGCCGGTCCACTCCAGGCCCAGCGGGGCCGGGCCTGGGGCCGACAGCGTGATGCAGGCGTCGACCTCGCCGGCCAGGGCGTGCAGGGCTTCGCGCGCGGCGTCGCGCGCACCCAGCAGCGCGACGTAGTCGTCGGCGCTCATGGCCGCGCCGCGGGCGATGCGCTCGCGCATGCCCGGGCTGATCAGCGCGCCCAGGCGGCTGTCGATCTCGCCCAGGGGCCAGGCTTTCTCGTAGTCGTTGATCGCCAGCGACTGCTCGGCCGCGCCGGCGATCGCGGCTTCCAGGCGGGCCACGCGCTTCGAGCCGTGGCGGTCGATCACCCTTGTGCCGGCGCGGCGCAGCCGCTCCAGCAGGCTTTCCAGCGCATGGCGCGCGCCGGGCTCGGCCATGGTCCAGCCGTCGGTCTCGAGCAGGGCCAGCGTGCCGGGCCGCTGCGGCGGGGCGGGCTGCTCGCCACCGGCGAAGGGGCGTGAGCCCGGGTCGCCCCCGACGCGCCGTGCGATCTCGTGGCACACCGCCCAGCCGTCCTCGAGCGTGGCCGACAACGTGCCCAGACAGTTCTGGCTGAACTGGTCGCCAATGCCGCCGCGGTGGAGCGCGCCGACGGTGGGCTTGAAACCGACCACGCCGCAGAAGCTGGCCGGGCGCAGGATCGAGCCGCCGACCTGCGTGCCCAGGGCCACCGGCACCATGCCCGCGGCCACCATCGCCGCCGAGCCCGAGGACGACCCGCCCGGGGTGCGCCGCGGATCGTGCGGGTTCGTCGTCGGGCCGGGGTGGACGTCGGCGAACTCGGTGGTCACCGCCTTGCCCACGATCACCGCGCCGGCGCGGCGCAGCGCATACACCGCCGCGGCGTCGCGCCCGCCGCACCAGCCGGCGAAGGCGGGGCTGCCGTAGGTGGTGGGCAGGTCGGCGGTCTCGATGTTGTCCTTGAGGCCGACGGGCATGCCGTCGATCGGCGAGGCCGGCGCCCTGGCGCGCCAGCGCGCGGCCGAGGCGTCGGCTGCGCGGCGTGCGCCCTCGCGGTCGACGACGGAGAACGCGCGCACGACGGGCTCGCGTGCCTCGATCGTGGCCAGGCAGGCCTCGAGGTGTTCGCGCGGGCTGAGCGTGCCGGCCTCGAAGCGGGCGCGGATCGCGGAAAACGGCGCGGGCGGGGGGATCGGCGCGGGCATGCGAGAGCTCCAGCGGGCGTGGTCGGTCTGGCGTGGGACGTCGTACGCTGCGGATCATGCCTCGCCGCGCGGCCCCCGGACAGGTTGGGTGGTTTCATGCTCGAATATTGATCTTCCGAAAAAAGACGTTTATCGATAAACTGATCTTCGAACGGAAGACATTGATGTTCGAACCACTCATCGAGTCCCTCATCGGCGACTTCCAGGAGCGGGCCTTCGCACCGACGACCCGGCGCGACGTCTGCCCCGCCGGCCTGCCCGGGAAGATCGACGTGCTGATCGGCATGCGCCGCAGTGGCAAGAGCGTTCGCATGGCGCAGGCCATGGCGGATCAGGTGGCCACGGGGACGCCCAAGACGCGACTGCTGCACATCAACTTCGACGACGAGCGGCTGCTGCCGATGTCGGCGCAGGACTTGCAGAGGCTGCCGCAGACCTACTACCGCCTGTTTCCCGACCACAAGCACCACCGCTGCCACTTCTTCTTCGACGAGATCCAGAACGTGCCCGGCTGGGAGGCTTTCGTCCGCCGCCTGCTCGACACCGAGAACGTGCAGATCATGCTGACCGGCTCGTCGGCCCGGTTGCTGAGCCGGGAAATCGCCAGCGCCTTGCGCGGCCGGTCGCTCGTCGCGGAAGTCTTCCCCTTCAGCTTCGCCGAAGTCCTGCGCCACCAGGGCGAGGACGACAGCCCGGCGACGGTGGTCGGCTCGGCCCGTCGTGCGCGGCTGGCGTCGGCGCTGCGCGGCTATCTCGTGGCCGGAGGCTTTCCCGAGGTCCAGGGGCTCGCGCCCCACCTGCGGGTGGCGATCCTGCAGGAGTATGTGGACGGGGTCATCCTGCGTGACGTCGTGGAGCGGCACGGTGTGGGCAATGTCGTGGCGCTGCGTCGCCTGATCAGGCGCCTGCTGGCGCATCCCGCCACGCCCTTCAGCGTCCATCGCTTCCACCAGGATCTGCAGGCCCAGGGGGTGGCCTGCGGCAAGAATGCGCTGCACGAGATGCTGGGTCACCTGGAGGACGCCTACCTCGTGCAGGCGGTGGACATCGACACCCGATCGGAGCGGCAGCGCATGGTCAATCCGCGCAGGGTCTACCCGATCGACACCGGCCTGGCGCAGGCCTTCAGCGCCAGCCCCGACGCCGACCGGGGCCGCTGGCTCGAGACCCTCGTCTTCCTCGACCTGCGGCGCCGCGGCCACGAGATCCACTACTTCCGAAGCGAAGCCGGCTTCGAGACCGATTTCATCGCGCGGACGCCCTTGGGCGAGGCACAGGCCGTGCAGGTCACGGAGTCGATGTCCCAGCCCGCCACCCGCGAGCGCGAACTTCGAGGCTTGCGCCAGGCCATGCGCGAGCGCGGTCTGAGCGAGGGCACGATCGTGACCCTGGACGAGGACGACCGGCTGACCACCGAAGAGGGCATCATCCAGGTCCTGCCGGCCTGGCGCTGGCTGCTCAGAGTTTGAACCCGGATCCGGCCGTTGGGCGCGTCCAAGGGCCGGATCCGGGCTGAATGGAGACCCCATGTTCCTGCGCAATGCCTGGTACGTCGCCGCCTGGGATCGTGAGATCGGAGCCGGACTGCACCCGATCCGGCTGCTGGGCGAGAAGCTCGTGTTGTTCCGCACCGCCGACGGGCAGGTGGCGGCGCTCGAGGACGCCTGCCCGCATCGCAAGCTGCCGCTGTCGATGGGACGCTTGAGGGGCGATCACGTCGAGTGCGGCTACCACGGCATGACCTTCGACGCCGCCGGCGCCTGCGTGCGCGCGCCCGGCACGCAGCGCATCCCGCCGGCCGCACGGGTGCGGTCCTACCCGGTGGTGTCGCGCTACGGGCTGCTGTGGGTGTGGATGGGTGACCCGGCGCGCGCCGACCCGTCGCGCATCCTGCAGGTGCTGCACTGGGGTGACCCCGCCTGGGGCCTGAACCAGGGCGACGGCATGGACATCGCCTGTCACTACCTCTACATGACCGACAACCTGCTCGACCCGAGCCATGTGGCCTGGGTGCACCCGGGCTCCTTCGCCAACGTCGCCTGCGAGGACACGCCGCTGCAGACCACCGTGGCCGACGAGGGTGTCACCGTCGCGCGCTGGATGCGCGACGTCGAGCCGGCGCCCTTCTACGGCCAGTTCCTGAAGTTCTCCGGGCGTTGCGACCGCAAGCAGCACTACGAAGTGCGCTTCCCCGGCCACGCCTTCATCCGCGCGGTCTTCGTGCCCGCGGGCACCGGCGACGACGCGGTGCCGCTGCACCCGGACGCCTTCATCATGGACAGCTACAACTTCATCACCCCGGTGGACGCCGACACCACGCGCTACTTCTGGTTCCAGATGCGCAACTTCGCACCCGGCGACGAGCAGGTCTCGCAGATCTTTGCGAGTTCGGTGCGCGGCGCCTTCGAGGAGGACCGCGCCGTGCTCCAGGCCGTGCACCGCGGCATGGCCGAAAAGACCACGCCCCACCTCGACCTGGGCATCGACGCCGGGCCGCTGCGCTACCGGCGCCGCCTGGCCGAGTTGATCGAGGCGGAGCGGGCGGCGGTCGGGGCCGTCGCGCGCTGAGGATCCGTCACCCATGCTCGCCCCGCATGCCACGACACGCCGCCTCGTCGTCGCGAAGCCTTCGCCATCGCCCGTGCGACGGTCGCGCGCCCGGGCGCCTTGGCCCGAGAAGTCCTGACCGCTCGACGAGCCCGACCCCCATCACCCGGAGCGTCCACCATGTCCACGACGTCCACGATGTCCATGATCCCTGGCCTGATGCCTCCCCCGCCCCTGAGCGGCCCTGACCTGAACGCCTGCTTCGCCCCCGACTACGCCGGCGCCCGGGCACGCTTCGTCGAGGCCGCGCGCGAGGCGGGCGCCGCGCTGCAGGCCTGCGTGCTGCCGCTGCCCGGCCGGCAGGCGGAGACCTTGGCGTTGGACGTGGCGCGGCTGGGCCGCACCGACGCGGCGCGCTGGCTCGTCGTCAGCAGCGGCTGTCACGGCGTGGAGGGCTTCTGCGGATCGGGCATCCAGGTCGCCGCGCTGCGTGCCGGTGCCCTGCAGGCCGACGCGCAGGCCGCCGACGTGTCGGTGCTGATGTTGCATGCGCTGAACCCCCACGGCTTTTCCCACCTGCGGCGCGTCACGCAGGAGAACGTCGACCTGAACCGCAACTTCGCCGACTTCGCGCTGCCGCTGCCCGACAACGCCGGCTACCGCGATCTGCATGCCTTGCTGCTGCCCGAGGCCTGGCCGCCGTCGGGCGACAACGCCCAGGCGCTGACGGCGTACATCGCCCACCATGGCCTGCGCGCCTTCCAGGCGGCGGTCTCGCAGGGCCAGCACAGCCACCCGGACGGCCTGTTCTTCGGCGGCCACGGGCCGACCTGGAGCCGTCGGACGCTGGAGGAGGTGCTGCCGGCGCAGATGCCCCAGGCGCAGCACATCGCCTGGGTCGACCTGCACACCGGCCTGGGGCCCAGCGGCGTGGCCGAGCGGATCTACTGCGGCCCGCCCGGGAAGGCGGGCCTCGATCTCGCCCGCGCCTGGTGGGGCCAGGGCGGCGCGGTGCCCGTCACCTCCACCGACGACGGCAGTTCGGTCTCAGCGCCGCTGACGGGGCTGATGGCCCCGGCGCTCGCGCGGCTGTGGCCCCAGGCCACGTTCACCGGTGTGGCGCTGGAGTACGGCACCCTGCCGTTCGAGGCCGTCATGCAGGCCCTGCGCGCCGACCATTGGCTGCACCGGCACCCCGAGGCCGCGCCTGGGCAGCGGCACGAGATCGGCCGCCAGATCCGCGACGCGTTCTATGTCGACGCCGACGACTGGCGCGCCCAGGTCGTGGCGCAGGCGCTACCGGTCTTCCACCAGGCGGTCCAGGGGCTTGCGCGCGCTTGAGCGCCTCCCGTGTCCCGTTCGGCCAGCGGTGTTTGCGCACGGGCCGTTCAGGCTGAGCCCTTCGACTGCGCTCAGGACAGGCCTGTCGAAGCCCTGCGGTCGGCGCAAGGCCCTCGCTGAAAGACCAGGACCTGTGTTGCGGTTTCTCAAGAGCCGACCCGAGCGCAAGCCGCGCCCGGTCACGCCCTCACACCCGGCGCGCCAGCACCACGGCCGCAGCCGACCCGGTGCCCACAAGCGCGCACCAGGCCCGCAGCAGCCAGCCCGGCGGCGGGCCGGTCAGGGCGGCCGCTTCGTCCCGGTGGTGGCATTCGTCGGCCTGGCAGGCGATGAGCACCTGGTGAAGGTCGGCGTGGGCCGCGCGGCCGGCCAGGCGGTCGATCTGCTGCTGGTAGTGGCGGTCGACGAAGGTCTCCACCGCAGCGATCGTCGCGTACACGGCGCGCGGGCCGCACAGCGCCGGCAGTGCGCCGGTCAGCCAGCCTGCCAGTCGCCACGGCCCGAGCAGGCGACTGCGCTGCGCGCGCGGCAGCCAGTCCTCGATCAACGCGAGGTGGCGCTGCTCGGTGGCCATGTGTCGCATCGCGAAGTCGCGCAGCGCCGCATCCCGCGACAGCGCGAGCACGCCGCGGTAGATCATGACGGCGCCGGTCTCGCCGGCGTGATCGCTGCGCAGTTCGCCGATGAGGTCGGCGGGGATGTTTCCGCCGGCGGCGCGGGCCGGCGGGGCGGGGGAGATGGATGGTGAGGACGGTGAGGACGGGGAGGACATCGTCGGGCGATGGTGCCACGTCTGGCCGCGCCGACTGCGGGCCAAGGCCATCGGCCTGACCGCCCGGCGCTGCAGGAGCTGGTGCAGCGTTGCGGCGCCGCCTGGTTGCACCAGCGCAGCGAAGCTTTCGGCGTGCAGGTGGACGACGCGACACTGCGCGTGGTCGGCTACGAGCAACACCGCGGCAAGCATGGCATCCTGCGCTTTTCCAGCCCGGACTTCAGCGGACAACTGCATGTGCAAAACCCGGCCGCACTTCGCCCGGCGCTGGTAGCGGGCGTGGGGCACGCCAAGGCCTTTGGCTGCGGCCTCTTGCTGATACGCCCCATCGGATAAGCTGTCCGCGGCGAACCATCGGGAGCGAGCCATGCATACCCTGTCCGACGACGAACTCAGGCGCCAGCCTCAGGTGGTCCTGGACGACGCGAAACGCGGCGAATCCGCCTTGGTCACCGTCGACGGCGAGCCGATGATGCTGGCCCTGCCGCTGGGACCTTTGTCTGGGAACATGCCCGAACGGTTGGAACTGGCTGTCTCGCTCTACGAGCGCGATCTGCTGAGCCTGGGCCTGGCCAGCAAGGTGGCAGGCCTGTCCTACAGCCGCATGGTCGATGAGCTGGGCCGTCGTCGTATTCCGGTCGTGCGCTACGACGTGGACGACCTGGAACGCGAGCTGGCCTATGTCCGTACCCTTGCTGGTGGCCGATAGCGGGCCGCTGATCGCACTGGCGCGACTGGACTTGCTGGCGCTGCCCGCACGGCTGTTTGCTGAGGTGCTGGTCACGGGCACCGTCTGGCAGGAGGTGATGCGCGAACCGCGCCCGATGGAGCAATTGCGACTGCAGGCCGCACTCCACGGAAACAGCCTGCAACTGGTGGACGGCCCGCCGAGTTGGCCTGCGGGATATCCGTTGCCGGTGCTGGATGCAGGCGAGTTGTCTGCGATCGTACTGGCCAGCGCGCGCGGTGCCACGGTGCTGCTGGATGAGCGCCGTGGGCGTGCGGCTGCGTCAGCGCTCGGCTTGCCGGTGCTGGGCACGCTGGGCCTGCTGGTCAGGGCGCGTGATGCCGGATTGGTTTCACGCATACGGCCCCTGACCACGGCTCTGATGGCGAGCGGCTACTACCTTGCGCCTGCTCTCGTCGAGCGCCTGCTCGCCGACATCGGTGAATGACAGCGGCAGACACGGCTTCAGGTCTGTTGCCCGCGCTCAAGCCCCTGCCCCTGAAGGAACGCATCAGCGTCGTGTTCGCCGAGCGCGGCGAGATCGACATGTTGGACGGAGCCTTCGTGGTGGTGGACGCCACCGGTGTGCGTACGCACATCCCGGTGGGCGGCGTGGCCTGCATCATGCCCGGGCTGGACAGCCGGCGCCCGTGGTCCCCGCGTGAGCGGGGATGAGCCGGCGTCGGCCCGCGCGGGAAAGGTCCCCGGACTCCGCTACGCTCGCCAGCCCTGCCCTTTCATGCCCGCCCATCCCCATGGACCCCATCCTCGCCCGAGTGGCCGCCAGTTTTGACGCGCAAGGCCTGATGAAGACGCTGGGCGCGCGCCTGATCGCCGCCGTCGACGGCGAGGTGCGCGTCGAGATGCCTTTCTCGATGCACCTGTCGCAGCAGCTCGGCTACCTGCACGCCGGCGCGGTCACGAGCATCGTCGACAGCGCCTGCGGCTACGCCGCGCTGACGCGCGCGCCCGAGGGTTTCGAGGTCGTGACGGCCGAGTTCAAGATCAATCTGATGCGCCCGGCCCTGGGCGATCGCTTCGTGGCGATCGGCCGCGTGGTCAGCGCCGGCCGCCTGCTGACGGTGTGCACCGGCGAGGTCCAGGCCTGGACCGGCGCCACCGCCAAGCAAGTCGCGCTGATGCAGGCCACGATCGTGAACGTGCAGCGCGAGTGACAGACGCCTTGTCGGTCCGGCTTTGGCATAGAGTCCACCTCTGCCCGGCGCCGCGTCCGGGCGGCCAGAACCACATTCACCGACCGGAGACAGGTCCATGATCGATCGTCGTCAGTGCATCGCCCTGGGGATGGGCGCCGCCGCCGCTTTCCACCACCACGCCTGGGCCCAGAGTCTGCCCATGGCTCGGCTGCTCATCGGCGCGCCAGCCGGCGGCGCGGGGGACTCCTTGCTGCGGCGGCTGGCCGAGCGCATGAAGGGCGGCTATGCCGCCAACGTGATCGTCGAGAACAAGCCCGGGGCGGGCGGGCAGATCGCCCTGATGGCCACGCGCGAGGCGGCACCCGACGGCTCCACCCTGCTGATGACGCCCTCGACCTTCTTCTCGCTGTATCCGCACACCTACCGCAAACTGCCCTACGACCCGGAGCGTGACTTCAAGCCGGTGTCGCTGATGGCCTTCACCAACTTCGCGCTCGCCGTTGGCCCGGCCGTCCCGGAATCGGTGCGCACGCTCGAGGACTTCATGGGATGGGCGCGCGCCAACCCCGACAAGGCAAGCTACGGCTCGCCCGCCCCGGGCTCGGTGCCGCACCTGATCGTGGCCGCGGCGGCCAACCAGTTCGGCGCCCCGCTCAGGCACGTCCCGTACAAGGGCTCGGTGCCCGGGCTGCAGGACCTGCGCGGAGGGCACATCGCGGCCATGTCCTCGCCCATCGGTGCGGTGGTGCCGCACGTGCAGCAGGGCGGGGCCCGGGTCCTGGCGGTCACGGGCTCGGCGCGCAGCCCGCAGCTTCCCCAGGTGCCGACCTATCGTGAACAGGGCCTGCCCATCGTCGGGCGCGAGTGGTTCGGGATGTTCTTGCCCGGCAAGGCCAGCGCCGAGGCCGTGGCCCATGCCGCCACCCAGTTGAAGGAGGCCCTGCAGCACAAGGACACGCTCGAGACCGCCGCCCGCCTGGGCCTGGACATCGCGGTGTCGACGCCCCAGGAACTCGCCGGGATGATCCGGGCCGACAGCGAGGAATGGCAGGTCTGGGTGCGACGCATCGGTTTCTCGGCCGAGTCCTGATACCCGCGCCGCCGTGAGGTCCCGATGAGCCCGCACGCACAGCCGAGCGACGACTTCCACGTCGAGCCGGGCGAAGCCGCCGAGCGCACGCATGCGCTGTACGCCGATCTGCGCGCGCGCTGCCCCGTGGCGCGGACGTCCGGGCTCGGGGGCTTCTATGCGGTGACGCGTCATGCCGATGTCGCCCGCGTGGCCGCCAGCCCGGCGGAGTTCACCACGACGGTCCAGAACGTCGTGCCCCGCGTGGCCTACACCGGTCGCAGGCCGCCGCTGCATCTGGACCCGCCCGAGCACACGCCCTACCGGGCGGCGCTGAACCCGCTGCTGTCCGCGCAGCGGGTAGCCACACTCGAACCGATGGTTCGCGAGGTGGTCGATGACGCGTTGCGTCCCCTGCTCGAGCGCGGGCGCGGGGACCTGTGCGCCGAGTTCTCGGGGCGATTTCCCGTGAGCGTGTTCGGGCGCTGGATGAACCTGGACGAGGCCCTGACGTCGCAACTGATGGACGCCGGGCCTGCCTTCATCCGCTCGGTCCAGGCCTTCGACGCCGACGCCATGAAGTCGACCAGCCTCGTGCTGTACGACATGGCCCGTTCGCTGCTCCAGCAGCGCCGGGCGCATCCGCTGCCGGTCGATGTCGACCCGGTCAGCGCGCTGCTGGCCGCGCGCGTGGACGTTGCCGGCGTGGCCACGCCGCTGCCCGAGGAGATGATCGTCGGCACGGTGCGCCAGGTGCTGGTGGTGGGAATCGTGGCGCCGATGGTCATGCTCGGCAGCATCGCGATGCATCTGGCCCGTGAACCCGACCTGCACCGTCGGCTGCGCGAAGAGCCCGCGCTGCTGCCGGATGCGGTCGAGGAGTTCCTGCGGCTGTATTCGCCTTACCGGGGCTTTGCGCGGACGGCTGTCCACGACTGCGAGATCGGAGGTCGGCAGGTCCCCGCCGGGGCCGCGGTGGCGCTGACCTACGCCAGCGCCAACCGGGACAGCGCCGTGTTCGACGACCCCGACCGCTTCGTGCTCGGCCGGCCGAACATCCAGGAGCACCTGGCCTTCGGCCGGGGCCCGCACTTCTGCGCCGGGGCGCACCTGGCCCGGCTCGAACTGCGCGTCGCGCTCGAGGCCCTGGTCGGCAGGATCGGGCGCATCGAGGTCGACGGACCGGTGCTCTACTGTCCCTATCCCGAGATCGGGCCCTACCAGGTGCCGGTCCGGCTCCACGCCGTCGACGTGCGCTGAGAGGCTGAGGCCTTGCGCTGCATGCGACGCCGCGCAGGGCGAACGGCCACGCTCCCGGTCCCTGCCGTCTGCGAAAGCCCCCTCCCCGAAAGCTCTCCCCGAAAACCCCGGAACCCGCCATGACCCCCGAAGACCGCACCCTCGTCGAGACCCTGCGCACGGTCTCCACCGCCACGCTCACCACCGTGCTGCTGAAGAAGGGCCTGCGCAAGGTCTGGATGCGCGGCACCAAGCCCATCCGTCCGGGGCAGCCGCGGCTGGTGGGGCGCGCCTTCACGCTGCGCTTCGTGCCGGCGCGCGAGGACCTGGCCACGCCCGAGTCCTGGGGCGCGCCGATCTCCACCCGGGCCGCGATCGAGGCCATGCCCGCGGGCTGCATCGCCGTCGTCGACGCCATGGGCTGCCAGGAGGCGGGCATCTTCGGCGACATCCTGTGCGCCCGCATGGCGCACCGGGGCGTGGCCGCGCTCATCACCGACGGCGTCGTGCGTGACGTCGCCGGGGTGCTGGGCACGGGGCTGCCGGTGTGGTGCAGCGGCGTGGCCGCGCCGCCCTCGGTGGCCGGTCTGACCTTCGTGGCCTGGCAGCAGCCCATCGGCTGCGGCGGCGTGGCCGTGTTCCCCGACGACTGGGTCGTCGTCGACGACGACGGCGCGGTGCTGATCCCGCAGGCGCTGGTGGGCGACGTCGCCGCCGCCGCGGTCGAGCAGGAGCGCATGGAGGCCTGGATCATGGACGAAGTGGGCCGTGGCGAGGCGCTGCCCGGCCTGTACCCGATGAACGCACAGACCCGCGCGCGTTACGAGGCCTCGAAAGGCGGATGAGTCCGGCTCCGGCAGTCGACCGTCTGCCTGCGGTGGCGCCCAAGGTTCTGATTGGCCTATAATGCAATTGCATTCGCAAATAGACCTGCCACGTTGGCAAGCCCTGCGACCCACTCGAGCCGCGCCCGTCCGCTGCCATGTCCCGGCCACATCGATTACCCTTCGCGCATGGAACGCAACACCCGCCAGCGCTCGGCGATCCGGGACGCCCTCGCGCGTGCCGAACGGCCCTTGTTGCCGGCGGAGGTGCTGGCGGCCGCCCAGGCCGAGGCGCCCAGTCTGAGCATCGCCACCGTCTACCGCAACCTGAAGTCCATGCTGGACGAGGGCGAGCTGCACCCCGTGCAGCTGCCGGGCGAGAACCCGCGCTTCGAGCTGGCCGGGCATCGGCACCACCATCACTTCCAGTGCACGCGCTGCCAGCGCGTGTTCGACGTGCACGCCTGTCCGGGCGACCTGTCGCGCCTTGCGCCCTCGGGCTTCACGGTCGAGGACCACGAGCTGACGCTGTACGGGCGCTGCCGCGAGTGCGTGGCGCCGGTCTGAAGCCGCGCGCTCTGCGCCTCCTCCGCGCGCTCGGCGACAACCCCTCCGGCCCATCAGTCCGCCGGGCTGTGACGGGCGCGTCAGCCCGGGGCCGCGCATGCTGACCGCCGGTGCCGGCGCCCGTCTGTGGCGCGTGACCCTCGTCGTCGCACTGCTGTGGTTGGCCGTGGCCTGGGCGCTTTCCTGAACGCTGCCGCACATGACCGCAACTTCCCTGAACCGCCCCCATCCCGCGCTGCAGGTCCATGACCTGACTGTGGCCTGGCGTGGCCACCCCGCGGTGCACCACCTCAGCGGCACCTTCGCGCAGGGCAAGGCCACGGCCATCGTCGGGCCCAACGGCGCGGGCAAGAGCTCGCTGCTGACGGCGCTGGGTGGCGGTCGCGTGGACGTGATCGGACGCATCCAGCGTGATCCGTCGATGCGCCTGGCCTGGCTGCCACAGGCCGCCGAGCTCGACCGCAGCTTCCCGCTGACCGTGGAGGATCTGGTGTCGATGGGGCTGTGGCGGCGCATCGGGCTGTGGCGCGGGGTCGATGCCGACGGCCGCGCCCGGGTGGCCGATGCGTTGCGCGCCGTGGGCCTGGAGGGTTTCGGCGCGCGCATGGTGCCCGAGCTCTCTGCCGGCCAGCTGCAGCGCGCGCTGTTCGCGCGGCTGCTGCTGCAGGACGCCGACCTGATCCTGCTGGACGAGCCCTTCAACGCCATCGACGCGCGCACCACGGCCGATCTGCTGCAACTGCTGGGACGATGGCGCGCCGAGTCGCGCACCGTGATCGCCGTGCTGCACGACTTGGAGCAGGTGCGCGCGCATTTCGACGAGGTGCTGCTGCTGGCGCGCGAGCCGGTGGCCTGGGGCCCGACGGCGCAGGTGCTTCAGGCCGAGCACCTGTTCCGCGCACGTCGCATGGCCGAGGCCTGGGACGAGCATGCGCCGCTGTGCCGCCAAGCCGCCTGATCGGCTGATCGCCCGATCGCCCGATCGCCCTTTCGTCTGATCACCCACCCATCCGCCCGATCGCCTGCGTTCTCCGCTTTTCCGCCGGTCGCCGCTTCTCTCCCCGCCCCCCGATGGACACCCTGCTCGGCCCCTTCGCCGAATTCGCCTTCATGCGCCGGGCGCTGGTGTCCACGCTGGCGCTGGCGCTGGGCAGCGCGCCCATCGGCTGCCTGCTGGTGCTGCGTCGCATGAGTCTGGTGGGTGATGCGATGTCGCACGCCGTGCTGCCCGGTGCGGCGGCGGCCTTCCTGCTGGCCGGCATGTCGCTGCCGGCGCTGAGCCTGGGCGGCTTCGTCGCCGCGGTGCTGGTGGCGCTGGCCGCAGGCTTCGTCACGCGCAGCACGCCGCAGCGCGAGGACGCGAGCTTTGCGGCGTTCTACCTCATCGCGCTGGCACTGGGCGTGCTGCTGGTGTCGCTGCGCGGCAGCCAGGTCGACCTGATGCACCTGCTGTTCGGCAGTGTGTTGGCGGTCGACGACGCCGCGCTGCTGCAGATCGCCATCGTCACGAGCCTGACGCTGTGGACGCTGGCGCTGCTGTGGCGGCCTCTGTTGCTGGAGTGCGCCGATCCGGGCTTCCTGCGCAGCGTGGGCGGGCCGGGCGCGTTGGTGCACATGACGCTGCTGGTGCTGCTGGTGGCCAACCTGGTGAGCGCCTTCCAGGCCATGGGCACGCTGATGGCCGTGGGCCTGATGATGTTGCCGGCCGCTGCCGGGCGCTTCTGGGTGGCGCGCGTGCTGCCGATGTGTGTGCTCGCGGTGGCGATCGGCGTGGTGTCGGGCGTGGCCGGCTTGTGGCTGAGCTACGTCGCCGAGCTGCCCTCGGGCCCGTGCATCGTGTTGTCCGCCGGGGCGCTATACCTGCTGTCGGTGCTGTTCGGCCAGCGCGACGGCATCGTCTGGCGGCGGCTGCGCCGCGCGGTGCACCGCACCGCCTGATCGATCTGTCCCCCTGTCTGTTCTGGAGGATGTCCATGGTGAAGACCGACGATGGGCTGAACCGCCGGCCGGCCATGCGCCGTCGCCGACTGTGGCTGGCGCCGCTGGCCTGGACGCTGTGTCTGGCCGGGGGGGCTGCACAGGCGCAGCCAGGGACCGGGCGCATCGTTGCCAGCTTCTCGATCCTGGCCGACATGGCGCGCGAACTCGCCCCGCCGGGCCTGCAGGTGACGGCTCTCGTCGGCCCTGATGCCGATGCGCACGTCTTCAAGCCCACCCCGGCCGACGGCCGCCGTCTGGCGCAGGCCGACCTGATCGTCGTCAACGGACTGGGCTTCGAGGGCTGGATCGACCGGCTGGTGCGGGCTTCCGGTGCGCGGGCGCCGGTGGTGGTGGCCACGCAGGGGCTCGAGCCTCGGCGCGAGGCATCCTCGGGCAAGGCGTCCGGTCATGGTCACAGCCATGGCCACGCCCACGATGTCGACCCGCACGCCTGGCAGGATCTGGCACACGCAGGCCACTACATCACGCGCATCGCCGAGGCGATGACTCGGCGCTGGCCGGAGCATGCGGCGCAGATCGACCTGCGTCGCAGCGACTATCTGGCACGCATCGCGGCGCTGGACCAACGTCTGCGCCAGCGCCTGGAACGCATCCCCCGGGCACAGCGCCGCGTGCTGATTTCGCATGATGCCTTCGCCTACCTCGGCGCCGCCTACGGCATCGACTTCATCGCCCCGCAAGGCTGGAGCACGCACAGCGAACCGTCGGCCAAGGCCGTGGCTGCGCTGATCCGCCAGGTGCGTCAGCAGCAGGTGCGCGCGGTATTCGTCGAGAACGTGACCTCGGTGGCGCTGATCGAGCGCATCGCCCGCGAGGGCGGCGCACGCGTGGGGGGCACGCTGTACTCCGACGCCCTGTCCGGCCCTGACGGGCCTGCGCCGACCTATCTGCGCATGGTCGAGCACAACGTCAGCGCGCTGGCGCAGGCGCTGGAGGCCTCGCTGTGAGGCTGCGGCGCCAACACCCGGGCCCGGGTCCCGTCGTCAGGGACGTCGACGGCGGCATGGCCGCGTCGGCGCGGCGGCGGTCGAAGGGGCCGCTGCGCTGGGCGGTCCTGGCGACGCTGGTGCTGGCAGGCGTGGTCCGTGCCGGCCCGCACGTCCATGGGGTGGCCGCCCTCGATGTCGCCATCGACGGCTCGACGCTGGTGGTCCGCGTCGACATGCCGCTGGATGGTCTGGTCGGCTTCGAGCGCGCGCCCCGCAACGCAGCCGAGCAGCGAGCGGCCGCCCAGGCGCTTGCCCGCATGCGCGACGCCGCTGCCTGGCTTCAGCCGGATGCCGCTGCACGCTGCCGCCCCACGGCGATCGACGTCCGCGCCCCGGTGCTGGAGACCGGGGCTGCCGCGTCCGCACCGCCGACAACCTCGGGCACCGACGATGGCCACGCCGATCTCGAGGCCGAGATCCGCTTCGACTGCGATCAGCCCGCGCGACTGACGTCGCTGCGTGTGGGCCTGGCCGATCTCTTCCCCCGCGTGCGGCGCATCGACGTCCAGGTGGCTGGGCCCCAGGGTCAGTCCAAGACCGTGCTGCGGGGCGCTGCCCGGGCGGTGCGATTGACGAGATAGGGGTCCGCCCAGGGCTACCCGGCGCGCGCATCGCGCTGCGCCAGCAGCCGCCAGCCGTGCAGCGCGAGGGCCAGTGCCGCCACCGCCCAGCGCAGCGCCTGCGGCGCGAGCTCAGGCGCGACGGCGACCAGACTGGCCAGCGCCAGTGTCGCCATGCCGATGCGCGCGGTGCGCGGGGCGTGCCGGTCCTCGAGCGCCTGTACCAAGCCCCACACCGCTGACAGGCCCAGCAGCGCGGCGACCACGGCCTCGCTGGGGTGCTCCCACAACAGCATCTGCGGGTTCAGCGTGAAGGCCACCGGGATCGCGAACAGCGGCAGGCCCAGTCGCAGCGTCGACATCGAGGCCTGCCAAGGCGAAGTCCGGGCGATCGAGGCTGCGGCGAAGCTGGCGATGGCCACGGGCGGCGTGATCATGGACAACATGCCGAAGAACATCACGTAGAAGTGCGCCGCCAGCGGCGCCACGCCGAGCTTGACCAGCGCCGGTGCCACCAGTGTGGCCAGCAGGATGTACACGCCCACGGTGGGCAGGCCCATGCCCAGCAAGAGGCTCAGTGCGGCGGTCAGCAACAGCAGCAGCGCCAGCGAGCCGCCGCTGAGCTGGAAGATCTGCATCGTCACCGCGAACGACATGCCGCTGAGGTTGAGCACGCCGATCACCAGACCAGCCGCGGCCGACAGCAGCACGATGTCGGCGGTGCTCGTCATGGCCTCGCGCAGGCCGCGCCACAGCACGGCCAGACGCTGGCGCACCGGCATGTCCGGGGCGACGAAGAACACGACGACGAGCGCCGCGCAGGCCGTCACGCCGGCGAGCTCGGGCGTCCAGTCGGCACCGAACAGCAGCACCATCAGCACGGCCAGGGGCAGCAGGAAGCGCCAGGCCCAGCCCAGCGCCAGCCGGCCCTGGGCGGCGCCGCGTGCCTGCACGCCCAGCGCGCGGGCCTGCAGGTCCACGGCCAGAAACAGCGCGGCGTAGTACAGCACCGAAGGCGCGATGGCCGCGACCGCGATATCCCGGTAGGGGATCTCGAGCAGTTCGGCCATCAGGAAGGCCGCCGCGCCCATGATCGGCGGCATCAGTTGCCCACCGGTGGAGGCCACGGCCTCGATCGCTGCGGCCGTGCGGGCTGCGAAGCCCGAGCGCATCATCATCGGGATCGACACCGAGCCCGACGTCACCACGTTGGCCACCGCGCTGCCGGAGATGATGCCGAACAACGACGAGCCGACCACCGCCACCTTGGCCTCGCCGCCTCGGTAGTGACCCACCGCGCGCTCGGCCAGCGTCGAGAACATCGCCGAGCCGCCGAAGGCGTTGAGCAGTGAGCCGAACACGACGAAAGGCCCGACGACGACGGCGGCGATCGTCAGGATCTTCGAGATCATCGCGTTGGTGTCGAGCGCCAGGTACATCGTCAGCCGCGCGAAGGACACCTCGCGCGTGGCATAGGCCGCCGGCAGGTGCGGGCCGACCCACAGCGCGAAGACGGCCATCAGCAGCACCAGCACCGGCAGCACCGGCCCGGTCTGCCGGCGTGAGGCCTCCAGCACGCAAACCAGCATCGCCACCCCCAGGGCGATGCCGGTGGCGTGGGCGTCGACGAGCTCGAGCTGCAGATCTGGATAGTGCAGCGCGACATAGCCGAACAGCGCTGCGGGCAGCACGACCGACAGCAGACCGACGGCCTGTCGCCCAGCGCTGGCCCCGGTCGGCACACGACCCAACAGCAGCGCGGCCGCGCAGCCGAGCACGAGCGCGAGGAACTGCTCCTCGTACAGGGCGATGCCCATCCTGCCCGGCACGTCGACGATCCAAGCGGTGATCGCCGCCAGCAGGGTCAGGCCCGCCAGCGCCTGGAGCGCTTCGCGCACGCGTGCAACGGTCATGGCCCCTCCTGGGTCCGCCTGTCGTCGTGGTCCGTGGCCGCAGCAGCCGTGATCCAGCCTCAGGGACGCGCCTTGGCCCAGGCCAGGCTGGCCGGATGGTGAGGAGTGGCGAGCTGCGGCTTGACCAGCAGCTTCGGATCCAGGCCCCGGAACTGCGGGAAGCCGGCGATCAGCGCCTCCTTCTGCGTGGCCAGGCCGTCCAGCACCTTCGTCACCAGCGCGTCGGGCACCTTGGAGCTGGTCAGCAACAGGTTGTCGTAACCGAGCGTGGCGGTGGGCACGCCGACGCCGGCGAAGTTGGCGCCGGGCGCCACGGTCGAAGGGTAGCCGTCGGGGAAGATCGCGCGGGCACGCGCCAGGGACGCCTCGTCGGTGGGCATCGGCAGGATGCGCAGCGGCACGGCGGCGTTGACCTCCGCCACCTTGGCGGCGCCGACCGCGAAGAAGAAGGCGTCCGCGCGACCGTTCTGCAACTGGGTGGCGCCGGCCACGACGTTGGGCACCAGCACCTGCCGGTAATCACCGTCGTTCAGGCCGCCGGCGGCCAGCAGTGCCCGGGCGATGATGTCCACCGTGCCCATCGCGCTGAAGCCCACGGTCACCCGTTTGCCCTTCAGATCGGCCAGCGACTTGATGTCGCTGTCGGCACGCACGAAGTAAGCGGTGCGCAGCGGGTACAGCACGGCGGCCACCCGCAGGTCCTTCTGCGGGCGACCGCTGAAGCTGCCCTGGCCGGCGTGTGCTTGCTGGGCCTCGAGCACGTTGGCGATGCCGAACTCGATCTCGCCGTTGTTGATCAGCGGCACGAGCACGGTCTCGCCCGAGTAAGGCTGCACGCGTGACTCGATGGCCATGTTCTCCTTCATCACCTTGGCGATGACCGAGCCGGTGCTGAAGCTGATCGTGCCTTGCGACATCGTGCCCACGCCGACGTTCTGCGCGGCGGCGAGCGCGGCGGCCGAGGCCATCACGGCGCCGAGGGTGAGGTTGCGGATCCATCGCATGGTGCGTCTCCTGTGGGGGTTGAGGGTGAAGAACTCGGTGGCGGTCAATCGATCGGCACTTCGATCGGGTCGTAGGAGAAGAGCCAGGCGTTGCGCTCGCCGCTCATGTCGCGGCGCGCGAAGGACTCGCGCAGCGCCTGCACCGAATCCATGTGGAACAACTGCCGGTTGGCCGCCGACTCGCGCACGATGCGCGCGGTGCGCTCCAGGCGGTGGCGCTCGTAGCGGTGCAGGGCGGCCGGGGCCAGGCCGTCGCGTGCGAGGGCGCGCGCCAGCACGGCCGCGTCCTCCACGGCCATCGCCGCGCCCTGCGCCATGTAGGGCAGCGTCGGGTGTGCGGCGTCGCCCATCAGGGTCACACGGCCTCGCGTCCAGCCCGGCACGGGCTCGCGGTCGTTCATCGCCCAGCGGTAGCACTCGCCCGCGCGCGCCAGCGCCACGACGGCGGCGATGGAGTCGTTCCAGCCGCGGAAGTCGGCATCCAGTTCCTCCCAGGGTGCGCGCGTGATCCAGGAGTCGCCGTCCCAGGAGCGTTGCTCGACGCAGCCCACCATGTTCAGCACCGCACCGCCGCGCAACGGATAGGTCACGGCATGCTTGCCCGGGCCGACCCAGATGTCCACCGTGTGCTGCCGGTGGGCCTCGGGCAGGTCCTGCATCCGCACCATCAGGCGCCAGGAGGCGTCGCCGGTGAAGCGCGGCGGCTGCGCGCCCAGCACGTGTTCGCGCACCACCGACTTGATCCCGTCGCCACCGACGAGGACGCGCCCGGATGCCTGCGTGCCGTCGGTGAAGTGCAGCGCGACGCCGTCGTCGTGCTGCTCGATGCGCTCGACGCGGTGCCCGAGGTGGATGGCGTCGGACTTCAGCTCACGCACGCGCTCGACCAGCAGCGCGTGCAGGTCGGCGCGGTGTACCGTCAGATAGGGTACACCGTGACGCGTTTCGTAGGCCTCGCCCAGCACGATGGTCTGCAGCACCTCGCCGCTGTCGTGCAGGCGGAAGCGGTAGGCCGAGGGCTGCGCCGCCACCGCCCGCACCCGCTCCAGCATGCCCAGCGCCCGGTACACGCGTGCCGCGTTGGCGCTGACCTGGATGCCGGCGCCGACCTCGCCGAGCTGCGTCGACTGCTCGTGCACCTCGACATCGATGCCCTGCTGCAGCAGCATCGCCGCGGCGGTGAGCCCACCGATGCCGGCGCCGGCGATCAGGACCGTCTCGCGACTCATCGCACCGCCACGCGCATGGCGCCCACGCCTTGAACGAAGGCGTCGAGCGTGTCGCCACGCGCGATCGGCCCGACACCCTCGGGCGTACCGGTCAGGATCACGTCGCCCGGATACAGGGTGTAGGCCGAGGACGCCATCGAGATGCAGCGGGCCACCGACCAGATGAGGTCGCGCGTGTTGGCGTCCTGGCGCATCTCGCCGTTGACGGCGATGCGCAGGTCCACGGCCTCCGGGTCGCCGAAGGCGTCCGCGGTGACCAGCCAGGGCCCGAGCACCGTGAAAGTGTCGAGCGACTTGCGCCAGCTGCGGTCCTCGGTGCCGCGGATCGTGATGTCCAGTCCGATCAGGTAACCGGCCACGCAGGACAGCGCCTGCGCCATCGGCACGTGGCGCGCTTCGCACCCGATGACCAGCGCGAGTTCGACCTCGTGGTCGGTGCGCCGGCCGTCGTCGTGGTGGATCTCGATGCCCTCGCCGGCGCCGACCACCGAGCTCGTGGCCTTCAGGAACAGCGCGTAACGGTCGATGGCCGAGACCTCGTTGCCGAAGTGGATGCCAGCGTCGGCACGCGACTCCTCGATGTGCTTGCGGTAATTCACCGGCGCGGCCACGACCTTGCCCGGGTTGGCCACCGGGCTCAGCCAGCGCCGTCCGGCCAGCGGCAGGCGCGGGGCCGACGGCAGCGCGGCCTCGATCGCCGGACGCAGCGCGGGCAGGTGGCGGATCAGGTCGTCGCCGGGCGGGAAGGGCCAGCGCCGCATCGGCAGGCGGTCGAGCACGGCGGTGACGTCGGCGACGTCTTCCTCCAGCACCACGCCGAGGCGCTGGTCGTCGAAGCGGGCAAGTTTCATCGTGGGCTCGGCTGGGCAGGCGGGGGATCTTGCGCCGGCGTCCGCCCCTGGCGAGCGGGTGTCGGAGCGCCGTGCGGCGGCGCGGATTCTCGCGCCGCGGGCCGGCACTGCCACCGAGGGGAAACCCCGCGCCGCGCTACGGATTGCCCTTCGAGGGCGCTGTCGCGGGCGGCGCCGTCCTGTCGGCCAGCCCCAGGTACTGTGGCGCGGTCACGCCCATCGAGACATAGATGCTGGTCAAGGCCTCGGCGCCGAGGTCGGCGCGCGTGACCCACTCCCGCGGGACGAACAGCAGGCCGCCGCCCACCGGGATGGGCGCGGTGGGCACGATGACCACCAGGCAGGCGCGACCATCGACCACTACCGGCTGCGGGCTGGACAGCAGCGCCAGCGTGGCGGCCCCGCCGGGCCCGCCGAAATGGCACCACACCGGGGTCATGGAACGCACACCCTGCTCGTCGCGTTGCTGCAGCAGCCCGACCATGCGCCGCGCCAGGTCCCACACCGTGCGCACCAGCGGGATGCGGCGCAACAGCCGGTCCACGGCCCGGGCCATGCTGCGGCCAATCGCGCGCTCCACCAGCAGACCCAGCAGCATCATGGCCACCACCACCAGCGCCATCCCGATCAGGTAGCCGACGAACTCCAGGCCCGTCACGCCGAGTCCCACCATGCGCAGGACCGAACCGAACGCGCTGCCCGGCCCGACCCAGGTCAGCAGCAGGCTGATGGCCCACCAGAACACGAAAATGGTGGCCGCCAGCGGCAGGGCGGTCAGCAGGCCGGTGACGAACAGGCGCAGGAGGTGGGAGGTCGGGGTCTTCATGGCAACAGGGTCCTGCTCGGGCGGCGTGGGGTGTCTCGGTCTCTGGGGGCGTGGGGCCATCGCGGCCCGGCCCGGATCTTCAGTGCCCGTCGAATGCCACCAGCGTGAACACGTCCAGCCCGGATTCCCGCAGGCGCTGTGTGCCGCCGAGCTCGGGCAGGTCGACGATGGCCGCGCCTTCGATCACGGTCGCGCCCATGCGTTCCAGCAGGCGGCGCCCGGCCATCATCGTGCCTCCGGTGGCGATCAGGTCGTCGATCAGCACGACGCGGTCGCCGGGCCGCACGGCGTCGGTGTGCATCTCGACGGTCGCGCTGCCGTATTCCAGCTCGTAGGTCTCCTCCACCGTGGTGAAGGGCAGCTTGCCCTTCTTGCGGATGGGCACGAAGCCGACATTGAGCTCGTAGGCGACGACCGAGCCGATGATGAAGCCGCGCGCGTCCAGCCCGGCGATCGCCGCCGGCTGCACATCGAAATAGCGGTGCACGAACTGGTCGATCAGCACCCGGAACACACGCGGGTTGGCCAGCAGCGGCGTGATGTCGCGGAACTGCACTCCCGGAGCGGGCCAGTCGGGCACGGTGCGGATGTGGCTGCGGATGTAGTCCGAGGGCGAGAGTGCCGCATCACGGGCGGCACGCAGCGCTTGCGGGCCGGCGAGGTCGGTGGGCGGGGTGTCAGGCATGGCGAGAGGGCGGTCCGGGTGGGTCGGGTCGGCCCGGTGGAGGGGCCGGCAAGGGGGCGGCGATGCGCGCGGGGCGGTGGAACTCAGCGCCCGAGCATTCCGGCGTGCAAGGCGGGCATGGGGATGAGCCTGTCAGGTTCTCAGGTGCCAAGGCCCGCGCGGGCTTGCGCGGTCGGTGGCGCCGGGGCCGTGGCCACGCTCCCTCATGCCACCGGCGGCGGCCCGGCGCGACCTCGCAGGCGCTTCCACCCGCGCGTCTGGCTGAGCACGGTGAACACCAGCGCCGCCAGCAGCGTGGCCGACAGCGGCGAGGTGAAGAACTCCGTGGCGAAGGTCAGCACGTCCTCCTGCGCCGACAGCATCGCCTGCCGGTAGCTGCGGTCCATCAGCGGGCCGAGGATCATGCCCAGGATCACCGGGGCCACCGGGAAACCGTAGAGCTTGAGGAAGTAGCCGAACACACCGAAGCCCAGCATCCAGTAAACGTCGGTGATGCTGTTGCCGATGGCGTAGGCGCCCACCACCGACAGCACCAGGATCAAGGGCAGCAGCAGCGGCCGGGGCGTGTCGACGACGCGCGTGAACAGGCGGATGCCGGTCAGCCCGAAGATCAGCAGGAACAGATTGGCCAGCGCCAGCGAGCCGACCGTGAACCAGAACAGGTGCGGCGTCTCGATCATCAGCATCGGCCCGGGTTTCAGGCCGTGGATGTACAGCGCGCCGATGATCACCGCAGTGACGGCGTCGCCCGGGATGCCCAAGGTCAGCATCGGCACATAGGCACCGCCGACGGCAGCGTTGTTCGCGCTCTCGGGGGCGACCAGGCCCTCGTAGGCGCCCTGGCCGAAGGGCCGGCTGGGCTGCTTGATGCTGCGCTGTGCATGGTCGTAGGCCATCAGCGCGGCGATGTCCCCGCCGGCCCCGGGCAGCGCGCCCACGCCCACGCCGATGCCCGAGGCGCGCAGCGACAGCGGCAGGTGGCGCCGCACCATGCCCCACGATGGCACGATGTTCGAGACGTCCTGGCGCACGCCCTTCAGGTGGGCGCGGTGCATCTGCGCGAGGATCTCCGACACCCCGAAGAAGCCGATCATCGCCGCGATGTAGGAGATGCCCGCGGTGAGCTGCACCGAGCCGAAGGTGAAGCGCTGCTCGGCCGTCAGCGGATCCAGTCCGACCGAGGCGATGAGCACGCCGAGCGCGCCGCAGAAGATGCCCTTGGCCAGCGAGCCGCCCGACAGGCTGCCCACCAGCAGGATGCCCCACAACGCGAGCAGCAGGTAGTCGCGCGGGCCGAAGTGCAGCGCGAAGGACGACACCGCCGGCGCCGCCACCGCGAGCGCCGCGATGCCGACGAAGCCGCCGATCACCGACATCACCGTGCTCAGCCCGATGGCGCGGCCGGCCTCGCCGCGCTGGGCCAGCGGGTAGCCGTCCAGGGCGGTGGCAATCGCCGCCGGCGCGCCGGGGATGTTCAGCAGGATCGCGGTGCGCGAGCCGCCGTAGACGCCACCCAGGTAGATGCCCGCGATCAGCACCAACGCCTCGTTGACCGGCCACTTGAAGGTGAACGAGATCAGGATCGACACCGCCATCGTCACCGACAGCCCCGGGATGGCGCCGATGTAGATGCCGGCGAAGGTGCCGCCGGCGGCCAGCAGCACGAGCGTGGGATCGACCCAGCTCATGAAGAAGTACTGCAGTGCCTCGTTCATGGGGCGACGCTGCGGTGGCGCACCAGGAGGGTGCCGGACATCCCGGCGCTCAGCCCTGCCACAGCGTCCCCCCCGGCAGCACGACCGAGAACACGGTCTGGAAGACGAGGTGGATCACCGCGATGGCGCCGATGGCCACCGCTGCGTTCAAACCCCAGCGCCTGCTGCCCAGCAGCCGCATGGACAGCAGCAGGAACCCCAGCGAGGTGAGGTGGAAGCCCACCGTCTCGAGCGCGAGCATGTAGCCGGCCAAGGCGAGCGTGTTCCACAGCAGCACGGGGGGTACGATGCCGCGCCAGCCGGCGGGCGTGGTGATGGTCTCGGGGTGGCCCGCGGTGATGGGCAGCACTGGCTGTGCGGTCTCGGTCGCCCGGTGTCCGCCGACGCGGTCGGCATCGATGCCGGGGCGCCGCGATGCGCGGCTCACGACCACCAGCGCGCAGACCACCATGACGGCAGCCGCGCCCATGGGGAAGGCCCCGGCGGACACCGTGGAGGCGAGCCCCGAGATGCCATGCGCCGACCACAGCAGGAAGCCCGACAGCAGCAGCAGCACGCTGGCGAAGGCGCCCTCGCCGGGCGGTGGAGCGGTGTCGGTCGATGGCGGCATGATCGGCGGGGTCTGCAGTCCAGGGGCGGGCGCCAGGGTCGCCCCGGGTCCGTCGCCCGGGGCGCGCGCGCCGGGCCTGGGTCGCAAGTGTGCCTCAGCCAGGCCCGCGCTGCGGCTCGTGGAGCGTCCACAATCCCAGAACCGTTCGCATCTTCCTGGATTCCCGTCGATGAGCGACACGCCCGATGCCCTGGCCACGCTGGCCACCTCGCCCGATCCCCTGCCCCGCGCGGTGCTGCATGTGCTGGCGATGGGGGTGGGTGGACGTCCGCGCAGCTGGGTCTGGCAGACGCTGGACGACATCGGGCAACGCCGCGCCGGCGGTGCGCGCCACACGCAGGAGCAGGTGCGCGAGGCAATGGAGAGCCTGGCGGCGCAGGGCTGGATCGTCGAGCAGCGCATCGGACCGAACTACACACGCCAGGGCTACTGGGAGGTGGCGCCGACACAGGTCACCCGGGTTCTGAGGGACCTGCTCGACAGTCACTCGCCCGCCCTGCTGTTGCGGGCGCTGGCACAGCGTGAGGGCCTGTCGGAGGGCTCGCTGCTGCGCCATGCCTGGTATTTCCGTGGTGTCGAACCGGCGGTGGCGATCACGCGGCTGGCTCTTCTGGCCGGCGGTGGGCTCGACACCTTCCTCGCGCTGAAGCAGGCGTGCAGTTGGGGCATCAGTTGGGACGACGTGCTGCGCGTGGGCCTGCTGACGGTGCTGGACGAAGCCTTGTATGAACGGCTGTCCCCCGAGGTCCAGGCGCATGTGCTGGCCGTCGACCTGGCCTCGCGCAACCGGCAGTTCGAGCCGATGACGTCGCTGCCGGTGTCGTCCCTGACGGCACGCTGGCTCGACGGCCCGGTCGTCAGGGCGGCGGCGGCCCCCCGCGGCCCAGGGGTGGACCTGCTGCAGTCGGTGCGCATCGGCCCGGCGGTGCTGTGCACGCTCTGGATCGATCATCTGGTGCTCGCCGGGGATCACGCCGGGGCCCACCGTGCGGTGCAGCGTCTGGCCGCCCTGCCCGGTGCGTCCGGCGTCGCCCCGGCGCTGGGCGACATCGTCCGCGGTGCCGAGGCGGCGCGCGCTGGCGATTGGCTCGCGGCCCGTGGGGCCTACGAGCAGGGTCTGGCGGCGCTGAAGGCACAGACCGGGCAGCGCAAGAGTGGCCTGGTTCCCGCGCTGGCCCTGCCTTATGTGCTGGCGCTGATTGCCTCCGGCTCGGTCGACGACTGGCGTCGGGCGCTGAAGTTCTGCCTGGCCGAGGGTGGCAGCCGCAAGCCCGCGATGGGTGATCCTTGGGGGCCGTTGGCCGCTGCGCTGCGCATGCGTCTGGGCGAGGAGCCGCGTCGGGTCGATGTCTTCCACCCCGCCTCCATGTCGTACCGGGTTGTCCCTTCGGACCTCGCCTGCTGGCTGTCGCGCGCGTGGATGCACGAACCCGATGATCCGGCCGGGCAGCCGACCCGCCACCCGGAGAAGGCCGAGGTCCAGCAGCAGTCGGATGCGCAGGCCGCGCAGGCGCTGCGGGAGCGCCTGGTGGCCTGCGGGCTCACCGGGCTGGTCGAACAGCTCGACGTGGCCGTGCAGGTGGCCGGCGGGCAGGCGCCGCCGACCTGGTTCTTCGTGCCGCCGCCGCAGGCGGGTTGGCAGACGGCGCTGGCCGCACTGGCCGCGGCAGTGCAGCCCGCCGAGTCCGCCACCGGCAGCGCCTCGTCCGGTGCGGCGACCGACACCCGGCTGTGGTGGGTGTTGTCCGTCGGCCGGGAAGGCCAGCTCCACGCCATCACCCCGGCCGAGCAGAAGCGCGGCGCGCGCGGCTGGGGTCGCCAGCGCGAGGTGGCGTTGTCGAAGCTCACACGCGCCGAAAAGCTGCCCCCTTGGGATGCCGCCGTCGCGCGCTGCATCCGCACCGGCATGACGCAGCGGATGCTGCGGCTGGACCTGGCGGCCGCCGTGGTCGCGCTCGTCGGCCACCCGCTGGTGGCCTGGGAGGAAGACCCCGAGACCGCGGTGACGTTGTCCGAGGGCACACCCGAGATCGAGGTCGTCGACCACGGGGCGCAGCTGCGCGTGCGGATGCAACCGCCGCCGCGCGAGGCCTCGTCGGGTACGCTCGTTGCCGGCTGGGCGACGACCACCGCGGAGCTGCGCGAGCTCGAGGCGCTCCAGACCGTCACCCTCGTGCGCGACGGGCCCCAGCATGCGCGCCTGATCCGTCTGACGCCGGCGCAGCGGCGTGTCGCGCAGTTGCTCGGCAAGTCCGGCCTGACCCTGCCGCGCGAGGCCGCGTCGACGCTGCAGTCGCTGCTGCAAGGTCTGGGCACCCACTTCCAGGTGCACGCTGACGAAGCGCCAGCCGGGCGCGAGGTGCCGGCCGACCCGCGCCTGCGCGCCGAACTGCAGCCCGAGGGTGACGGCTACGCCTTGCGTCTGATCGTCGCGCCGCTGGGCGAGGACGGCCCGCGCCTGAATCCCGGTGTCGGTCGCACACGCTTGGTGGCCGCGGTCAAGGGCGAGACCCTGGGCGCGCAGCGCGACCTGGACGCCGAGCGCGGGCACCTCGAGGCGGTCCTCGACGCCTGCCCCATGCTGGGGGCGTCCTCGGGCGGCGCCGTCGCGTCCTGGACGGTCGACGACCCGGAACTGGCGCTGATGCTGATCGAGACGCTCAACCGCCTGCCGGCGGTGGCCGCGCTCGAATGGCCCAAGGGCAAGCCGGTCCGCGTGGACACGGCCGGCATCGGCCAGCTTGGGGTGCAGGTGGCCTCCGGGCAGGCGTGGCTGGAGTTGCAGGGCGGGGTGCAGGTCGACGAGACGCTGGTGGCCAGCCTGCACCAGTTGCTGGACTGGAGCGGCTCGGGGCGCAGCCGCTTCGTGCCGCTGGGACAGGGTCGATACCTGGCGCTGACCGAAGAGCTGCGCACGCGGCTGCAGGCCCTGGCCACCGTCGCCGAGCCGGCACGCGCCGGCGCCGACGGGGTGGACCCGGCGATGCGCGTGACGGCGCTGGCCGCCGGCTGGCTGGAATCGACCCTGGAAGGCGCGCAGGTGCGTACCGACGAGGCCTTCCGCGAGCGCCTGCAGCAACTCGAGCGCGCGCGCCAGTGGACGCCGCCCCTGCCGGGCACGCTGCAGGCCACGCTGCGGCCCTACCAGCTCGAAGGCTATCAGTGGGCACTGCGGCTGGCCGAGGCCGGTCTGGGCGCGGTGCTGGCAGACGACATGGGCCTGGGCAAGACGCTGCAGGCACTGGCCGTGCTGCTGCAGCGCGCGCCCGGTGGCGCGGCGCTGGTGGTGGCGCCGACCTCGCTGGCGGGCAACTGGCTGGCCGAGGCGCGTCGCTTCGCGCCGGCGCTGACCGTGCACGACTTCGCCGCCGCCGCCGACCGCGAGGCCGTTGTCGACGCCGCCGGCGCGGGCGAGGTCGTCGTCGTCTCCTATCAGCTGCAGCAGATCCACGCCGCTGCCTTCGCCCGTCGGCGCTGGCACACGCTGGTGCTGGACGAGGCGCAGGCCATCAAGAACGCCGCCGCCAAGCGCAGCCAGGCCGCCTTCGACCTGGGTGCGGACTTCCGCCTCGCGCTGTCGGGCACGCCGGTGGAGAACCGGCTGGCCGAGCTGTGGTCGATCATGCGGGTGTGCAACCCGGGGCTGCTGGGCACGCTGGCGCAGTTCAACGCCCGCTTCGCGGTGCCGATCGAGCGCGACCGCCATCGCGGTGCGCAGCGCGTGCTGCGCCGGCTGGTCGAGCCCTTCCTGCTGCGCCGCACCCGCGCGCAGGTGCTGGACGACCTGCCGCCGCGCACCGAGCTGACATTGCGCGTGCAGGGCGATGACACCGAGCGCGCCCACTACGAGGCCCTGCGGCGACAGGCGCTGCGTGACGCCGAGCGCGCGCTGGACAGCGGCAGCCCGGGCCAGGGCCACCTCAACGTGCTGGTGCAGCTCATGCGTCTGCGCCGCGCCGCCTGCGACCCGCGACTGGTCACGCCGGAGATCGGCCTCACGGGCGCCAAGGTGCTGGCCTTCGCCGAACTGGCCGCCGAGATCGTCGCCAACGGCCACAAAGCGCTCGTCTTCAGCCAGTTCGTCGACTTCCTCGCGCTGCTGCGCGAGCCGCTGGACGCCGCCGGCATCGCTTACCAGTACCTGGACGGCAGCACGCCGGCGGCTGCGCGCAACGAGCGGGTGATGGCTTTCCAGGCCGGGCGCGGCGACCTGTTCCTCATCAGCCTCAAGGCTGGCGGCTTCGGCCTGAACCTGACCGTGGCCGACTATGTGATCATTGCCGACCCTTGGTGGAACCCCGCCGCCGAGGATCAGGCCAGCGGCCGCGCCCACCGCATTGGCCAGACCCGTCCCGTCACCGTCTACCGCCTCGTGCACCAGGGCACGCTGGAGGAGAAGATCGTCGCCCTGCACCAGGACAAGCGCGAGCTCGCCGACAGCGTACTGGCCGCCGAAGAGGAACGTCCAGGCGGTGGAGGCACGTGGCGGGCCGAGGAACTGCTCGAGTTGATGCGGGCCGGCTGAGGTTGGCGGTCGCGGCCTCGGTCCCGGTGCCACGGGTGGCGTTTACAGTGGCGCCTTCCCGACGAGCAAGGACGAGACACACCGTGACCCTGGCTGCAGCACCTCTACCCCCGCGCCTGCCCGTGGCCCTGATCGGCGCCGGCCAGATCGGCCGCGCCCACACCCGGCATGCCGATGCCCACCCCGACGTGCGTGTGTGCGGCGTGGCCGACCCGTCCGATAGCGCGCGCGAGTGGGCGCAGGCCCACGGGCTGCCCTGGTACGCCGAAGCGGCCGATCTGCTCGACGCGGTCAAGCCCGCTGCGGCGATCGTCGCCACGCCCAATGCGCTGCACCGTGACGCGGCGCTGGCCTGCATCGACCGCGGCGTGCCCGTCCTGGTGGAGAAGCCCGTGGCCGAGACGCTGGAGGCCGGGCTCGACATCGTGCGGGCCGGCCTGCGCGCCGGGGTGCCCGTGATGGTGGGGCACCAGCGGCGCCACAACCCGATCGCGCGCGAGGCGCGACGGCTGGTCGACGGCGGCGTGCTCGGCCGTCCGGTGGCGGCCAACGTGCTGGCCGCCTGGCTCAAGCCCGACCCCTATTTCCAGGTGGCCTGGCGGCGCGAGCCTGGCGGCGGGCCGGTGCTGATCAACCTGATCCACGACGTGGACCTGCTGCGCTTCCTGCTGGGCGACGTGGTGTCGGTGCAGGCGCAGTCGTCCAGCGCGGTGCGCGGTTTTCCGGTGGAGGATACGGCCGCGGTGGTGATGCGCATGGCCAACGGTGCGCTGGCCACACTGCTGACCACCGACACCGCAGCCACGCCCTGGAACTGGGATCTGGCTGCCGGTGAGGCGGCGCACTTCCCGCGCCAGGACATCGACTCGCACACCCTGATGGGCACGGAAGGGTCGCTGACGCTGCCGCGTCTGTCGGTGTGGCGTTACGTCGGCGCGCGCGGTTGGCACGAGCGCTTGACGCACACGCGCAGCGTGCCGCACACGGCCAATCCCTACGACGAGCAGTTGCGCCATCTGCGCGCCGTGGCCGAGGGTCGTGAGACCCCGTTGTGCAGCGGCCTGGACGGTCTGCGCACGCTGCAGACGACGCTGGCGGTGCTGGCGTCTGCGCGCAGTGGCGCGCCGGTGACGGTGGAGCCGCTGGTGCCTTGAAGGCCCCCGGGCCGTCACCGGCCCGTCTCGCACGCTCGGACCCGCGGGGCGGTGGACGCTGCCGCGCGGTCCAGGATCTCAGCGATTCAGATCACTCGGATGCGCATGGCCATCGGGCCCTTCTGGCCCTGGCCAACCTCGAATTCGACGCGATCGTTCTCGGCGAGCTTCTTGAAGCCCGTGCCCTGGATCTCCTTGAAGTGGGCGAACAGATCCTTGCCGCCGTTGTCCGGGGCGATGAAGCCGAAGCCCTTGGCTTCGTTGAACCATTTGACGATACCGGTTTCCGTGGTCATGTGATGACTCCTGTGATGGGTTGGGGATGGGGAGAGGTTGGGATGTCGGGGCCGCCAGGCCCCGGGGTTCAACGCCGGCGCGGTGCGCCGCCGGCGCTCGGGCCGGCGCTGCGGCGCTCGAGGTGCCGGAAGGTGATGCGGCCCTTGCTGAGGTCGTAGGGCGAGAGTTCGAGCGAGACGTTGTCGCCCGCCAGGATGCGGATGTGATGCTTGCGCATCTTGCCGCCGGTGTAGGCCACGAGCTTGTGCCCGTTGTCCAGCGTCACGCGGAACCGCGAGTCCGGCAGGATCTCGTCGACGACGCCGTGCATTTCGATCAGTTCTTCCTTGGCCATGGCTCAGACCGCTGCGGGGCGGTGCGGTAGGGTGTGGACGGACGACAGGCCGGTCGGCGCGTCGTGCGAAATGGCGGTGGCATCTTGCGCGGCCGGCTGGCGCGACTCGGCGATCCAGGCGAGCCCCTCGGAAGCCGCGTGTCGGGCGGCGTCCTCGGGCGAGGCGAACAATGGACGCAACCGCAGGATGCGGTCGTGGGTCATGCTGCCCTGGCCGCTGCGGATGGAAACCGACGCCGCGTACCGGCCGCAGGCGGCCTGGCGGGTCAGGGGAGAGACGAGATATTTCCCGACTTGTACAGAGGTATGGATAACAACTTTCTCCGGCCGGCGTCGTCCGTGGACGCAGGACCTTCGTGGACACGAGGCGTGCACGGCAACACGCGGCAGCGCGGTGGACTCATCAGGGCATCTGTCCCGCAGCTTGGGTGGCTGCAGTCCCTGCGATGCGAGGGAGTCTCGAGGAGGCCGGCCACCAGGGCACGACGTTCACCGCTCGAGTCATGAGGGCGGGGCCCGCTCGTGGCCCCGGCGCAACCCCTGTCGTGTCTTGCGTCCGAGACGCCGTCCGATGGGGTGCAGGCGACGCAGTGTACGCCTTCAGGCATGCGGCATGGGGCGTCGACGCAAAAATTTACGCCACCCGCCCCGCCCCGCCTCGGTCGGCGGGGCGGGGCGGGGTGGACCGGGTCTGAGATGACCAGGGGCCGTCGCAGAGGTTCCACCGCGATGCCGCCGGTGATCTCGACGTGGTCCTTTTCACGGCTGCTGTCACGCGATTGGCATCGATGTGTGGTGGTAAGCGCGGAAAGAATGAGGACACAATGGACGCCCGAATCAAGGACTGGGACATGCGGGTCGCCTCATGGCCGTGGACACGAGTGCCCGGTCCCCTGGGACGACCGACATTCCCGTTTCGGTTTCAGCCCCAGACCCCCGTGCCCCCATGCAAGCCGCAACTGTGCCCCCGGACGACGATGCGCGCGTGCAATCGCTGCGGCGGCTGCTGGTGCTCGACACGCCACCGCAAGAGCGTTTCGACAGCCTGACCGCGTACGCAGCCTCGGTCTTCCAGGTGCCGATCGCGCTGGTCAGTCTCGTCGACCGAGACCGGCAATGGTTCAAGTCCCGCTGCGGCTTGGGGGTCACCCAGACCCCCCGGGACCTCAGCTTCTGTGGACACGCCATTCTGCGCGACGAGGTCATGGTGGTGCGCGATGCCTGGGCGGACGAGCGCTTCCGGGACAATCCACTGGTCACGGGAGATCCGTTCATCCGCTTCTACGCCGGCGCGCCGCTGGTGCTCGAGGATGGCCACAAGGTGGGGACCTTCTGCCTGATCGACCGCCGGCCGCGCACGCTCGACGCCTGGGAACAGGCCCATCTACGCGATCTGGCGCGGGTGGCCGCGCTCGAGCTCCAGGGCGTGTTCGCCGCGCTGGCCTTCCTGCGCGAGCACGCGGATCAAGGCGGCAACAGGCCTGCGCCAGGGGCGTCTGCCGGGTGACCCTTCGGGTCTTCGCCCGCGCTGCTGCCTGGAGTTGTGCGACGATCATGAGCCGTTCGGCCCGCAGCCACTGTCCATGCTCCGCTACGAAACCCTTCCCGTCACTCCTTTCGCACAGAACTGCTCGATCGTCTGGTGCGACCGCACGATGGAAGGCGCCGTCATCGACCCGGGCGGCGAGTTGCCCCGGTTGCGGGCCGCCGCGCGGCGTCTGGGCGTCACGCTGAAAGCGATCTGGCTCACCCACGCCCACATCGACCACGCCGGCGGCACCGGCACGCTGGCGCGCGAAGACGGCCTGCCCATCATCGGCCCGCACCCGGGCGACCAGTTCTGGATCGACGGCCTGCCGCAGCAAGCGCAGATGTTCGGCTTCGCGCCGGCCGAGTCGTTCGCGCCCACGCGCTGGCTCCAGGACGGTGACACCGTGACGATCGGCGAGTGCACGCTGCACGTGCGCCACTGCCCCGGCCACACGCCCGGCCATGTGGTCTTCCACAGCCCCGAGATCCACCGCGCCTTCGTCGGCGACGTGCTGTTCGCCGGCAGCATCGGCCGTACCGACTTCCCCGGCGGCGATCACCAGACACTGATCGACAGCATCACCCAGCGCCTGTGGCCCATGGGCGACGACACCGTCTTCATCCCCGGCCACGGGCCGGAGAGCACCTTCGGACGCGAGCGGCGGACCAATCCTTACGTGGGCGGGACCTGAGGTCCCGCAGGCTCGCGCACACGGCCGTCTCGCGCCTGTGCCTGACAGGGGCAAAGAGCCCCCGCCCCTCAGGGCCTGACGCCCGGCGTCTCCATCGCCATGCCGCGGGCGCGGTGCGTGAGGTAGACCTCGAGATCGACAAACTCCGGCGAGCCCCAGGCGTAGGGCTCGGCGCGGGTGCCGCTCATGCAGTTGCGGAACCGCCGCTGCAGCGAGCCCATGGTCTGCCACTCGATGCGGTAGATCGGGTAGCCGACGGGATGGCCCTGGGGGATGAGGGCCGGGCCGAGCCGGGCGCCCCAGTGCGTGTCATGGCACTGGCTGCAGGAGAAGTTCAACTGGCCCATGCGCTGCCGCCACAGCGACTGTCCGTTGGCCAGGTGGGGGGCGAGTCTGGGGTCATCGGGCGGTGCGACGGGCAAGCCGCGCGACTGCAGCGCGACGTGGCTGACCAGCGCCAGCAGCGGGGGGCTCTCGAGCGCAAACGCGTCGGCGCGCTGGTGGCGCGTCTGGCAGGCCTGGATGCGGCCCTGCAGGTCGATCGGTCGGCCGGTGGCGGTGTCGAAGGCCGGATAGCGTGCGGCCACCGCGCGCATGCTGGGATCGGCGCTGCCGTGGCAGTCGCGGCAGGCTTTGCGTGCGTCTCCGGCCGGGCGGTCCCACAACGCCTCGCCGTCCAGCACGGCGAGCATGGCCGGGTTGGACATGTCGTCGCGCTGCATCGCCTGCACCGCAGGCGTCGTGAACTCGATGCCCGACCGGCGGTCCTGGGGCGGTATGTCTCCGGCGCCCGGGGCTGACACAGCCGTCCAGGTCAGCGCGGCGACCACCCCGGCGCGCGCGCGCCCGCGCGCCCTCGAGCTCATTCCACCTCGATCCTCGCGCTGCGCGTCATGCTGCGGCCGCGCTCGTCGGTCCAGCGGAAGGAGACGTCGCCGCTGCGCGTGGCCACCAGGTCGAAGGTCAGGTAGGGGTTGGCCGACACCGCCGGGAACAGCTCTGCGCGGAACACTGTCTCCCCGTCGTAGGTGCAGACCATCTCCCGGATGATGTCGCGCGGCACCAGCCGGCCGTCAGGCCCGGTGCGGTGACCGGTTTCCATCGGGTGCGACACCATGGTGCGGATTTCGACGATCTCGCCGCGCCGGGCCTTGGCCGGCACACGCAGCAGCGCGCGTGCTTCCAGATCGAGCATCTCAGGAGTCCTTTCGTGTGGCCCACGCGCCAGCCGGGAGGGCTTGGGTTCGCAAGGGAGGTGTGCACTGCAGCGGCGCGCTCGCCAGGCTCGGGTCGGGTGTCATCTCGACCGCCCTGTCAGGACGTCTCCACGCAGGCCGGCAAGGTCACGATGACCTCGGCCGAGCTGCTGCGGAAGCTGCCGTCGCTCATCTGCGCCACGGCCACGACCTGCTGCGTGTCGCCCAGGCGGATGCGTGTGACCACCCGTGCGCGGCCCGACCGAGGCGACAGATGGAACACCGCCACGTCGGGCTGGGGGTTGCGCTCGTTGAACAGCGCGATGGCCCGTACGTGCTGCTGCTCGGTCATCGGGCTGTCCACGCTGACCGTCACAGGCACGGCGTTGCCGCTCTCATGCAGTTCGGGGATCTCCAGCCGCACGCCGCCGCGCACGGGCTCGCGCCCCCCTGTGAAGGCGCGGATGGCCGCGTCCATCGCCTGCGGCGTGGCGCGCACAGCAGGCGTCAGCACGGTCACGGCCGCGCCGACCGAGGCGGCGAGCAGGGTTCGTCGCTGAGGGCCGCGTGCGGTGACGCGACCGGCATCGTTCTGGGTCATGGCGTGCTTCCCGTTGAAGTGGCACCACGCAGAGTGCTCAGAAACATTACAACATCCTCGACTTCCTGGGCGGTGAGGATGGGTTTGCCGCTGAAGGCCGGAGCCACCCGTTGCAGCCCTTCGGTGCGGTGGTAGGACGGCATCATGCTGTGCGGGTTCAAGACTCTGCTGTCGATGATCCGCTGTCGCAACTGAGCCGGGCTGAGGCGCAAGCCGACGTCGCCCAGATCGGGTGCGAGGTTGCCCTGGAAGGCCTGCTCCGGGAACGGTCCCGAGTGGCACAACAGGCACAGGCCCTTGTAGCGGTCGACGACGATGGCCCGTCCTCGCGCCGCGTCGCCCGGCGAGGCCGTCAGCGGCGCGGCTTCGTCGGATGCGGACGCGGCGGGCAGGGCGTGCACAGCCTGGGCCGCGGTGCCCAGCACGCACGCCACCAGCACGGCGAGTCCGATCCCCAAGCGCTGAACGGCGCCGACCTCGCGCAGCTGCCGAGCGCCCGCCCACGCACTGCAACCGGTCCGGCCATCGTGACCCTGGGCGGAGCCGTCACCAGACAGCCTGGGCGGGGACGGGTCGGTGTCGCGGTCGACGACTGCAGCCGCCGACCGCCAGCGCCGGGCTGCAGCGCGAACGCTGTCGCCCGCGCGACTCACGCCTTGCGCAGGTCGTGGTTCTTCAGCGGCATGTCGCGCACGCGCTTGCCGGTGGCGGCGAAGATCGCGTTGAGCACCGCAGGCGCGGCCACGAAGATCGTCGGCTCGCCCACGCCGCCCCAGAAGTCACCCGACGGCATGATGATGCTCTCGACCTCGGGCATGTCGGCCATGCGGACACAGTTGTAGGTGTCGAAGTTCTTCTCCACCACCTGACCGTCCTTGATCGTGATCTCCTGCAGCATGGCAGCACCCAGACCGTAGGCGAAGGAGCCTTCGATCTGCCCGGCGATCTGGCGCGGGTTGACGGCGTGACCGCAGTCGGTGGCCGCGACGATGCGGTGCACCTTGACCTGGCCCTGGTCGCTGACCGAGACCTCGGCGCAGGCCGCCACGTAGCTGCCGTAGCCCATGTGCTGGGCCAGACCACGGAACACACCCTTCGGCGCCGGCTTGCCCCAACCGCCCTGCTCGGCCACGGCGTTGAGCACGGCCAGGTGCTTGGGGTGGTTCTTCATCAGGCGACGGCGGAACTCCAGCGCGTCCACGCCTGCCGCATGGGCGAGTTCGTCCATGAAGCACTCGAGGTAGATGGCGTTCTGGTTGTTGTTGACGCCGCGCCAGAAGCCGGGTCGCACCGGCGGGTTGCGCATCGCGTGATCGACCAGCAGGTTCGGGATGGTGTAGCCGATCTGTGCCTCGGGGCCGGCGGCGTTCAGGCCCTGGAACACGATGGGGTCGCGGCCCTTGTCCAGCGCCTGCGGACGGATCGTCGCCAGGATGGACTGCCCCGAGATGCGCATGCGCAGGCCGACCAGGTTGCCGTCCTTGTCCAGCGCGCCGGTCATCTTGCACTTGGTGATCGGGTGGTAGCAGCCGTGCAGCTGGTCTTCCTCACGGCTCCAGATCAACTTGATCGGCGTGCCGGGCATGGTCTTGGCGATCTTCACCGCCTGCTCGACGAAGTCCTGGCTGGTGGCACGGCGCCCGAAGCCGCCGCCCAGGTCGATGCGATGAACGTCGCAGCGGTTCAGCGGCAGACCGGAGGCGGCGGACGCGGTGGCGAGCGCGGCCTCGGCGTTCTGGGTGGCCGTCCAGACCTCGCACTTGTCGGCCGTCACCAGCGCCGTGGCGTTCATCGGCTCCATCGGCGCGTGGTTCTGGTAGGGCACGCTGTAGGTGGCCTCGATCGTGCGGGCCGCGCCCTGGATCGCGGCGTCGATGTCGCCGTTCTTGTTTCCGAGGAAGGCTTCCTTGGCCGTCAGGCCCTCGGTCAGCATGGCGTCGATGGCCCGGCTGTCGAGGTTGCCGTGGGGACCCGGGTCGTACTCGATCTTCACCGCCTCCAGGGCGGTTTTGGCCCGCCACCAGGTGTCGGCGACCACGACCACGGCGTTGTCGATCTGCACGACCTTCTTCACGCCGCGCATGCCCTGCGCCGCGCTCGCGTCGAAGCTCTTGAGCTTGCCGCCCCAGATCGGGCAGTCGCGGATGGCTGCGTTCAGCATGCCGGGCATCGTGTGGTCGATGCTGTACATCTGCGTGCCGTTGACCTTGCCCGCCTGATGCAGGCGCTTCACGGACTGACCGGCGATGGTCCAGTCCTTCGGCGCCTTCAGGGCGGGTTTTTCCGGAACCGGCAGTTTCGCCGCAGCCGCAGCGACCTTGCCGTAGGTGGTCGAGCGGCCCGAGAGGTTGTGCGAGATCACGCCGCGCACCGCACGGCACTCGGACACCGGCACCTGCCATTGAGCGGCCGCGGCCTGCACCAGCATCAGACGCGCGGCGGCTCCGCCTTCGCGGACGTACTGCACCGAGGCGCGGATGCCGCGACTGCCGGCGGTGCCGAAATCCCCCCAGACGCGCTTGCGCGCGAGGTTCTCGCCCGGGGTGGGGTACTCGGTGGTGACCTTGGACCAGTCGGCGTCGAGTTCTTCGGCGACGAGTTGTGCCAGGCCGGTCAGCGTGCCCTGGCCCATCTCCATGCGGGAGATGCGGATGATCACGGTGTCGTCCGGCTTGACGATGACCCAGGCGTTGACCTCGGGAGTGGCTTCGGCGGCCTGCGCGGCCCCGGCGAAGGGCACGGCGAAACCGAAGGTGAAGGTGCCGGCGGCGGCGCCGGTGGTGGCCAGGAACTGACGGCGGGAGACTTCAGCGACTTGCATGGTGTGTCCCTCTCGCTCAGGCTTGCTTGATGCCCGCGGCCTGCTTGACGCCGGCGCGGATGCGGTTGTAGGTGCCGCAGCGGCAGATGTTGGTGATCGCCGCGTTGATCTCGTCGTCGGTGGGCTGGGGCTTTTCCTTCAGCAGGGCCGCCACCGCCATGATCTGGCCCGACTGGCAGTAGCCGCACTGCGGCACGTCCAGCTCCAGCCACGCCTGCTGCACGGGGTGCGTGCTGTCCTTGGACAGGCCTTCGATCGTCACGACCTTCTGGTCGGCGCCGACGGCGGCGACCGGCAGCACGCACGAGCGGACGGCGACGCCGTCGAGGTGGACGGTGCAGGCACCGCACTGCGCAACGCCGCAGCCGAACTTGGTGCCGGTCAGTCCCACGTGCTCGCGCAGGACCCACAGCAGGGGGGTGGAAGGCTCGGCATCGACTTCAACGGTGCGGCCGTTGACGTTCAGTTTGACCATGTGGACTCCAGGGTTCGAGACGGTTCCGACAGCACGGCGCAGGCAGACTGCACGACGCCGGCAGACGTCGATTGACACAGATCAAATTGGACCGCTTCCGCCGGGGCGTGATCATCCGAGGAAACCCGTATCCAGGCCCAGGTGCAGGCCCAGGCACAGGCTCTTGGCGCCGTCGCCCGGCGTGACCTGCCAGGCGCCGGCGCCATCGCGCCCGACGCACACCCGCTCGGGCCCGTTGGCGCCGCACAGCACCGCCGCGCCGTCATCCACGGCCAGCCCGGCGGGCATGTCCCCACGGGCGATGGCCGCCACGAAGGCGGGACGGCGTTCGGGCTCGCTGTCGAAATGCGGGCAGAAACTGCCCGCCAGCAGGCCTAGCCCGTCCAGCCGTCGCAGACCGCGGCCGCTGGCATCCGACAGCGCGCAGTCGAACCACACCGAGGCCCCGGCGCTCACGCCCACCAGCGACAGCCCGGTGCGTGCGGCGGCCACCACTGCCTGCCCGGCCGGCGTGTGGCGCAGGGCCTCGAGCAGCCGCGCGGTGTTGCCGCCGCCGACGTACAACACATCCCGGCCGGCCAGCCAGCGCGCGGCGTCCGCGCTGTCGGCGTCCAGCGGCAGTGTGTCGACGCGCGCGCAGCGCCCGGCCAGGCGCTGGCGCAGGCGCTGCAGCCGCTCGGGCCGCTCCGGGCGGGCCCAGTCCAGGAAGCCGACGCTGGGCGAATCCACGCCCAGGCCTTGCAGCACGAAGTCGTCGATCGCCGAGTCCCGCCCGTGCGTCGCGCCGCCGCCGCCCAGCGCGAACAGACGGACGCCGGTGCAGCGTCGCGCGGCCGCGCCGGCGCCAAGGCTGCCGTGTGCGTTGGCCTGCAGGAAGCTCGCGTCGTCGTCGCTCATGCGTGCGCCGTCTTCGGCCTGTGCGGACGCGTCTGGATCGAAGTCGCGCTGACAGCGGGTTGCCATGTCGTCTGCCGGGATCTCGCGCGGGTTGGGGTGGAGGCCTGCGTCGATTGTGACGAGCGCCTGGCACAGTCGGTCACGAGGGCCCCGACGGTGCAGCGGATGAAGCAGCCGCGGGCGCGGGATCTTCACTGTCCTCGTGCGTCGGTGCGCCCCGGTCGAGTCCGGGGTGCCAGGGGACCCGGCCACCGAGCGCGCCCGAGCGCTCGATGATCTCGGGCACGGCGTCTTCCTGGCGGTAGGCCATCAGGTGGATGCCCGACACGCCCTGGATCTCGCGCACTTCCCGGATGATGTCGATGCACACCTTGCGGCCTTCAGCGGCCTGATCCCTGGCGCCGGCCAGGCGTTCGAGCACGGCGTCGGGAATGTGGATGCCGGGCACGTTCCTGCGCAGCCATTCGCCGGATCTGGCCGAGCGCAGCGGGCCCACGCCGACCAGGATGAAGACCTTGCCCAGCAGGCCCAGACCTTCCACGCGCGCCAGGAATTCGCGCAGGCGCGGCACGTCATAGCAGTATTGGGTCTGCACGAACTGGGCGCCGGCCGCCACCTTCCTGGCCAGGCGTTCGGCATGCCATTCGAAGGGCATGCCGAAGGGGTTGGCGGCGGCACCGAAGAACACGCGCGGGGCCGCGCCCAGCTTGCGCCCGCTCTGGAAGCGGTGTTCGTCGCGCATGTCGCGCCCGATCTGCAGCAGCGACATGCAATCGAGGTCGAACACCGGTCTGGCCTGGGGATGATCGCCGGCCTGCACGCCGTCTCCGGTCAGGCACAGCATGGTGCACACCCCCATGGCTGCGCCGCCCAGGATGTCGCCCTGGATCGCGATGCGGTTGCGGTCGCGGCACGAGATCTGCATCACCGGCGAATAGCCCGCCCGCGTGAGCAGCGCGCACACGGCCAGGCTCGACATGTGGCAGTTGGCGCCGCTGCCGTCGGTGGCGTTGAGGGCGTCGACCCAGCCGTCGAACACGCGGGCGCGGCGGTAGACCTCCTCGGGGTCAGCCGAATCCGGCGGCTCGAGCTCGGCCGTGATGGCGAAGCCACCCGCGAGCAGCACGCGTTCCAGGCGGCCGGTCGAGGCAGGGCCTGACGAGGCATGGCCGGGCAGGATCGGCAGCGCATGGCCCGGCCCTCGATCGTCTGCGAGCCTCATGGGGCCGACCCTGCTTGCGTGCTCCGCGCCCGCCCACCCTTGTCGCGCGCCACTTTGAGCCAGCTCGATCGTCCCTCCAGGCGCCAGTCGACGGCGATCTGCACCACCTGGATGGCGTCTCGTCCGGCGACCATGCGCTGGCTGCCGGTGTAGGCCTCGACCCAGACGCAGCGCATCTCGGGCTGGACCTCGCAATGGCCGTCGGCCCGCACCCCGCCGCAGGGCCCATTGCGCAGGTGCTTGGGACAGTTCATGGGACACGACATGCCGGTTGCGCCGAGGACGCACTGTCCGCACATCCGGCAGTCGAACAGGAAGCCCTTGACCGTGCGCTCGATCGCGGCCACCGGGCGCTCCAGGCGCTCGTAGCCGATCGCCTTCCAGAGCGGATGCAGGGCCACGAGCACGCGCTCGAAGCGCGCGTAGAAAACCTCCAGGCCCCGGGCGTGGCGTACCGACCAGCGTCGCATGGCGTGCATCAGGTCCTCCCGAAGGCGAGGGGTGACAGGGTGCGGTCGGCGAGGCATCCCTGGCCGGGCCCGCGGATCAAGCTCGACCGCTGGTCGTCGGCAGGCCGGGCCCTGAGGGGGGCCGCCCGGGCATCGGTCCCGGTCATCAGGCGAAGGGCAAGGCGCTCAACTCACCGGGGCGCACCAGGCCGTCAGCGGTCAGCACCTCGACCCGCTGCCCCGGCGACCAGAACCCGCGTTCGATCAGCGACAGGCCGATGTTGCGCTGCAGCCGCGGCGACCAGATCCCCGTGGTCACCTGACCGACCCTATGCGCGCCCACCATCACCGGCCAGGGCTTGGTGCAGGCCGGGCAGGGTTGACCATCGAACAGGACGCCGCGGATCTCGCGCTGCACGCCGCGCTCGGCGATGGCCTGCAAGGCCGCGCGCCCGATGTAGTCCACCGAACCGTCGAGCGAGCAGTACCTGGCCAGGCTGATCTCCAGAGGGTTGTTCTCGCGTGTCATCTCGTTGCCGTAGGACAGCAGCCCGGCCTCGACCCGGTCGATGATGTTGGGGCAACCCGGCGTGATCTGGTACTTCTGGCCCGCCGCCCAGACCGTATCCCACAGCCGCTCGGCCAGGGCACTGTCATCGAGGTAGATCTCGAATCCGCCCGGCTTGGAATAGCCGCCGCGGGCGATCAGTTGCCGCGTGCCGGCAAAGTCGAACCAGCCGAAGCGGAAGAAGCGCACATCGCGGATGCCCGGCCCGAAGACATCGACCATCAGGTCCTCGGCCTTGGGCCCCTGCACGGACAGTGTGTTCACGTCCGGTTCGTCCACGCGCACGTCCATCCCGGCGCCGATCGCCAGCCCCTTGGCATAGAGCAGCAGGTCGGAGTCTGCGATCGACAGCCAGTAGCGGTCTTCGGCCAGCTTGAGCATCACCGGATCGTTGAGCAGGCCGGCCTGGTCATCGACGATGGGCACGTACATGCACTGGCCCACCGCGCATTTGCGGATGTCGCGCGGCGTCATCCACTGCACCAGTCGGGCCGCTTGCGGACCCTGGATCTGCACCTGGCGCTGGCACGACACGTCCCAGATCTGCACGTGGCGGCGCAGGTGCCAGTAGTCTTCCTCGACCGTGGGCTGGAAGGCCTTGGGCAGCAGCATGTGGTTGACCACGGAGAAGCCGCGCACCCCCACCTGCTCGACCCGATCGGTATAGGGGGTGCGCCGGATGCGGCGCGACATGTTCAATCCACTCGTGGACATGGCGGTGAGATCCTTGGATCGGTGTTCATTGGCTGGCGGCTTTGGTCCCGCCTGGTGTCGACCGTGTGGCTGCGCCTCAGGCTCTCAACTCGACAGCCAGACGCTGTAGCCGTTGGGCGCCATCACCAGCGGCAGGTGATACGCCGCCTGGGCGTCGGGCATGCGAAAGCGGATCACCACCTCGTGCTGCAGGCGCAGGCCCGGCAGGTGCAGCCCGCGGGCGGCGAAGTACGCGCCGGTCTGGAAGACCAGCTCGTGGTCGGCCTCGACATCGATCCGGGCCGGGTCGATGCGCTCGGTCAGGCGGCCGCCCGCGTCGGTGCGCCGGTCTAACAGCACGACACGGCGGCCCTGCGCGTCGAGGCGGGCCAGGCACACGGCGACGTCCCCGGCATGGGTGCCGTCGATCGAGTTCAGGGTATGGGTGCTGAGGGTGGCCATGTGGGTGCTCACTCGATCGAGGCCTTGTCGCGCTTGCTCGTCGTGGCCAGGACGATGGGGCTGATGACGCCCTTGGCCTTGACGTTCACGCAGGCGGTCTTGCCGCTGGCGATCGCGCGGCGCAGGGCCGGGCCGAGCTGTTCGCGCCGCTCCACCAGCTCACCGTGACCGCCCATGCCCTGGAACATCGTGTGGAAGGGGATGTCGCGGAAGTCGGTGGCGAAGTGCCGGCCGTTGGCGAACAGGCGCTCCTGCTGCTGCGAGATGCAGTCCAGCCCGCCGTTGTTGTCGATGACGACGACGATCGGCAGGTTCTCCTGGAACGCGGCTTCGATCGACAGGCCGCCCGACAGGAAGGCACCATCGCCGCTGATCAGCACCACCGTCGCGCCGGGATGGGTGTTCTTGGCCGCCACGGCCAGGGACACGCCCACGCCCAGCATGCTGAATGCGCCCGGATGCAGGATGCCGGCGAGCTTGCGGCCCTGCCAGCCGGCCAGGTTCACCGCGATCTCCGACCAGAAGTGGGTGTTGCCGCCGTCGAACACCAGCCAATCCTCGTCGCCCATCTCGGCCTGCACGTCGAGCGAGAGTTGCAGCGGGTGGATCTTGCCGCCGGTGGCGGCCGCCGCCTGGGTGTCCAGGGCCAGCTCTGCCAGAGTCTTGGCCACCCACTCGGCACGCCAGGCCCGGTTGGTATCGAACCAGGCCTTGTCCAGCGTCCACGCGCCACGCTGCTGGAGCGACTGCAGTGCATCGAGAAAGGCGCCCGGGTCGCTCAGCAGCACGTGGTCGGCCGAGCGGTTCATCTCCAGCTCCTCGAACGAGCCGTTCACGCACACCAGCGGCGCCGTGTCCGGGATCAGCGGCGCGTTGCCGAAGTTCATCTGGTTGTCCAGGCGGCCGCCGATCATCAGCACGAGGTCGCTGGCCTCCAGTGCCTGGCGCGACGGCGGGTATTGGTGGATGTCGGCCAGGCCCATGTAGACCGGGTGGTCCTCACCCAGCAGCTTCTGGTGATAGGGGATGTTGAACACCGGCAGGTGCATCGCCAGCGCGGTGGCCTCGAGCTTGCGCTCGCTGCCCGACCACCACACCCCGTGGCCGCCGATGATCATCGGTCGCTTCGCCGCCGCGATGCGGGCCAGCAGCGGCTCCAGCGCAGACGGGTCCGGCCACGCGCGCGGCGGCGGCGCGGCCGTGCGGATGTAGGGACGTTCCTCGCGGCCCGCATCGGCGTCGAAGGACGAGAACATCAGGTCCACCGGCAGGCTCAGGTGCACGGCCCCGGGGTAGCCGCTGGTGGCGATCTTCCAGGCCCGGTCCACGCATTCGCTGATGCGCGTGCCGTCGGTGATGCCCACGCTGTGCTTGGTCAGCGGCGTGGCGATGGCCACGTCGTCGATCTCCTTGAAGCCACCGGCGCCCTTGCGCTTGAGCGTGCTCGAGCCGGTGACGAAGATCACCGGGGAGCGCTCGCCCCAGGCCTCCATCATGGCCGGCACCGCATTGGCAAAGCCTTCCGGGCCGACCAGGCAGACCGCGGGCTTGCGCGTGAGGCGGGTGTGGGCGTCGGCCAGGTGTCCGGCCACCTGTTCGTGCGGGCAGTTGATGACCCGCATGCCGCATTCCATGAAGCCTTCGAGTGCCGGGTTGCAGAAGCCGCCCGACAAGGTGAAGACGTGTTCCACGCCTTTTTCCAGCAACGCCCGCGCCAGCAGGTGGCCGCCGCGCAGGCGGCGTGGGGGGGTGACGGTCAAGGGCGGTTCCTCACGGTGAAGTTGAGCAAGTGACAAGGCGCGTGTGGCGAAGCCGAAGCCGAAGCCGCCGGCAGCCGGGCGGAGGACATCTTGCGGACCGCGCTCTGCGCTTGCAGATGGAAGGAAATGTGGTGCGTCGGGGGTGCGTCGAGGGTGTGCTCGGCAGGAGTGTGAGGGGGCTCGCATGCGCAGGACAAGCGATCATTTCCTGCCCATGCATGTACGGATGTTGATGCATGTCCGGCCGCGAGGCTTGCTGCGATATGCTCCGGCTGCTGCCTGCACACTCATGTCGCTGTCCCGCGCCCGCCTGCCGCTGACCGCGTTGCGCTCGTTCGAAGCCGCGGCCCGTTTGCTGAGCTTCAAGGGCGCGGCCGAGGAGTTGCGGGTCACGCCCACCAGCGTGAGCAACCAGATCCGGCAACTCGAGCGTGACTGGGGCTGCCAGCTGTTCGTGCGCAAGACGCGCAAGGTGCTGCTGACCGATGCCGGGCGCTCGCTGGCGCGGGTGGTCAGCCGCGCCTTCGATGACATCCGGATCGAGGTCGACAACCACATCACCTCCAACCGCAAGACCGTGACCCTGGCCGTCGGTCCGATCTTCGGCTCGCGTTGGCTCATCCCGCGGCTGTCCAGGTTCTACCGCTTGCACCCGAAGATCGAGCTGGTGCTGCATCAGGGCCCGCGCATCACCAACGCCGAGCAGTTGACGACCATGATCGCGGTGGATTGGGGCACCGGCGACTGGGCCGGGCTGGAGGCGCAGCGCCTGTTCGCGATCCGCTATTCGCCCGTGGCGAGCCCGGTCCTGCTGCGCGAGCGCGGCGGCATCCGTCAGGTTCGCGACCTGTCGAACTTTCCGGTCATCCACCAGTGGGACCGGGAGGAGTGGAACGCCTGGCTGCGCCAGGCCGGGGCGGCGGAGCTGACATTCGCGCAGGAGACCATCATGCGTGATTCCAACCACGCCCTTCAGGCGGCCCTCGACGGTCAGGGCGTGATCCTGGGCACCTTTCCCTTCGTGGAGTCCGAGATCGCCGCCGGACGGCTGGAAAGACCGCTGACCCTGGACCTGCACCCACCGCGGGCCTACTACCTGCTGACCCGTCCTGGTGGACGTGCACTGCGTGAAGTCGAAGCGGTTTGCGCCTGGATCGAAGCGGAGGCGACGCAGACGCGGTGACCCCGGCGCGGCGCGGTGATCGATGAACATCCTGGCCGCTGATGGGCTGCGGCGGGCCCGGCGGCTGGCTTGGCGTCGACCCCGGCGCCCGGGATAACCCGGACACGGATAAATAAATCTTTATTCATCCGGGCTGCATTTGTCGTTTGTTCCGCGGCGGGGCTGCACGCACACTCCGCTGGTGTGGCGTTGTGCCCATCGGTGGCATGGATTCTTGTGTTTACACCCATGCGCACAGCGCAGGCGCTGATTCAACCAGGAGACATCGCATGAACAAGATTTCCGGCGTTTTGGCTGCGCTGCTGCTGGGCGCCGCCGTGATGGCTGTTGCGCAGCCCAAGGGCACCTTCCGCCAGGCGCACGAGGTGGGCTTCGGCACGGCCTCCGACATGGACCCGATCTCGCGCGGACGTGTCTTCCACGTCACAGAGAAGGTGATGAGCCGCCTGGTGCGCCCGGGGCTGGACGGCAAGCCGGCGCCGGACCTGGCGGTGAGTTGGAGCGCCAACGCCAACGCCACCGAGTGGACCTTCAAGCTGCGCGAAGGCGTGCGCTTCCACAACGGCAAGCCCTTCACCGCTGCCGACGCGGCCTACTCGCTCAAGCGGGTGCAGGATCCGAAGCTCGACTCGCCGGCTCGCGCCGCCATCGGCATGGTCAGCCGAATCGACGCCGTCGACCCGACCACCCTGAAGCTCACGCTGTCCGCGCCCTTCGCCGACCTGCCGCTGATCCTGACCGACTACCGTCTGATGGTCATCCCCGAGGGCTCGGGCGACACCATCAAATCCACCGGCATCGGCACCGGTCCGTTCAAGGTCGAGAAGTTCGATGCCCAGGGCACCAGTGTGCTCGTGGCCAACACCGACTACTACGACGGCGCGCCCGGCGTGGCGCGCATGGAGATCATCGGCATTCCCGATGCCCAGGCGCGGTTCCAGGCGCTGCTGGGCAAGCAGATCGACATGATGCCGGGCCTGACGGCCCAGCAGAAGACGCTGCTCGATCGCATGGGTGGCTTCACGCTGCAGGAGATCCCCACCGGCAACTGGCGTGGCATCGTGCTGCACACCGGCATGAAGCCCTTCGACGACGTGCGCGTGCGCCGTGCGGTGCGCCTGGCGGTCGACCGCAAGGCGATGCTCGGGCTGGCCGCCGGCGGCGCCGGCACGGTCGGCTGCGACACCCCTGTGGGCCCGCGCGATCAATACCGCTCGACCCGCGCCTGCGCCCAGGACATCGCGGCGGCCAAGGCGCTGCTGGCCCAGGCCGGCTACCCCAACGGCCTGGACATGGAGATCAACGTCGCCACGCTCGAGGCCGTCTGGCCGGCCATGGCCGAGGCCTTCCAGCAGCAGGTCGCCGCCGCGGGCATCCGCGTGAAGATCGTTACCGTGCCCACCGATGGCTACTGGAGCAACGTCTGGATGAAGCGCCCGGTGACGATGACGCGCTGGAACGACCGTCCGGCCGACAGTGCGCTCAACGAGGTCTACCGCAGCGGCATGAAGTGGAACGAGAGCGGCTTCAAGGACGCGAAGTTCGACGCCATGCTCGACAGCGCGCGCTCGGAGTTGAACTTCGAACGCCGTCGGGCGCGTTACGTCGAGGCGCAGGATTACCTGTGGGACAACGGCGGCACGATCGTGGGCTTCCACGTCAACCTGCTGGTCGGGGCGGCATCCCGGGTGAAGAACCTCGACGCGGTCGAGAACTTCAGCATCCGCTGGCACAAGATCACGGTCGACTGAGCGCTCGAGACGACCGGACCCTCCCCGACGATCCTGCCCGCCCTTGCATGGCGGCGGCGCCTGACTGCGCCGTCGCCGGGGTTGCCGCGCCGTGTTCAAGCTCATCCTCCGCCGCCTGCTGCTGGGCCTGGCCACTGTCGGCCTGGTGTCGCTGATCATCTTCGGCGCCGTCGAAGCCCTGCCGGGGGACGCCTGCACAGCCATCCTGCAGCAAGACGCGCAGGGGCAGCGGCTGGCGAACTGCCGCGCCGAGCTCGGCCTGGACCGGCCGGCCTGGTCGCGTTATGGCCAGTGGGTCGGTGGCGTGCTGCGCGGGGACCTCGGCGTGTCGACGCACGGCGCGCAGCCGATCGCCGGCATCGTCGGCGCCCGACTCCAGAACTCGCTGCTGCTCGGCGGCTGCGCGCTGGCCCTGGGTCTGCCACTGGCCTTCGGGCTGGGCATCGCGGCGGCGCTCCAGCGCGACCGCTGGCTGGACGTGACGGTGTCGTCGGGTGCGATCGCGGCGATGACCATCCCCGAGTTCGTCTCGGCCACGGTGCTGATCCTGGTCTTCAGCGCCTGGCTGGGGTGGTTGCCGGGCATCGTCACGGTCTCGGCCGATGCCCCCTGGACGCGCTTCTTTCCCGAGATCCTCCTGCCGGTGGTGGTGCTGGCGATGGTGATGACGGCGCACATCCTGCGTACGGTGCGCTCGAGCATGATCGAGGTGCTCGACAGCGAGTTCGTGCGCATGGCCACGCTCAAGGGCGTGCCCCATGCGCCGCGCGTGCTGCGCCACGTGCTGCCCAATGCGCTGCTGCCGGCGATCAACGTCGTGGCCTTGACGATCGCCTGGCTGCTGGGTGGCGTGGTGGTGATCGAGACCGTCTTCAACTACCCCGGCCTCGGCCGCCTGACCGTCACGGCGATCTCCGAACGTGACCTGGCCGTGGTGCAGACGGTCGCGTTGATCGTCTCGGCGCTGTATGTGGCGATCAACCTCGCCGCCGACCTGCTGACGCTGCTGGCCAACCCTCGGCTGCGCACCGCCGTGACGAGGGCCGCGTGACCGGCCCCAGCCCCATCGCCGCGCACTGGCGTCAGGTGCTGCGCGACCTCGTCGCCCGGCCCTCGGGCGCCGTCGGGCTGGCCCTGGTGCTGCTGCATCTGGCGTTGGCCGTGTCAAGCCCCTGGCTCGCCACGCACGACTACAAGGCCGTGAGCACCACGCTGATGCTGCTGCCGCCCGGGTCGGACCACTGGTTCGGCACCGACCACCTGGGGCGCGACGTCTTCACGCGCACGCTGTTGGGCGGGCGCGAAGCCCTGCTCGTCACGCTGGTGGCCACGCCGGTGGCGGTGCTGTGGGGCGGCCTGCTCGGGGTCTACCTGGGGCTGGTCGGCGGGCGCCTGGACGACGTGCTGATGCGCGTGGTCGACGCCCTGCTGTCGCTGCCGTGGATCCTGAAGATGCTGCTGCTGATCGTCACCTTCGGCTCCGGCGTGGGGGTGCTGATCCCGACCCTGGCCTTCTTCTACGGCGTGCCGGTGATCCGCATCGCTCGCGCGGCGGCGCACAACGTGGTCGCGCGGGATTTCGTGCTGGCCGCGCGGGCGCGCGGGCACGGCCGGCTGGCCATCATCCGGCGCGAGTTGCTGCCCAACGTGCTGGACGCGCTGATGGTCGAGGGCGCGATGCGCTGGTCCTGGATGCTGCTGGCCTTCAGCTCGCTGTCCTTCCTCGGCTTCGGCGTGTCGCCGCCCACGCCCGACTGGGGCCTGATGGTGGCCGATGCGCGCAGCTACCTGCCTATCGCGCCCTGGGCCGGGCTGTTCCCGATCGTCGCGCTGAGCTCGCTGATCATCGGCATCAACCTGGCCGCCGACGCCCTGGCCAAGGCCGTGGGCGTCGACCGCGCGCAGAAGGCGCCGATCTGATGACCGCTGTCCCGTCGTTGCCGTCGCCGCCGCTGCTGGACATCCAGGGCCTCGGGGTCGGTTTCACCGACCGTGCCGGGCGCGTGCGCGAGGTGCTGCGCGACGTCGACCTGAGCGTGCACGCCGGGCAGACGCTCGGGCTCGTCGGCGAGAGCGGCTCGGGCAAGAGCACGCTGGCGCTGGCGGCCATGGCCTACCTCAAGCCGGGGCTGCGCCGCACCGCCGGGGCTGTGCGCTTCGAGGGGCAGGACCTGTTCGACCTGCCCGAAGCGGCCCTGCAACGCCTGCGCGGCGGGGTCATCGGCCTCGTGCCGCAGAACGCCGGGCAGGCGTTGACGCCTACCGCCCGCGTGGGCCGGCAGATCGACGAGTCGCTGCAATTGCACACCGCGCTGAGGGCCGACGCCCGCCGCGCCCGCGTGCTCGAATTGCTCGAGCAGGTGCGGCTGCCGCAGCCGGCGGTGCTGGCGCGGCGCTACCCGCACGAGCTTTCCGGCGGGCAGCAGCAGCGCGTAGCCATCGCGATGGCGCTGGCGGGCGGCCCGCGCCTGCTGCTGCTGGACGAGCCGACGACGGGGCTGGACGTCACCACGCAGGCCCATGTGCTGGACCTGCTGCGCGAGCTGCACCGCAGCACTGGCATGACGATGGTCTACGTCAGCCACGACCTGGGCGCGATCGCGCGGGTGTGCGACCGCGTCAGCGTGATGTATGCCGGCGAGCTGGTGCTCGAGGGGCCGGCACGCGCCGTGCTGACCCGGCCCGCCCACCCCTATCCGAAGGGCCTGCTGGCGTCGATCCCGCGGCTGTCGATGGCGCGGCTGCCCGCGGCGCTGCCAGGGCGGCCGCCGTCGCCGGGCGACGCGGGCGGCGGATGTGCCTTTGCGCCGCGCTGCGGCCTGGCCGATCTGCGCTGCGCGCAGGAGCGTGCGCTGCTGCGCGACGTACCGGGCGCGATGCGCGCGCGGTGCCACCATGCCGAGCGCACCGACGAGCTGGTCGAGGCCCGCGCGCCGGCGCTGCGTGCGTCGACGGTCGGCGCCGCACCGCTGCTCGAGCTGCAGGACCTGGGGGTGAGCTACGCGCGTGCGGGTTTGCTCGATCAATTGACGGGTCGCCAGCCAGCCGGCCCGCTGACCGTCGACGGCGTCGACCTGACCGTGGCGCATGGACAGGTGCTGGCGCTGGTAGGGGAGTCTGGCAGCGGCAAGTCCACCGTGTTGAAAGCCGTGGCCGGACTGCTGGCGCCGGCGCGCGGCGCCATGCGCCTGGCGGCTGCGCAGCGTTCTGCGCAGGATGCGGCGGCGGGGGGGGGCGATCGGGCGCCGGGTGGATCCTCGGGCGGATCGACTGACGGCGCCGTGGCGGCCCACCGCGTCGGGGTGGGCTCGCAGGCCGGCGTACTCGGCCCGGACGTCACGCGACGCGGCCGGGAGGCCCTGCGGCGCATCCAGCTCGTCTTCCAGAACCCCGATGACAGCCTGAACCCCCGCCACACGGTGGCCACCGCGCTGGCGCAGCCGCTGCAGCTGTACTTCGGGCTGAGCGGCGCGGCGCTGCGCGCGCGCAGCATCGAGTGGCTGGAGCGCGTGCGCCTGGGCGCCCACTATCTCGACCGCCTGCCCGGCCAGATGTCGGGCGGCGAGAAGCAGCGCGTGGCCATCGCACGGGCCTTTGCCGCCGAACCCGATCTGGTGCTGTGCGACGAGGTCACTTCGGCGCTGGACGTGTCGGTGCAGGCCGCCGTGCTCGAGCTGCTCGAGACGCTGCGGCGTGAGCGCGGCACCGCCTACCTTGTCGTCTCGCACGACTTGGCCGTGGTGCGGGCGCTGGCCGACCGTGTGGCGGTGCTGTACCAGGGGCGGCTGTGCGAGGTCGGCCCGGCGGCCGATGTCTATAACCGGCCCTCGCACCCCTACACCGAGGTCCTGCTCGGTGCCGTGCTCGAACCCGATCCGGACCATGTCCCACGCCTGCTGGCGCAGGACGTGGTCGAGGCCGCCCCGCCGGCCCGGGGCTGTGCCTTCCAGCGCCGTTGCCCCAAGCGCCTGGGCCCGCTGTGCGACGAACAGCCGCCGCCCTGGCAGGCCGTGGACGGTGCGGGTCAGCACCGGGTGCGCTGCCACATCCCGGTGGTGCCCGCTTCCGATGCGCCCCGCGCGGCCCTCGCGCCGGCGCACCGCTTGGTCGACACGGCGGATCCGATGCGGGATCGTGCGGTCGCACCATCGAGCAGCCCCTCGAAAGATCCCCCGGCCGAACCCCCTGCCGGTCCGTCCGCCGATCCTTCTGCCCATCCCCCGAGCAGCCGCCCGACCGGGCCTTCCTGGCCGACGAGGAAGGCCTGAGGACCCTCGACCTCGCACGCCATCCCCGGCGCCCCTGCCCCCGCACCCCGTCCCCTCATCCAGCCCCTGCCCCCCTCGGAGCCCGCCTTGCTCGATTCGAACGATCCCCTGGTCAGCGCCGAGGCGCTGGAGCGCTTCGGCACCGGCGTCATGGCCGCCCTCGGCTGCGCTGCGCCCATCGCCGCCGAGATCGCCCAGCATCTGGTGGACGCCGACCTGTGCGGTGTGTACTCGCACGGGGTGTTCCGCCTGGACTGGTACGCCGAGCGCGCGCAGGCCGGACGCTTCGACCCCGCGGCGATGCCGCGCCTGACCCAGGCCGAGGGCGGGGCGGCGCTGGTCGATGGGGGCAACGGCCTGGGCATGCCGGCCTTCCGCCTGGCCACCGACGTCGCCGTCGAGCGCGCCCGGCGCGACGGGATGGCGGCGGTCGGGGTCGCCAACGTCGACCACACCGGACGGCTGGGTGCCTACGTGCAGCGCGGCGCCGAGGCGGGCTGCCTGACGTTGCTGTTCGGCGGTGGCTCGCGCCGGGACTGGCGCCAGGTCGTACCGCACGGTGGGGCTCGCGCCATGCTGCCGACCAATCCCTACGCCTACGGCATCCCGGGCGGGACGCGCGGGCCGGTGGTGATCGACTTCGCCACCTCCACCGCGTCGGGCGGCAAGGTCTACGCCGCCCGCACCGCCGGCCGACCGCTGGCCGAAGGGCTGATCGTCGACCGCGACGGCCGGCCCACGACCGATCCGCAGGCCTACTTCGACGGCGGCGCGCTGCTGCCCATGGCCGGCCCCAAGGGCTACGGCATGGCGCTGGTGGCAGAGCTGCTGGGCGAGGCGATCTCGGCGCAGGCGCGTGACGGGATGAACTGGATCGCCATCGCGGTGGACCTGTCGCGTTTTCGGATGCCGGGCGCCTACCGCGAGGCGGCCGAGGCCTGTTTGCAGGAATTGCGCGAGTGCCCCCCCGCCCCGGGTTTCGAGCGCGTGGAGATCCCGGGCGAGCGCGAGGCGGCGCTGCGGCAGCAGCGCCTGCGCGCGGGCATCCCCGTGCCACCGCAGACGCTGCGCGCGCTGTGCCGCCTGGGCGCGCGCCTGGGGGTCGACCCCCAGGCGCTGGAGGCGGCCGACGCCGCCCTGGCGGCCTGAACCTGAAGGAGTTCTCCATGACGCCCTCTGACCGTGTCGATGCCCGGGGCCCTGCCGGCGCCGAGACCCGCACCGATGGCCGTTCGGATGCGCTCGCCGGCACCGACCGAGACGTCATCCTGATCGACGGCGGCACCAGCCTGGAGCTGCTGCGGCGCTCGTCCAACAAGACGCCCCGGCACTGGTCGGCCGAGTACCTCGTGACCGAGCCCGAGCTGGTGCGGCAGGTGCACCTGGACTACATCGAGGCCGGCGCGCAGGTCGTCACCATCAACGCCTACTCGGCCACCTTCACGCGCATGGCGATGGTCGACGCGGCCGACCGCGTGCCTCAGCTGCAGCGACTGGCCTGCGAGCTGGCGCTGGCCGCGCGCGAGGCCGCCGGGGCGCGCGGCGCCGACGTGCGGATCGCCGGCTGCATCCCGCCGCTGAACGGCACCTACCGCCCCGACCGGGTGCGCGACCATGCCGCCAACGCCGACGAGTACGCACGCCTGGCGGCGCTGCAGGCACCTTACGTGGACCTGTTCCTGTGCGAGACGATGTCCACCGCGCAGGAGGCGCATGCTGCCGTGGCGGCCGTGGCGGCCTTCGGCAAACCGGTGTGGGCGTCCTGGACGCTGCAGGACCGCGGCCCGCGGCTGCGCTCGGGCGAGACCCTCACCGAGGCGGCGCGTGCGCTGGCCGGCCTGCCGGTGCAGGCGGTTCTCGTGAACTGCTGCCCGCCCGAGTCGATCAGCCAGGCATTGCCGGAGTTGCTGGCGACCGGCCTGCCTGCCGGCGGCTACGCCAACGGCTTCGTCGAGATCCCGCAGACCTTCCTGCCCGGGCGCACGCGTGAGCAGCTCGCCACGCGCGAGGACCTCGACCCCGAGGCCTACGCGCGCTGGGTGCTGGACTGGGTGCGCGCGGGTGCGCGCATCGTCGGCGGCTGCTGCGAGGTCGGCCCGGCCCATATCGCGCTGCTGCGCGACGCGCTGCAGCAGGCGGGGTGCCGGATCACATCGGGCTGACGACGCCGCTACCGGTCTATAGTCGCTGGCAGGTGCCGCCGGTCGAAACGGCGCGTCGATCCTCTGTCCCGCCCGTAACGCCGTGATCGCCCCACGCTCCAGGAGACTGCCCCTGACAGGGCTGCGCATCTTCGAAGCGGCCGCACGGCTGGAGAGCTTCAAGGACGCGGCCGAGGAACTCTGCATCAGCGCCACCACCGTCAGCAACAGCATCCGCGCGCTGGAGCGTCAGTGGGGCAGCGCGCTGTTCGTGCGCATGACGCGGCAGGTGGTCCTGACCGAGTTCGGCCAATCGCTGGCCCGGGTGGTGCGCCAGTCCTTCGACGCCATCTCGCAGGAGGTCGAGCACCACGTGGCCGCCCGGCGCGTGGCGGTGTCGATGGCGGTGGGCTCGATCTTCGGCGCGCGCTGGCTGATGCCACGGCTGTCGCGCCTGCGCCGCGCCCTGCCGCATCTGGACCTGACGCTGCGGCGCGGCCGGCGCGTGACGAGCCCGAACGACATGCCGGCGGCCGTCGTCGTCGACTGGGGCGTGGGTGACTGGCCGGGTCTGGAGGCCGAGCCCTTGATGCGCATCGACTATGCGCCCGTGCTTGCACCTGCGCTGCTCGAGCCCAGCGGGGCACTGCGTACGCCGCGCGAACTCGCCCGCCTGACCGCGCTGCACCAGCAGGACCGCTCGGAGTGGCGCGCCTGGCTCGAGCTGGCAGGCGCCGGCGACCTGGTCTTCGCCGAGGAGATGGTGATCGAGGACTCCAACGTCGCCACGCAGGCCGCGTTGCTGGGCCAGGGCGTGGCGCTGGGCATCTTCCCCTTCGTGCAGGAGGATGTCGACGCCGCGCGCCTGGCCTGCCCTTTCGACCTGCGTCTGCGCCCGGCGAAGTCGTACTTCCTGCTGACCCGTCCCGGCGCGCGCCAGCGGCCCGAGATCGCGGCCGTGTGCGAGTGGTTGCGGCGCGAGGCGCAGGCGTACGCGGACCAGTGGCCCGACACGCGTCCCTGAGGACGCCCTCAGGGGCGGGCGGCGACCCGCCTGGTCGAGCCGGGCCCCGCCGGTGGGCAAGCCGTCAACGCCGGGCGGGCTGCCCGTGCGAGACCCGCCTCATCCCTTCAGGGGCGGCGGCGGCCCGAACACCCGTGACGGTTTGTCCGCGGCTTCGTACAGCGGCAGCACCCGCTCCATGCGGGCCTGCAGATCACGGATGCGGTCGTCGCCGGCGGGGTGGGTGGACAGCAGCTTGGGCGGGGACTTGCCGCCGCTGGCGGCAACCATCTTCTGCCACAGCGTGACGCCGGCTTCGGGGCGGTAGCCGGCGCGTGCCGACATCACGAGGCCGAGCGCATCGGCCTCGGATTCGTCGCTGCGGCTGTAGGTCAGACTCAGCAACTGCGAGCCGATCTGCGCGGCCATGTTGCCCAGGTCGCCCAGTCCCAGCAGGGCCGCTCCCAGGCGCAGGCCGGTCTGCGTCAGCGTGTTCTTGCCCACCTGCTCGCGTGCGTGCTCGAGCAGCGCGTGCGCGATCTCGTGGCCCATGATGACAGCGACCTCGTCGTCGCTGAGCTGCAACTTCGCCAGGATGCCATAGTAGAAGCCGATCTTGCCGCCGGGCATGCAGAAGGCGTTGATCTCGGGGCTGCCGATGAGGTTGACCTCCCAGCGCCATTGGCTCGAACGTGGGTTGCACTCGGGCGCGAACGGGATGATGCGCTCGGCGATCGCCCGCAGGCGCTGCACCTGTGCATGCGTGGGTGGTGCCAGCCCGCGCTGACCCTGCGCCTGCATCAGCATTTGCCGGTACTGCTGTTGGGCGGACTGCTCGATCTGCTCGGCTGACACGGCGCGCGTGAAACCCGAGCGCTTGCATTCCGGGATGGCGGCCAGCGCCGGGACCGCCAGACCGCTGGCCAGCAGGCCGGTGAACAGCCTGCGTCCGTGCCAGGCACATCCGCAAGGCCTTGCACGCGGCGCGGCCGTCGGTGCGTCAGGGTCTTGGCGGAGGATGTTCATCGGCGCGGCGTGTTGCGGGGCGGTCGGAGTGCGATAGACCCCGCGATTGTGCGACGGGTTCCGTGAATCCGCCGGCTGTCCGTCGGCCGGGGCGCCCGCCAATGCGCAGCGCCGCTTGCAACGCCGCGGCAGGCCCTCCTCGGCGCGTCAGCCGGGCGGGCCCTTCAGTCGCTGGCGCGCCGCGCGCTGGCTGGGTCCACTTCCAGGCCCCGGACCGTTGAACGCAGCGCCCACAGCATCCACAGTGCCGGCACCGCGGCGACGGTGCTCAGGACGAAGAAGGTGGGCCAGCCGATGGTCTCGGCCAGCACGCCGGCCAGCGGGCCCACCCACACGCGCCCGACCGACGCGAAGGCCGACAGCAGCGCGAACTGCGTGGCCGTGAAGCGCTGGTTGCACAGGCTCATCAGGAAAGCGACGAAGGCTGCGGTGCCCATGCCGCCGGAGATGTTCTCGAAGGCCACGGCCGCGAGCAGACCACCGTCCACCGGCGTGGCCACCGCCAGCGAGACGAAGCCCCAGTCGAAGGCCGGGATCACCAGCCCCGGCCAGGCCCCTTTGCCACCGCTGGCCAGCCACCAGAAGCCCAGGTTGCTGAGCATCTGCAGCACGCCGAAGATCAGCAGCGAGCGCCACAGGCCCAGCCGCACCATCAACAGGCCGCCGAGCAGCGCCCCCCCGATGGTCAGCCACAGCCCGATCACCTTGTTGACCACGCCGACCTCCGCGGGCGAGTACGCCAGCCCCTTGAGCAGGAAGGGTGTCATCAGCGAACCGGCGAAGGCGTCGCCCAGCTTGTACAGCACGATGAACAGCAGGAAGGCGGCGGCACCGGGCTGTCCGAAGTAGTTGCGCAGACCGTCCAGCAAGGTGACGAATCGCGCGCGTCGCGCCGCCCAGGCCGCCAGGGGCAGCGTCAGCCCGATGCCCAGCATCAGCGCCAGCAGGTCGATCCAGCGCCCTTGCAGTGCTGCGGGCAGTGCTGTTCCCTGCAGCCAGCCGCCGATCAGGGCCTGCGCGACGTCTCGCGCGTGGCGGTCGCTCAGCCACGCGCCCACTGCCACCGCCAGCACCACGGCCCCGAAGCCGATGAGGTCGCGGCGGGCCGACGGCCCTGGCGCATCGGCATCCGCGCCGCGCGGTGGCGTTGGCAAGCGCGGCAGCACCGTGGCCGACAGCACGGCCGCGCCGGCCATCAGCAGCGCCATCAGGCGGTACACCGCGGGCCAGTCCCAGCCGCCGCCCTGCTGCGGATCGGTCCAGATCAGCGCCACACCACCGGAGACGATCATCGCCAAGCGGTAGCCCATCACGTTCAGCGAGGCACCCAATCCACGTTCGGCCGCGGGCAGCAGGTCGGTGCGGTAGGCGTCGATCACCACGTCCTGCGACGCCGAGACGAAGGCCACGGTGACTGCCAGCAGCGCGAACAGCCGGATGGCGTCCTTGGGCGACACCGTCGACAGCGCCAACAGCGCGGCGGCCAGCGCGAGCTGCGTCAGCACCAGCCAGCCGCGCCGCCGCCCGAGCAGCGGCAGGTCGAAGCGGTCCATCAGCGGCGCCCACAGGAACTTGAAGGTGTAGGGCAGGCCCACCAGGCTGAGGAAGCCGATGGTGGCCAGATCCAGCCCGTCGGCAGTGAGCCAAGCCTGCATGGCCTGCCCCGTCAGGGCCAGCGGCAGGCCGGAGGCGAAGCCCAGGACCGTGACGACCAGCGCACGGTACAGGGCATTGGCCGAGTGCAAGGGGTTCATCTGAGGATCTCCGGGTCTGGTCGATTATCCAGCCCGTGGCGTCCACGCCGGGCGGCATCCCCTGGCGCGCGGCAGATGACATGCCAGGGGGTCACGGCCTGCTCGAGCCGAGGGGCCGGCTGCATGGCGGGGGTGCATGCAACGTTCGAAGGAGGTGCGCCGGCGCACTTGAAACCTGCCGCCGCATACCCATCATGGTATCCATGGACACACACGACCCGACCCACATCGCCTGCGCCGCCTGCGGCGCCACCAACCGCGTGCCGGCCTCGCGGCTGGGCGACGACCCGACCTGCGGCCGCTGCGGCCAGGCTTTGCTCGGCGGCGAGCCCATTGAGCTGACCGACGCCAATTTCGACGCCTACGTCGGCAAGTCCGACCTGCCCGTGGTCGTCGACTTCTGGGCGCCCTGGTGTGGGCCGTGCCGCATGATGGCGCCGGCTTTCGAGCAGGCGGCCGCGCAGTTGAAGGGCCGCGCCGTGCTGGCCAAGGTCAACAGCGACGACAACCCGCAGGTGGCCGCGCGATTCGGCATTCGCAGCATTCCCACCCTGGTGCGTCTGGAGCGCGGACGCGAGGTCCAGCGCCGCAGCGGCGCCCTGCCGGCCGGACAGATCGTCGCCTTCGGCGGCTGAAGCCTGTTCTGCGCCGGCCATCGGCCGGCACGCCGCTCGATCCCGGTCGACGCCTGCGATCAGGGCGCCGGCCTGCCACGGGCCCGTCTGCGCCGGCGTGGACGTGGCTCGACGGCGTCCGGCCGCCGGGGTGATCACCAACCGAAGGGCGCGGCCCAACCCACGTAGCGCTTGGGCAGCGGCGCGGCGTAGTCGCCGTGCTTGCTCGTGCGCAGGCCGAGGCCGGCCAGCGCCTCGGCGAACTTCACCGCCGCGGCCACGCCGTCGATCACCGGCACACCCAGCCGGCGCTGCAGTTCGGCCGTGAGCGCGGCCATGCCCGCGCAGCCCAGCACGATGGCGCCGCTGCGGTCGCGCGCCAGCGCCTCGCGCGAGCAGGCCTCGATGTGCGCGACGGTGGCCGGCCCACAGGCTTCGAGTTCCAGCACGGCGATGTCGGTGCCGTGGATCCCGCGACAACGCCGCTCGAAACCGTACTTGTGCACCAGGTGCTCGGCCATCGTGCAGGTGCGCGTCATGGTCGTCACCACCGAAAACCCGGTGGCCACCATCGAGGCGGCGTGGAAGGCCGCTTCGGCGATGCCCAGCACCGGTGCATCCACCGCCTCCCGCGCCGCGTCCAGCCCCGGGTCGCCGAAGCAGGCGATGACCACGGCGTCCGGCGGCGTGGCGCCGTCGCGCGCCAGCCGCACCTGCTCGGCCACGCCCGCGGTGGCGAAGGCCTCGTCGTAGTGACCCTCGATCGACAGCGCACCAAAAGTGGGCTGGACTGCCTGCACGACGGTGCCGGGCGCGGCCACGTCGCGCGCTGCGGCGGCGATGCCCTCGGTCATCGCCGAGGAAGTGTTGGGGTTGATCAGGAGCAGTTGCATGGTCATGTCGGGGTCGTGGGCACCTGGTTGGTGCGGTTTGCATACAAAACGTTCGTCGTGCACACTATCGCGCATCGCCATGCCTCTTCGTGGTGCCCGGTTTTGACGGTTGACCAGTTGTTTCCTGGGTTTGTGCCCGGTGTCGCGATATGGGCGCCGAAGCACCGAGGTCATCGCTGGCATGTCGATTGCATACAAAGAAGCTCAAGCATGGATCGCACCATGCGGGATCCCGTCGGCGTAGGTCCGGCAGGTTTGTCTAGGGGTATCGGGTCGTGGTCGGTGCGAGGGCCGTGTCGTCCCAGTTCATCTCAGGAGTCTTCAGATGAGTGCAATCGAATCGATGGGTCGCAGTGCCCGGGTCAGGTGGGCCGCCACCGCCGCGGCTGCCGTGCTGGGCGTGGCGTTCAGCGGCTCGGTCGCAGCGCAGGAGAAGGTGCTGCGCATTGCGATGACCGCCGGCGACATCCCGCGAACGCTCGGCCAGCCCGACCAGGGCTTCGAGGGCAACCGCTTCACCGGCATCCCGATGTACGACGCGCTCACGCACTGGGACCTGTCCAGCACCGACAAGCCCAGCGTGCTGATCCCCGGGCTGGCCACGAGCTGGGCCGTCAGCGCCAGCGACAAGACCAAGTGGACCTTCAAGCTGCGTCCGGGCGTGAAGTTCCATGACGGCTCGGCGGTCAACGCCGACGCCATCGTCTGGAACGTGCGCAAGGTGCTCGACCAGCAGGCCGTGCACTTCGATCCCAGCCAAGTCGGCGTGACCGCCTCGCGCATGCCCACACTGCGCAGCGCGCGCAAGATCGATGACTTGACGGTGGAGCTCACCACGAGCGAGCCCGATGCCTTCCTGCCGCTGAACCTGACCAACCTGTTCATCGCCTCGCCGTCGCACTGGCAGAAGAAGTTCGACGCCGCCGCCGGCGCCACTCCGGCCGACAAGGCCAAGGCCGCGTGGACGGCCTTCGCCGCCGACGCCTCGGGAAGCGGCCCGTTCAAGATGGCGCGTTTCGTGCCTCGCGAGCGTCTGGAGGTCGTGGCCAACAAGGCCTACTGGGACCCGAAGCGCACGCCCAAGATCGACCGCGTGGTGATGATCCCGATGCCCGAGGCCAATGCCCGCACCGCGGCGCTGCTGTCGGGCCAGGTCGACTGGATCGAGGCGCCGGCGCCGGATGCCATGGCGCAGATGAAGCAGCGCGGCTTCACGATCTACAGCAATCCGCAGCCGCATGTGTGGCCCTGGCAGCTGTCCTTCGCCGAGGGGTCGCCGTGGCTCAACCGTGACGTGCGCCATGCCGCCAACCTGTGTGTGGACCGCGCCGGCCTGTCGCAGCTCCTCGGCGGGATGATGGGCGTGCCCAAGGGCACGGTGCCCCCGGGCCACCCGTGGTGGGGCGACCCGAAGTTCGACATCCGCTACGACGTCAAGGCGGCACAGGCGCTGATGGCCAAGGCCGGCCACTCCACGTCCAAGCCGCTGAAGGTGAAGATCCAGATCTCCGCCTCGGGCTCGGGCCAGATGCAGCCGCTGCCGATGAACGAATTCGTGCAGCAGTCCCTGAAGCAGTGCTATTTCGATGTCGAGTTCGACGTCATCGAGTGGAACACGCTGTTCACCAACTGGCGCAAGGGCGCGAAGGACCCGTCGGCCAACGGCTCGCACGGCATCAACGTGAGCTTCGCGGCGATGGACCCGTTCTTTGCAATGGTACGCTTCACCAGCACCAAGACCTTCCCGCCGGTGTCCAACAACTGGGGCTACTTCGGCAACGCCGAGTTCGACAAGCTGATCGCCGACGCCCGCACCAGCTTCGACGACAAGGCACGTGATGCGGCACTCGCCCGCCTGCACGCCCGCATCGTCGAGGAAGCGCCCTTCGTCTGGATCGCCCACGACGTCGGCCCGCGCGCGATGAGCGCCCGGGTCAAGAACGTCGTGCAGCCCAAGAGCTGGTTCATCGACATCGCGCCGATGACCCTGGACTGACCCTGTCCGGCGCGCTGTCGCCCGCCCGTGACCCACGCTCCAGCGCTGGGTCGCGGGCGGGAGCGGCGGTGCGCGCGGGCGGGTCCCGGTGTCGCCGGTGCCCGCCCCGAACCTGACGAGAACCAGCCCGCATGTTCGCCTTCCTGATCCGTCGCCTGCTCTACACGCTGCCCATCATGTTCGGCGTGGCGCTGGTGTGCTTCTCGCTCGTCCACCTGGCGCCGGGCGACCCGCTGGTGTCGGTGCTGCCGCCCGATGCCTCGGTGGAGCTGCAGAACCAGTTGCGCACGCTCTACGGCTTCGACCGCCCGCTGCCCGAGCAGTTTGCCGGCTGGGTCTGGCGCGCACTGCAGGGCGACTTGGGGACGTCGATCGCGACCAACCGGCCCGTGACCGACGAGGTGCTGCGGGCCGTGGTCAACACGCTGCGCCTGGCGGTGGTGGCCACGGTCATCGGCTTCCTGCTGGGCTGCCTGTTCGGCTTCGTCGCCGGCTACTTCCAGAACTCCTGGGTCGACAAGGCGGCGTCGTTCACGGCGGTGCTCGGTGTCAGCGTGCCGCACTACTGGCTCGGCATGGTGCTGGTGATCGTGTTCTCGTCCCTCCTGTTCTGGCTGCCGCCCAGCGGTGCCGGCCCCGGCGGATCGGACCTGTGGCAGTGGGATTGGGCGCACATCCAGCACCTGATCCTGCCGGCCCTGACGATGAGTGTGATTCCCATGGGCATCATCGCGCGCACGGTGCGCGCGCTGGTGGCCGAGATCCTGGCGCAGGAGTTCGTCGTCGGCCTGCGGGCCAAGGGCTTGACCGATCTGGGCGTCTTCCTGCACGTGGTCAAGAACGCGGCGCCCACCGCGCTGGCCGTGATGGGACTGCAGCTGGGCTACCTGCTGGGCGGCTCCATCCTGATCGAGACGGTCTTCGCCTGGCCGGGCACGGGCTTCCTGCTCAACGCGGCGATCTTCCAGCGCGACCTGCCGCTGCTGCAGGGCTCCATCCTCGTCCTGGCGATCTTCTTCGTGCTGCTGAACCTCGTCGTCGACGTGATGCAGACCCTGCTGGACCCGCGGATCGCGCGAGCCTGACGAGGAGGGAACGCCCATGCTGCACGTTGCTGTCGACCCTTCGAAGATTCCCGCCGTGGCGCCCGAGCGCTCGCCCGGCTACTGGCAGACCGTCGGTCGCCGTCTGTCGCGGGACCGTGTGGCCATGGGCGCGGCACTGGTGCTGCTGCTGTTGCTGGTGCTGGCCGTCTTCGGGCCCCTGCTGGCGCCAGCCGACCCCTACAAGGCCTCGATGCTGTCGCGCCTGAAGCCCATCGGCACGCCGGGGTTCCCTCTGGGCACCGACGAACTCGGGCGCGACATGCTGTCGCGTCTGATGGTGGGCGCGCGGCTGTCGCTGTTCATGGGCATCGCGCCCGTGGTGTGCGCCTTCGTGCTCGGCTCGCTGATCGGCATCGTGGCAGGCTATGCCGGCGGGCGCACCAACACCGTGGTGATGCGCACGATCGACGTCTTCTACGCTTTTCCCTCGGTGCTGCTGGCGATCGCGCTGTCGGGCGCGCTGGGCGCCGGCATCACCAACTCGCTGATCTCGTTGACGGTGGTGTTCATCCCGCCGATCGCGCGCGTGGCCGAGAGCGTGACCACGCAGATCCGCAACCGCGATTTCGTCGAGGCCGCGCGTGCCTCCGGGGCCGGTGCCTTCACCATCGTGCGCGTGCACGTGCTCGGCAACGTCCTCGGCCCGATCTTCGTCTACGCCACCAGCCTGATCGCCGTGTCGATGATCCTGGCCTCCGGCCTGAGCTTCCTCGGTCTGGGTGTCAAGCCGCCCGAGCCCGAGTGGGGCCTGATGCTGAACACGCTGCGCACGGCCATCTACACCCAGCCCTGGATCGCTGCGCTGCCGGGTGTCATGATCTTTGCCACGTCGATCGCCTTCAACCTGCTCAGCGACGGTCTGCGCTCCGCGATGGAGATCAAGTCATGAACGCCAGGAGCCAGGCCTTGCTTCAGGTGTCGGGGCTGGTCAAGCACTTCCCGCTGAAGAAGAGCGCCTTCGGCCGCGGCGGCGGTGTCGTGCGCGCGGTCGACGGGGTGGATTTCTCCGTCAGCGCCGGTGAGACTCTGGGCATCGTCGGCGAGTCCGGCTGCGGCAAGAGCACCACGGCGCGGCTGCTGATGCATCTGATCACCCCCGACCGTGGCGAGGTCGTCTTCGACGGTGCGGGCGTCGGCGGGCGCGACCTGTCGCTGCGCGACTACCGCCGCCAGGTACAGATGGTGTTCCAGGACAGCTACGCCTCCCTGAACCCGCGGCTGACGATCGAGGATTCCATCGCCTTCGGCCCGCAGGTGCATGGCCTGGCACGGGGCGAGGCAGTCCAGCGCGCGCGCGACCTGCTGGCGCGCGTGGGCCTGGAGCCGCGGCGCTTTGCCGAGCGCTACCCGCACGAGCTCTCCGGCGGCCAGCGCCAGCGCGTCAACATCGCGCGCGCCCTGGCGCTGCAGCCGCGCGTGGTCATCCTGGACGAGGCCGTCTCGGCCCTGGACAAGTCGGTCGAGGCGCAGGTGCTGAATCTGCTGCAGGACCTGAAGGACGCCTTCGGGCTGACCTACCTGTTCATCAGCCACGACCTGAACGTCGTGCGGCACATGTCGGACCGGGTCATGGTCATGTACTTGGGCCAGGTGGTCGAGATCGGTGCGGCGCAGGCCTTGTTCGAGTCCCCGCGCCACCCCTACACGCGCGCACTGCTCAGCTCCATCCCCTCGATGGACCCGGACCGCCGCACCGAGGAGCCGCCACTGGCGGGCGACCCGCCCAACCCCATCGATCCGCCATCGGGTTGCCGCTTCCACACCCGCTGCGCGCGGGCCGAGCCGATGTGCGCGCAACGCGAGCCGGCCCGGCCCCAGGTGTTCCCGATCGCTTTGGGGGGCGGGCCGGACGTGGCCCAGCCCTGGGGGCGATCCCAGGTCGCCTGCCTGATGTACGAGCCGGGCAGCGGACACAGCGCCGCGCCCGCCGCCACGAGCCCGGACCCGGTCCGCGTGGAGCACCCCTGATGACCGACACCTCGACGCCCGCACCGATCCCTGCCGCGCCCGGCGCGACGCCGGGCGCTGCGTCCCAGCCCCTGGTCGACGTGCGCGGCCTGCGCGTGACCTTCACCGGCGGACGGCGTCCGGTGCAGGCGGTCGACGGGGTCGACCTGCGACTGGACCGCGGCGAGGTCGTCGCGCTGATCGGCGAATCCGGCTCCGGCAAGAGCGTGACCCTGCGCTCGCTGCTGCGCCTGCACCCGCCGCGGCGCACGACGATCTCGGGCCAGGTCGTCGTCGCCGGGCAGGACGTGCTCGCGCTGTCGCCGTCGGCGCTGGCCGACTATCGCGGCCGCGTGGCCTCGATGATCTTCCAGGAGCCGCTGCTCGCGCTCGACCCGGTCTACACCGTCGGAGCGCAGATCGTCGAGGCCATCCGCCGCCACGAGCCGGTGTCGGCGGCCCAGGCCTCGCAGCGCGCGCTCGAGCTGTTCGAGCGCGTGCGCATCCCCAGCCCGCAGCGGCGCCTGCAGGCCTACCCGCACGAGATGAGCGGCGGCATGCGCCAGCGCGCGATGATCGCGCTGGCCCTGGCCTGCCGACCGCAGCTGTTGCTGGCCGACGAGCCGACGACGGCGCTGGACGCCACGGTGCAGATCCAGATCCTGCTGCTGCTGCGCGAACTGCAGCGCGACCTCGGCCTGGGCGTGATCTTCGTCACCCACGACATCGGCGCTGCCGTCGAGGTGGCCGACCGCATCGCCGTGATGTACGCCGGTCGGATCGTCGAGGAAGGCTCGGTGCGGGTCCTGCTGCGCGAGCCGCGCCATCCCTACACCCTGGCCCTGCTGAAGAGCCGCGCGCACGGCGCCGCCCAACCCGGGGCACGCCTGGAGACCATCGGCGGCGCCCCGCCCGATCTGTCGGCCCTGCCGCCGGGCTGCGCTTTCGCCGAGCGCTGCGGCTGGGCTGCCGAGGTCTGCCGGGCCACACGGCCCGAGCCGGTGGTGATCGCGCCGGGGCATCAGGCGCGGTGTCTGCGGACCGAGGCGACGGCTGCGGCGGCAGCGCACGGGTCCGACGCGCCGCCGGCCTGAGAGCCAACAACAGGGAAGCCGGCAGAGCCGCCGCCCCTGCCTGCGCCTCCAGCTCACCGCAACGCAGACTGCCGCTTGCTCTTGCGCTGCTTGCCCAGTTCACGCACCACGCGGGTGAGCTGGCCTGCCCGCGCGGACGGGCCCGACAGCGGCGGCGCGCCTTCGTCGGGTGCGGCCAGCACGGCGCGCACGCCGGCGTACTGCTGGCGCAGATGCTTGGCGTAGCGTGCTTCCAGCAAGCGGATGAAAAACGCCAGCATGGCGTCTCGCGGCACACGGTCGGGGCTGTTCAGGTCGATGCTGGGGCCCTTCATCTCGGCCAGGGTGATCGCGTCCAGCGGTGCGCCGTACCAGCGCTGGTAGAAGGCCGGACTCTCCCAGCCGTAGTGCACGGTGGAGACATGCTGGCCGTCCAGCAGCACGTGGATCATGGTCTTGCGGCAATCGCAGCTGCGGTCGGTGCAATAGGCGTCCACCAGGGTGTATTCGCCGTCGGGCAGTTGGGGGTGATGCGCCAGCGTCACCGTGCGCACGGTCGACCCAGGGCCCAGCAGTTCGCCAGCCGGGGTGAAGATCATGGCATGAACTCCGTTCGTCTTGCCACGTACAGCGTACCGCGCCCCCGCCCTTGCACCTGGGCATGACCTTCGGCCACCAGTTGCCTGAGCAGCGGGCGTACGGCTTCGGCGTCCAGTCCGGTGGCGGCGCGGGCGGCGGCGTTGTCCAGCCAGCCGGTCTTGCGCAGCGCCGCCAGCAGGCGCGCCGCCGGGTTGCGGGCCACCGCCACCGAGCGGCCCGGCGGGCGTGCGGGCGCAGTGGGCCGGGGTGTCTTGAGCGGCTTGGCAGGGGCTGCGAGGGGCGTGCTCGCTGCGGGCGCCGTTCGGGCCGACGTCGGTGTGGCCTTGATGGATGGAGCTGCCGGGGCCGGCGCCTTTGCTGCGGGCACAGCCGCGCCATCCCCTTCCAGGTCCAGCCCGAACAGCGCACCCAGGTCGTCTTCCGCCAGGGCGCGGTGGCTGGCGGCGGGGGTGGTGGCCACGCCGGTGCCGGCCTTGCTCAGCAAGTCGGCGGCTTCCACCTGGCGCAGGGTGAACAGCAGTTCGGGCTGGCTGTCCAGCCGGGCGCCCACGCCGTACAGCACGGCGGCCACGTGCTTGCACATGAAGGCGCCGTCGGGGCAGGAGCAATCGAAGCGGATGTCCCGGGGCGCGGGGAACAGGCCGTCCCCCGGGCGGCACAGGCGGTCCATCACCGCCTGCGAAAAGCGCCCTTGCAGCAGTTCCACCAGCGAGTCGATGCCGCCGGCACAGTCTGCACACAGGGCCTGCCAGCGGCTCTTGGCCAGGGGCTGCACCTCCACCATCGTGCGGTAGATGGACGAGCCGCTGACCTGTGCCTGCACCTGGCCGGGCCTGATCTGCAGATCGATCACCGAGCCGTTGCGCACATAGGTGCGGCCACGTGGCAGGCGGTTGGCGTAGTCGCTGTAGCGCTCCATGTTGCTGCACCAGGCCCGGCCCCAGGGCGTGCCGGCGATGTGGCGGCCGGTGATGATGACCGGCGATGCCGCCTGCCCACCTTGGGTGAGCCGGGCCAGCTCGCGGGCAGTCTGGCGGCGGCGCGTGGCCACCGGTACATAGGGCGCCCAGTTGCCATACGTGCTCATCGCTAGAGCTCATCCATCGTCGTCGTCCCTCGCCCTCATCCCTCCCCCTCAGCCTTCGCTGGTGGCGGTGTTCAGATCCAGGCGCACCAGCTGCAGCAGCTCGGCGTCGTTCAGCTCGGTGAGGCGCACCTCGCCGCCGGCAGCGTCCAGCAGCTCGGCCGCGAGTTGCTGCTTGTCGCGGATCATGGCGTCGATTCTCTCCTCTACCGTGCCTCGGCAGACAAACTTGTGCACCAACACGTTGCGTCTCTGGCCGATGCGGAAAGCGCGGTCGGTGGCCTGGTTTTCCACAGCGGGGTTCCACCAGCGGTCGAAGTGCAGCACATGCGAGGCGGCGGTGAGGTTCAGGCCCGAGCCGCCAGCCTTCAAGGAGAGCACAAAGAAGGGCAGGGTCTCGTCGCCCTGGAAACGGGCCACCAGCTCCTGCCGGCGCTTGACGGGGGTGTCGCCGGTGAGCACGCAGCCCTCGCGCCCGAAGATCGAGCCCAGGAAGGCGGCCAGCGGTGCCGTGGTCTCGGCGTACTGGCTGAACAGCAGCAGCTTCTCCTGCTTGGCGGCGATGACCTCGGCCAGTTCGCGCAGGCGGGCCAGTTTGCCGCTGTCGGCCTCGGCCCAGCCGCCATCGCCCAGCCACTGCGAAGGGTGATTGCAGATCTGCTTGAAGCGCGTGAGGTAGGCCAGCACCAGGCCCTTGCGCGCCACGCCGTCCAGCCCGCTCTGCGCCCCGGCCTCGAGCGCCCGGCTGAGCTCCTCCACCGCCTGCTGGTACAGCGCGGCCTGCTTGCGCGAGAGGCCGCAGTAGGCGGTTTGCTCGGTCTTGTCGGGCAGGTCGCTGATCACCGCCTTGTCGGTCTTCAGCCGGCGCAGGATGTAGGGCTGCACCAGCCGTCGCAGCGGGGCGTAGCCGCCGGGGCTTTCCGACAGGCGGCGGGTGAAGCCGGCAAAGGCCTTGGCACTGCCCAGCAGCCCGGGGTTGACGAAGTCGAACAGGCTCCACAGGTCGCCCAGCCGGTTTTCGATGGGCGTGCCGGTGAGCGCCAGGCGCGAGCCGGCCTGCAGGCGCTTGACGGCCTGCGTCTGCCGGGTGCCGGGGTTCTTGATGGCCTGGGCTTCGTCCAGGATGGCCAGCCGCCAGGTGGTCTGCTGCACCCAGGGCAGGCGGTGCACCGCGCCGTAGCTGGTGATGACCAGGTCGCTCTGCGCCAGTTGCTCGGGCAGCAGCGCGGCCAGGGCCTGGGCCGGCATCTCGGAGGTGTGTGCCAGCAGCACGCGCAGGCCCGGCGCAAAGCGGGCCGCCTCTTGCGCCCAGTTGGCCAGCAGCGAAGCCGGCGCCACCAGCAGGCTGGGTGCCGGCCCTTCGCTGCGCTTGCGCGCCAGCAGCAGCGCCAGCACCTGGAGGGTCTTGCCCAAGCCCATGTCGTCGGCCAGGCAGGCGCCCAGGCGCAGGCGCGACAGCAGGTGCAGCCAGCGCAGGCCGTGCTGCTGGTAGGGCCGCAGCGTGGCGCGCAGATCGGGGCCGGTGTCCACCGCCGCCAGGCCCTGCGGCCCGCGCAGCGCGGCCAGGGTTTGGGCCAGCCAGGGCCCGGCGTTCACCTGCGCCCACTCGGGCGGGGCTTCCACCGCCTGGCCGCCCAAGCTTGCGCCCGCACCGGCCAGCAGGCGCATGGCGTCGAAGAAGCCCAGCCCCTGCGCGCTGGCCAGGGCCTGCACGCGCTGGAACTGGCTCAGCGTCTGCTGCAGCCGCGCGGCGTCCACCTCCACCCACTGGCCGCGGATGAGCACCAGTCCCTGGCTGGCGGCCAGCAGGGCCTGCTGTTCGTCGGGGGTGAGCGGCTCGCCCTCCAGGGCCACGGCGGCCTCGAAGTCCAGCAGCGCATCGTGCCCCACCTGCGAAGGCGGCCGCGCGCCCACGGTGGCGCTGACCGTGGCGCGCGCCGGCCGGCCACCGCGCCACTGCGCGGGCAGGCGCAGCACCACACCGGCCTGCTCCAGCCGGGGCACGTCGTGCAGGAAGGCCAGCGCCTCGCGCACGCCGAAGCGCAGCGGCTGGAAGATCTCGCGGCGGTCTACCAGCTCCTTCAGCCAGGGGCAGGCCTGGGCCGCGCGCTGCAGCGGCGCCAGCAGGGCCAGCAGGCGCTCCTTGTCGGCCGCGGCGGCGTACTCGCGCAGCGCCTCGCCCAACGGCCGGTGCTGCGCCTTGCCCTGCGCCGAGAGCCGGGTGGTGTAGGTGGCCAGGAAGGCGAAGGGGCACTCTTCATCCTTGCGGTTCTCGGCCAGGTGCAGGTGCACGCGGCCCACCAGGTGCCAGGCCGGGTTGTGCCGCTTCAGAAACGCACCCAGCGGCAGGCCCTCGGCCTGCAGGGCGGCGCGCAGCGCGGCGTCCAGTGCCTGCCAGTGCTGCTGTAGCACCTCGGCACTGAGGTATTCGGCGCCGGGCATGGGCGGGGCCGACCAGGCCAGTGCCTGCAGCTCGCCGGCATCGGGCGGGCGCACGCGCCCGGCTGGTTGCTCGGTCTGGTGTTCTGCGGCTTCGGGCAGCGTGCACAGCGTGCTGAGGTAGCGCACGGCCAGATCGCGCCACCAGGCCAGGGCCGGCGGCAGCGCCACGCCCACCTGGCCGGCACCCAGGCCCAGCAGCAGCGGGCCGGGGCCCAAGGCGCTGTCAGCCAGCAGTCGCGAGGCCAGTGGGGCCGGCAGCGGCGGGGCATCGGCCGCCGGCACCAGCGTGAGCCGGCCGCTGGGGGTGAGGGCGAGGGTGCAGGCGGTCATGGGCCGCAGGGGTGGGCCAGGAGGGAGGACCAGGGGGGTTGGACAGGTCGGGGCAGGGCCGGTCGAACGACTTTGGTGAAGCGGCAGACGGCGACCGGGCAGGCCATCGCCACGCTGGAGATGCGCCAGGGGCTGAAGGTGGCCTGCCCTGAGGAAGTGGCCTTCCGCGCCGGTGCATGGGAAATTCAAACACCCTCTGCAAGCCCGACAGGCCCGGGTAAACCCGACAGAGCCGGTTGATCCGAGGTCTGCGCAGCCTACCGAACAGGCTGTTGAGGGCCGCATACCAGGCCTGGTGCGCCGCCGCAAGGTGCTGAACCAAGGGGACGGGCCGCCGGGCCGTTCGCGACCACGGGCAGGTCCACCGGCTGGGCGCCGGCGTTGTCCGGGATGCGCGCGTGGCTGATGTTCAGCGCCGCGCACTCGACCGAGATGTCGCCACGCCCGGCTGTCAGCCCGAGCGCGAGCACCGGTGAGGTGGCCGCCAGCGCCTCGTCTGGCACCTGCAGCGCGCGCCCGAAGACGCAGGGCAGTTCCACCGCTTGCACCGTGGCGTGCGCCACGCGCTGGCCGTGCAGCGCGCGCCAGACCAGCGCGCTTGGGTTGCCGGGGTCGCCGTCGAAGGGCGGCATCGTGGGATACCTCTGGGGAGGTCGGGAAGCGCCCGGACGAAATACGGGGCACCACGCCGACGCCGGGGCGCGTGAGTCAGGCAGCCGCCGACAGCAACACGAGGTGTCGCGGCTGAGCGCCCGCGACCGCCGACATGGGAACCCGAGCGTCGAAGGTGACGAAGCAGGCGTCCCGCTGCACGGCAAGGGCCAGAAGATAGGCGTCGGTGACCTGGCGGTGTCCTGTGAGGCTCCACGCGCCGAGGATCGAGGGGTCCAGCAAGCTCAAGCTGTCAGGCCAGAACTGGTGGCTCGGGTGCGCCACGGCCTCTGCCAGTCGCTCTGCGACGAGGGCCAGGGGCTGTGCGCCCGGGTAGGCGGGCTGGGACAGGATGCGCAGGCAGCCGTTCTGCGTGATCGGGCAGGACGCCCAGCCGGCACCCAGGCGCCCGGCCAGCCACTGCGTTGCCAGGCGATGGTGCAGGTGCCCGGCATCCAGCAGCGCGATCAGGACGTTGACGTCCAGCAGTGCCCGCATCAGACCCCTTCCTGGTCTCGCAGGACGTCGACCTGGGCGTTGCTCACCACGCGGCCCCGGGCAGCGAAGGGCCGGAAACCCGCCACGCTGGACTTACCCCCTTCAGATGAGCCCGCCACCTGGCCGGACAAAGCCTGACGGACCAGGCGCGAGATCACCGTGCCGGCAGCCACTCGCTGCTGCCGCGCCAACTCCTTGGCGGCGAGGAGGATGTCTTCGTCGAGGTCGAGCGTGGTGCGCATGGCGATGCTGATCTCAAAACAACGCATCTGATGCTAGCACATCACCGCATCAATCTCAGGCACGCAGCTCTTCAGGCGGAGCTGCGCGCCCGCGCCAGAAATCCGCCGCCGGCTCGACCCGGTATGTGCGCAGCGCCGAGGCGACCTGTGTGGCCTCGGTCGTCTCCGCCGGGTGGAGGCGGTAGCTCGGGGCGACGATGGGCTCGACCGCCGTCGCGCGGACGACGGTGACGCCGCGGAGCGGGAACCGCGGCCCGGCCATCGCCACCAGCGGCGCGGCCCAGTGCGCGTGGTCGGTCGACCGCCGATCGACGTGGCGTGCCCGACCCCTGACCTTCCAGCCCTTCTGGACGAAGATGTCGACGAAGCTGACGCACACGGGCGCGCCCGCCCCGACGTTACGCGCACTGGTGGGCGAGGCGATGTTCGCGATGACCAGATGGGCCTCGTCGAACACCACGAAGATCTCCTTGGGCGAGACGTTCGGCTGCCCGGCGGCGTCCACCGTCGCCAGCCAGCAAAGCGTCGCGCGCTCGGCGCAGGCGCGGATGTCATCGTTCAGCATGTGCAAGGCTCCTCCGGGCGATAGGCGTTGCATCGAAAATTCAAACACCCGCTGCAAGCCCGGCAGGCTCGGGTAAACCCGATACCCATCCCCGATCCGAGGTCGCACCCATCCCTTCGCGGGCAGGCGAGGCGCTTGGTGTCGGACGAGCGATGGTGAATGCCCCGTGGCCCTCCTTGGTCGCCTTCTCATCTCCTCGGCATGGCGCATGCGCTGAGCGCTTGGCATGTACTTGGCCAGACCAGACCAACCTAGAATGCGCCTCAAGATGCGAGCCGCGGTGGGGTCGAGCCACCGGCCGACCCGCGGCAAACCAGAAGGGATTTCGCCATGATGTCGTCTGTGAACATGCTGGAAGCCAAGTCGACGCTGTCGCGTCTGGTGCAGGCGGTTGAGGAAGGCCACCAGGCGGAGGTGGTGATCGCGCGCAACGGCCGGCCCGTGGCAAGGCTCGTCCCGATCGAGAAGTCCCCCGCTTCACGCCGCCTCGGCGTGGCCCGGGGCCGCTTCGTCGTGCCCGATTCCATCGACGCGCACGCCGCCGAAGCGGCCGCGCTCTTCCTCGGCACGCCGGACATGTCCGTCGCTGGCCGTGGTTCGGCCGAATCCCGCGGATGAGGTGGAGCAGCCCGCTTGAACCTCCTGCTCGACACCCACGTCGCGTTATGGGCCATCACCGACGCGCCGGCGCTGCCAGCCAGTGCCCGGGCCTTGATCGCCGACCCGGCCAACGAGGTCTGGGTCAGTGCGGTCAGTGTCTGGGAGATCGCCATCAAGCACGGGCTGGGCCGTGGCGACATGCCCCTGTCAGGCACCGAGGCGCTGGGCTACTTCACCGAGGCCGGCTACCGCATGCTGCCCATCACTGCGTCCCACGCCGCGGCGGTGGCCTTGCTGCCGCCTCACCACCAGGACCCGTTCGATCGGCTGCTGGTCGCCCAGGCCCGGGCCGAGCCTTTGCGCCTGCTGACGCATGACGCCACGGTGGCTCGCTACGGCGAGCCTGTCTTGCGGGTTTGACAGGCCGGCGAACACCGTGGGCACGTCGAAGTTGCCGCGGGCGATCCGCATGACGTTGCCGATGCCACGGTTGGCGGCCACGTTGACGACGACGGGGAGGATGCTGATGAATCCAGCACCAGGCCGTGCAGGTGAATGTTCAACTCGGCCGCCGAGCCGAAGCGCTGGATCAGCGTGACGGCATCGCCCTGGCCTTCGTCGCTCTCGAGACCCGCGTGGTCCAGGAGATGCCGTTCGACCACCCGCTGCAGCACCGGCGTGACTGGCTCGGGCTGCGCGGCCAGCAGCACGCGCAGCGGCATCGGCAGCAGAAGTTGACCCACTCGCCCCCACTGGCGTACCGGCACGTGGGGGATGACCTGGTCCACCAGGTACGCAGCCGTCTGCGACATCCGCCGCGCACCGCACGAGGGGCGGAAGCCGCGCCGCTTGAAGTTGCTCACTCCGATGGGGGATGCCGTTGAACGGTCGGCGGCCACCGGAGTGCCCGCATGAACCACGGCCGTGGCGCCGGCACGACCTGGACGCGCTCATCTCCGGCGGCGAGAGACCAGGTGCGTCCTGCGTTCCGCGTCCCGAAGACGGCTGGACGCTCAGACCGGCGGACTGGCGGGCACGAGGCGGCGGCGCGCAAAGCGCACCACGGTGACGCCCCGCCGCGCGTGGCGCGTCGACGGCATCACGAGCACGCAGTCGTCGTGCGGCGTCGTCACCGGCGCCCCGTCGTTGTCGCCGATCACGGTGCCCGCGCGCGCGATGCACTCCAAGCCCTGGAAGGGGCTGACGAAGCGGACGCGCTCGCTGCGTGCGACCACGCCGCCGCTGACCTCGAGCACGGGCGGGGCGTCGGCATCGGGCTGGCGCCATCCAACCAGGACCCGCGCCGCCTCGGCCGCATCGATCACGCCGGCCTCGACCAGGAACCGCGCACACAGGTCCTCTGCCACTTTCCGGCTTGCCGGATCGGCGTGATGGCCGCATTCGACCAGCAGCGAGCGGCTGTCGCCCGCCTGGTCATCGGGCCAGCCGAATCGGCCGAAGTCGCGCAGGCGCACGCCCTCGCCGTGCCCGCTGTCGACGACCACGTGTGCCCCGCTGCGCAGCGCCAGCGCCAGGGCCACGTTGCGGGGCTGCAGCCCGGTCAGCAGCAGCGGCGCACAGGGCTCGTGCATGGAGTGCAGGTCCAGCAGCCAGTCGGCGCCCTCGACGAAGGGCTGCAGCGCTGCTGCACGCCGGCCTTCCAGGCTGGCGGCGGACGCCAGGCGCTCGGGCTGCCACTGGCGGTTCAGGTCTTCCTCGACGAAGCGCGAAGCGCCGGGCCGCGCCGGGTCCTGGCGGTCGAAGGCCGCCAGGTTGCACAGCGCGAGCGTCAGGCTACCCCGGCGCGGGCGCAGGCCCGCCTCCAGCAGGCCCTTCACGGCCCAGGCGCCGCACCATTCGTTGCCGTGCACGAGCGCGCACACCATCACGCGGCGGCCCGGCCGGCCGCTGTCGAAGACCCAGACGCCCTCGGTGCCCGTGTTGCCGTCGCGCCAGGCGCCGAGGTCCGGGCGCTCGAGCACGGCGCCGACGCTCACTGGGACTCGATCCGGGCGAAGTCGACGATCCTGCGGAAGCGCTCGACCTCCTCGCGGACGAAGCGCGGCCCCTCCAGGTCGGGGGTCATCGTCACCCCCGAGGCCTCGAGCTTGCTCACGACATCGCCCTGCCGAAGCACCTCGCGCAACTCGCGCTGGAGGCGCGAAACCACCGGGGCGGGCGTGCGGGCCGGTGCGAACAGGCCGAACCACACCCCGAGGTCGACCGCTGCGAAGCTCGGCGTCTCGGCCAGCGCCGGGATGTCCGGTGCGGCCACCGAGCGCTGCCGCGTCGTCAGGCCGATGGCTTTCATGCGCCCGTCGCGGATGTGCGGCAGCGCGCTCGAGAGGACGAACACCGCGAGGTCGACCTGCCCGCCCAGGACGTCTGTGACCATCGGGGCCGCACCGCGGTAGGGCACGTGGAGCATGTCCACCCCGCCCTCGCGCTTGATCAGTTCGCCGGCCAGGTGCAGCGGCGTGCCGATGCCGGATGTCGCGTAGCTGAGCTTGCCCGGCTGCTGCGCCAGCAGCGTTCGGAAGGTGTCCACATCGCGCGCCGTCGTGCGCGGCCCGGCCACCAGCACCAGCGGTTGCGTCCCGATCATGCCCACCGCGGTCAGGTCCTTCAGCCCGTCGTAACGCGCCTGGCGGGTGATCAGTTGGTTGATGCCGACTTCGCTGGGCGATCCCAGCAGCAGGGTGTAGCCATCGGGCCGCGCCGCCGCCACCTTGGCCGCGCCCAGCGTGCCGCCGGCGCCCGCGACGTTCTCGACCACGATCTGCTGGCCCAGCCGGCGGGACAGCTCGGGGGCGACCGTGCGCGCGACGAGGTCGACGCTCCCGCCGGCAGAGTACCCCACCACCAGGGTGATCCGACTCGACGGGTAGGGCGCGTCCTGGGCGAGGGTGCTGCCCGCGCTCAGCGCGGCCAGGCAGGCGATGAGGGTGCGACGGGAAAGGGACGCCATGGCGTGGGCTCCGGCAGGCACGGCAACAGCGCCGTGCGGCCATTCTTCAGAGCCCGGTGGCCCGGGCGCTTGCCGTTTTGGCAAGAAGAATGGCCGGATCAGTCCTGCGACGTGAAGGCGTCCCAGACCCGTTGCAGTGCTGGGCTCGCGTGGCGTTTGCGCCTGAACAGCCGGATCTCGAAGCCGATGGCCAGCCCCGGGTCGTTCCAGGCCGCCAGATGCCCCGCCTTCAGATCCGCCGCCACCATCGAATGCGGCAGCCAGGCCACCCCCAGGCCGCGCAGGACGTACTCGCGCAGGGAATCGACGGAATCGCAGCGCAGCAGCACCGGCAGCGGCGGCGCGCTGTCGAGATGGGCGAGGTGGTCCTCCAGGAGCCGTCCCAGCGCCTGCGCCGAGTCGTAGGCGAGCAGGCGGGCACGGGCCGGCGTCAGTGCGGGCACGCCCCCGGCGCTGGCGCGGACCACGGGCACCAGGCGGTCCTCGGCCACCCGGGCGCTGAGATAGCGTCGCCCGTCCAGGCGCAAGGCCAGCGCCGGGTGCTGGTAGCCGAGCATCAGATCGGCCGCATCGCGCTCCAGCAGATCGCCCGCCTCGGCCATCAGCCGCGTCAGCACCTGCACCTGCGGTGGATCGGCCTGGCGCACGAGCCGGGCCAGGGCGTCGGCGACCACGCCATGGGCGAGGGCCCGCCCGGTGACCAGCCGCACCACGGCGGCGCCGGCGCCGGCCTGCAGCGCCAGGCGCAGGCGACCGACGTCAGCCGTGGCCGCGCGCGCGTGCTGGGCCAGCTGTTCCCCGGCGGGGGTGAGCTGCAGCGGCTGGCTGCCGGGCACGAACAGCGGCACGCCGAACCAGGCCTCGAGCGCGCGCACGCGGCGGCCGAAGGCCGGCGCCGTGACGTGCCGCAACTCGGCCGCGTGCTTGAAGCTGCGCGTGGCCGCCAGCGCCAGCCAGTCTTCGAGCCACTTGAACTGCATGCTGCTGTCGAGGTCAGGACGCACGCATTGTGGCGGCCCGGGCCGCGCGCCGGCACCCAGACGCTGGCCGGGCTGACCTTCGGCGTGAAGAACCCACCAGCGGCGGCCAGCCCTTCTCGCTGGAGATGTCGGGGCTGAAGACGCGCACCGCGGCCACCGTGCAACGGCTGCCGATGCGGGCGCGATCTTCGACGGCAAGACCATCACCGACGAGCTGGCCTGTTCGCGGACTGCGGCTTGTGTGCCCGGGGGGCCTGAACAGTTTCGCCGTTGTCAGCGCAGCCTGGGGGCGGAGTGTCCTTGACGGGCAGGTCAGCGCGGCTCACGTCGTGACGTCTTGCCTCGTCTGACGCGTCCGTCCCCGTGGCCGGGAATGAACCATCCGGACATTGCACTCGCCGACAACGGCGACCTCGGCGACCCGCTCTTGGACCTCGGGCTCCTGCGGCACCACCAGCGGGCGCAGCCTGGCGTTGGGTGCCAGGACGCAATGGAACCTGACGAGATGCAGGCGCGGCCTGCAGGGCCGTCGCGCCAAGGCGGCTTGAGCTTGAGCTCCACCTGCCCGGCGGCGCGGAGTTGCACCCGTTCATCCGACAGCGCGGGGAGGGTGATGGAGCGCCAATCGGGCTGATGAGGCAACGGGTATCGGATTATTCGATGGACAATAACCTTGTGCGCACCGTCATCGAGACGCCGATCTTTCGACGCTACGCCGACGCGGTGTGGAGCGACGATGACCGCATGGCGTTCGTGGACTACATCGCGGCCCACCCTGAGGCCGGGGACGTGATCCCGGGAGCGGCGCCGCTGCGCAAGGTGCGCTGGTCTCGCGACGGCATGGGCAAACGCGGCGGCGTGAGGGTGATCTATTTCACGACCCAGGCCGATGGCACGGTAACCTTGTTGATCGTCTACCCCAAGTCTCGGACGGAGAGCCTTTCGCCCGCGTTCCTGCACGCGCTGCGCCAACTGATCAAGGAGTGACTTGATGCCCAAACCCCAAGACACCGAGATGAGCGCGTTCGAACGGGATTTGCTGGAATCCGTCGGACAGGCGCTGCGCGGTGAGCACGCCCACGTCACCTCTGGAGAAGCCATCGCCAGGCGCCTTGGCGGACGGCCAGTGCAAGCCGTTCACAAGCAGCCCGTGACATTGCGCCTGGACCCTGAGGTGCTGGCGCAATGGCGAGCCAGTGGCAAGGGATGGCAGACACGAGCCGCCGAGGCTCTGCGCAAGGCCATGCCGCGCTGAAGCGGGTGAAGCCGACAGCAGGCGGATCGGGATCTTCCCGATCATGGCCCGCTCGAGGATGGCCGCGATGATCTTCATCTCCCCGCCGCCGCAGTTCGGACCGAGCGCCATGTCGATGTCGGACACGCGCTCGAGCAGCCGCGCCCAGCTGATGCGGTTCGGCCGCGCCTGAAGACTCTCGGCCTTGCAATCGGCAGTCGCTGTGCGCAGGTCGCCTGCGCCGCCGGCGTGAGGCGAGCCGGAGCGGCGCGTAGGCGAACAGGCCGCAGGCCCGTGCCCGCCACTGGCGAGCTGCACCACGGTGGGCCGGGCTCGCAGCACGGGGCACTTGCGCCCGACGGATGCCGGGCAACCCGGTTCGCAGGCATGATCGGTGCTTGGAGCCACCTTCTCTTCTGCCTGCAGGACATCGACCATGCCCCTGATCCACGACACCGCCCACGCCTTCATGCCCTATCCCGACGCTCCCGTGCCCCGCGCCGGCACCGGGCCGCTGGCCGGGCTGACCTTCGGCGTGAAGGACCTGTTCGACGTGGCGGGTTACCCCACCAGCGGCGGCCAGCCTTTCGTGCTGGCGATGTCGGGGCTGAAGACGCGCACCGCGGCCACCGTGCAGCGGCTGCTCGATGCGGGTGCGGTCTTCGCCGGCAAGACCATCACCGACGAGCTGGCCTACTCGCTCAACGGCAGCAATGCGCACTTCGGTGCCCCGGTCAATGGCGGCGCGCCCGACCGCGTGACCGGCGGGTCTTCCTCGGGCTCGGCCTCGGCCGTGTCCAACGGGCTGGTGGACTTCGCGCTGGGCAGCGACACGGGCGGCTCGGTGCGCGGGCCGGCCAGCCACTGCGGCGTCGTCGGGCTGCGGCCCACGCACGGCCGCATCAGCCTGGACGGGTGCATGGACCTGGCACCCAGCCTCGACACCTGCGGCTGGTTCGCGCGCGACGTGCCGACCTTCGCGCGCGTGGCCGACGTGCTGCTGGGCGAGGACGCCGCGCCGCTGCCGGCGCGCCCGCGCCTGCTGCTGCCCACGGACGTCTGGGCGCTGCTGGCGCCCGAGGTCGTCGAGGCCCACGGCGCGGCCCGCGCCCGCATCGAGGCGCTGCTCGGCCCGGCCCAGCCGGTGACGCTGGCGCTCGACAGCTTCGACGCCATGTACTGGAGCTTCCGCTACATCCAGGGCCGGGAGGCCTGGAACACCGACGGCGGCCTGATCCGCCGCTTCGCCCCGCCGCTGGGCCCGGGCGTGGCCGAGCGCTTCGCCTGGTCGAGCGCGGTCAGCGATGCCCAGGTCGCCGAGGCGACCGCCTTCCGCGCCCGCTTCCGCACGCACCTGGCCCGCCTGCTGGGCGACGACGGGGTGCTGCTGCTGCCGACCATGCCCGACATCGCGCCGCTGCGCACCGACGACGAGTCGGCGCTGGATGCCTACCGCAACGCCGCGCTGCGCATCCTGTGCTCGGCCGGCCTGGCCGGCGTGCCCCAGGTGTCGTTGCCGCTGTCGCGGCGGCTGGGCGCGCCGCTGGGCCTGTCACTGCTCGGCCCCGCCGGGCGGGACCGCAGCCTGGTGCGGCTGGCCGAGGCGCTCTGACGAGGTTTGCGCTGGACCTTGAGAGCCTGAGCCCTGCGACGCGATCGGCTCGATGCCGAATCGGATCTCGGCCGCCTCACGATTGGGGGCCATCGACCCCGCCGACCGCTACCCCAGCACCATCGCTGCCCAGCGTGGATCGGTGGTGCGGCGCACGGCGTCTTCCACGCTGGCGTCGGCGAAGGTGGTGGCCACCGCGGCGTCGCGTTCGAGCGTCAGCCGCTTCTTGGCCGACAGCAGGGCTTCGATCCGGTCCCGCCAGCCCGGCTGCAAACGTGCGGGCAGTTCGCGCAGCGACACCACGGCCCGGGCCCGGTCGGCCAGCCGCTGCTGGTGGCGGGCGTAGCGGCTGTCGGGGCGGCCGTCGAGCTCGAAGTTGGCCAGCCCCATCTCCTTCTTGAGGTACTTCAGGTGCCAGTACAGGAAGCCGCCGAAGCGTCTTTGGAGGCCGCCCCGCTGGAAGCGCTCGAAACGCCGGTCGTGCGCGAAGTAGGTGTCGGGCCGCACCGGAAAGAAGCCGATGTCGCCACCGCCCGAGATCGGCGCCGAGGCGACGATCCCCAGCCGGCCATCGGCACCGCGGATCAGGTTCAGGCCCGAGAAACAGTGCATCGCGTCGACGCGGTTGCCCTGCTGGCGCAGGCGGTCGGTCAGCGCCCGCGTGCTCTCGGGGATGGCGAGATGGTCGTCGTCCAGTTTCGTGGCGATGGCAAACCGGGTGGCGGCCAGCGCGGCGTTGTAGTAGTTCACCAGGCTATGCGGCGAATCGGCCGGCGTGGACGCGTGGCCATCGCTGCGCACCGGGTGCACCCGGTCGACATAGTGGATGACGCGCAGCTTGTGCGGGAAGGCCTGGCGCAGGCGGTGCAGGATGTCCGCGGTGGCGTCGGTGCACTGGTTGTACAGCGCCACGATCTCGTCGAAGCAGTCGATGTGGCTGCGGATCGTGGCCTCCAGGTAGTCCTCGCCGTTGCGGATGCGCATGAAGGCGCTGATGCCCGGCAAGCGGGCGGCACAGCCCAGATCGGCCGGCGTGAAACGGTAGGACTGGACGGACTCGTGGCCGGCGACGTCGATGTGGGTGGGCAGAGGCACGGGACGGTCCCGATCCATTGGAGGCGCGCGGCCCTGCGCCGCAGCGAGGTGATCGTAAGCCAAGCCGGGGCAGGGCTGGGCGGCCGGGCGACCCGCAGCGCGGCACCCGTGACGTATGCTGCGAAGGGGCGGCCGGGAGAGGGGGCGGCCGGGCGAAGGGTGCGCGGCTGCGCATCGATCTGCCCCGGCCGGTGTCGATCGGCCGCGATCGGCACGCAGGCCCCTCACTCCCTCCATTCCCCTATTCCCCCATTCCCGCCTCCCCGCGTCTCCACCTCCCCGCCTATCCGCCGACCCGCCTATCCGCCGACCCATCGCCGCCCCATCGCCATGCGCCCAGGTTCCGTCCACCCGTCGCACGAACGCCTCGCCCGGTCCGCCCCGCCCGCCCGCAGCGGCTCGGCGATGCGGCGCCTGCGCAGGCCCTGAACACGGCGGCGGCTGCGATGCTGGTCTTTCCCGCCGAGTACGACGCCCGCAAGGAGGCGATCTTCCGCGCGCTGGCGGCGGCGCATGGCGCGTCGCACCGGCTGCCGGTGATCCCGCTGTCGTGGCGCGACGGGCCCGAGACCGCCGGGCGCACCGAGGTGGCCCTGTCCCGGGCCAAGCGCCAGCCGCGGACCGGGCTGGGTCGCGTCCTGAAGCGGCAGCTGATCCGCGGCCAGTACAACTGGGCCCGGGCGTACTTCACCCGCCACCCCGAGCGCGTCGCCGTGGCCTGGAACGGGCTCACGGGCTCGCGCATGGCTTTCCTGGCGGGCGCCCGGGATGCCGGGGCCCGTACGCTCCACGTCGAACTGGCACCGCTGCCCGGGCGCATCACGCTGGACCCCGCGGGCCTCAACGCCGAGGGGTCGGTGCCGCGGGACCCCGACTTCTTCCGCCACTGGGCGCGTGGCCGCGACCTGTCCGGCTGGCGCGAGGCCGGCGCGGGCCTGACGGCCCGCGCCTCGCGTCGGGCCGACGTGGGGCAGGGCGGCGGCGCGCTGCCCGAGTCGCCCTTCCTCTTCTGCCCGCTGCAGGTGCCCGGTGACAGCCAGGTCACGCTGTTCGCGAGCTGGACGGGCGGCATGGCGGGGTTCGTGCAGGCGCTGGGGCGCGCCGCGGCGCATCTGCCCCCGGGCTGGCACCTGCGCCTGAAGGAGCATCCGTCGGCCCGGGTGCCGCTGGGCCCGCTGCTGGCGCCACTCGTCGAAGGCGGGCGTGTGGTCATCGACAACGCCACCGACAGCTTTGCCCAGATGGCCGCGGCGCGCGCGGTGGTCACGCTGAACTCCTCGATGGGCCTGCAGGCCTTCTTCCACGACCGTCCGGTGATCACCCTGGGCCGGGCCTTCTACGCACTGCCGGGCCTGGTGCACGCGGCCGGCGATCAGGCCGCGCTGGACGCGCTGTTCGCCGACGCGCCCGCGCTCGGCCATGACGCCGCGCTGCGCGCGGCGTTCATCGCCTGGCTCGACCAGGTCTACTACCCGCGCTTCGACGCGGGCACGGGCCGCATCGACCCCCAGGCGCTTGCCGACCGGCTGGCCGGCACCGGTTGGCCCGCCCGGACGACCGGGGCCGCCTAGCCGCGCCGGGGGTCGTCGACGGCGCCTGTCAGGGGCTCTCAGCCCCCGGCGCGCGCCAGCATCGCGTGCAGCAGCACGTCGGCCCCGGCGGCCAGGTGCTCGGGGCGGGCGTCCTCGATCTCGTTGTGCGAGATGCCGTCCTTGCAGGGCACGAAGATCATCGCGGCCGGCGCGGTGCGCGCGACGTAGACCGCGTCGTGCCCGGCGCCGCTGGGCAGGGCGCGATGCGACAGGCCCAGGCGCTGCGCGCCCTGCTCGACCAGGGCGCGCAGCGCGGGGTCGAAGGGCTGGGGCGGGAACTCCACCACCTGCCGCACCTCGATCGACACGCCCGGCGCGGTGGCCTGCGCCACGGCCACGGCCTCGCGCAGCGCGGCGTCCATGCGCTGCAGGCCGGCGGCGTCGAGATGGCGGAAGTCGACGCTGAAGCGCACGCGGCCGGGGATCACGTTGCGCGAGTTCGGGAACACATCGACGTGGCCGACCGTGCCCCGGCCGTCGGGCTGCTCGGCCATCGCGATCTCGTGGACGCGCTGGATCAGTCGGGTGGCTGGCAGCAGCGCGTCGCGCCGCAGCGCCATCGGCGTCGGGCCGGCATGCGCCTCCATGCCCTGCACGGTCACGTCGTACCAGCGCTGACCCAGCGCGCCGCTGACCACGCCGATGGTCACGCCCTCGTCCTCGAGCACCGGGCCCTGTTCGATGTGGGCCTCGAAGTAGGCGCCGAAGCGCGGCGCGCCGTCGGCCACCGACGCCGGGGCCGGCCCGGCCTGCGCCGTCGCCTCCAGGGCCTCGCGCACGCTGATGCCGGCGCCGTCGCGCGCGTCCAGCGCGTGCGCCAGCGGGAAGGCCCCGGCGTACACGCCCGAGCCCATCATCACCGGGACGAAGCGCGAGCCCTCCTCGTTGGTCCAGACACAGACCTCGATCGGCGCGCGCGTTCGGATGCCGGCGTCGTGCAGCGTGTGCAGAACCTCCAGCCCCGCCAGCACGCCGTAGTTGCCGTCGAAGCGTCCCCCGGTGGGCTGGGTGTCGAGGTGGCTGCCTGTGGCCACGGCGGGCAAGGTGTCGTCCAGCCCGGCGCGGCGCGCGAACAGGTTGCCGATGGCGTCGCGGCGCAGCGTGCAGCCGAGCTCGCGGGCCCAGCCGACGAAGCGCTCGCGCCCCTGACGATCGAGCTCGGTCAGCGCCAGACGGCACACGCCGCCGCGCGGCGTGGCGCCGATCTCGGCCAGCGCCATCAGGCGCTGCCACAGGCGCTGGGCGTCCACGCGCAGGCCGGCGGCGGGCGATCGGGATGGGGCGGATGCGTGCGGGTCGGCGGGGTTCATCGGGGGGCCTCCGGTTCGAGGGTTGAGTCGGCGCCCGGCCCGGGCTTGCGGGGCCGTCGCGTGCGCTTGATCAAAGCCGCGCCCCGGCAAGGTGTGGCGCGGTCGGGTGCGCAGGTGGGCAGATGTTTTCCAGGGTGATTTTGAGCCGCCGACGCCGTTTCGCGGGCGGCAGGGGCGCTGTCGGGCCCGGCGCGTCCCGGCCATCGTGGGGCTTGGCCGTGCCGCGGGCCCTCGCACGGACGAGCCATGAGACCATGGTGCCCGACCCCGCGGAAAGCACCGATCGTGCCAAGGCCCCGAGTCCCCGTCGCGCATTCGCATCTCGCCCGGCAGATCCCTTCGAGGCCCGCGGGCTGAGGCCGACCCACCTCAGGGAACACACGTCGGTTCCAACGATCGGGCGATTGCCGGCATCATGCGCGCTGTGCAAGCCTTCCCGCCCCAGCGCCAGCCCTACCCGTGCCTCGACGTCGTCGCCTGCGCCGTCGCCGTCCGGCCGTCATCGTGTGGATCGCCTGCGCGACGGGCGACCACCGGCCGTCGACCGCAGGCCATGGTCGTCCCGGTGCATTCAGAGTCGCGCCGATGAACGCCGCCACCGCCCGCCGCGCCGCCGCGCCGCGTCCGCCCACGGCCACCGACCGGGTCTACGACGGCATCTACCGCGCCATCGTCGAGCACCGGCTGGCGCCGGGCGCGCGGCTGCGGGAGGAGGAACTGGCCGAGTCCTTCGCCGTCTCGCGTACCGTCGTGCGTCAGGCCTTGCAGCGTCTGGCGCAGGACCAGATCGTTGACCTGCGCCACAACCACGGTGCGCAGGTGCCCCAGCCGGGGTTGGAGGACGCGGCGCCGGTGTTCGATGCCCGGCGCGTGGTGGAGTGCGAGATCGCGCGCCGCTTGGGCGGCCGGCTGAGCCCGGCGCAGGCCGAGGAGCTGCGCCTGATCGTCGAGGCCGAGGCCCAGGCCGAGGCGCGTGGCGACAGCGCCGCGGCCATCGGCCTGTCGGGTGAGTTTCATCGCGCGCTGGCGCGCCTGGCGGGCAACCCGGTGTTCGTGCGTCTGCTGGACGAACTGCTGCCCACCACCTCGCTGCTGATGGCGCTGTACAAACAGCCCGGGCGCCCGGCCTGCGTGGCGCACCGCCACCAGGAGATGCTGCAGGCGCTGGCCGGCGCCGGCGCCGCCGGCAGCGCGGCCGAGATGCGGCGCCACCTCGACGAGTTGGAACGCTCGCTGACGCCGCAGCCTCCGCCCACGGCGCCGCTGCGCGACGTCTTCGCCGCCTACCGTGACCGTGCACTGTCGCCCGCGGCGGCAGCCGCACCTGTCATCGCCGACACGGCCGCAGCGGCGGTCACCGCTGCGGCAGCCTTGGAGGCCACTTCCGCTGATGCCGTCCCGGCGGCCGTCACCCCCACAGCTGCCACGGCGGCGACCCCCACCGCCGCCGACGCCACCCCGGTGGTCCCGGGTCCAGGCGCGGGCAAGGCCACCGCGTCCGTTCCCGCCGTGAAGGCATCGCCCCGGACCCGACGCCGATGAGTGCGGGCGCAGGCGATCCGGCCGCCCCGGCCGTCGCGTCCGTCGCGTCCGCCGTCGCGGGCCCGGCGGCGAGCCCGCCGTTCACGCCGGTGGCCTGGCCCGGGCTGACGGCGCTGGCCGAGCACCCCTGGGCCTACCCAGCCCTGGAGGCCGTGCACATCCTGGGCATCGCCGGCTTCCTGGGCAGTCTGGTGATGGTGGACCTGCGGCTGTGGGGTGCCGGCGCCGCACTGCCGCTGCGTCCGCTGGCGGCGCTGGCGCTGAAGGTCGGGGCCGGCGGGTTCGCGCTGGTCGTCGCCAGCGGCCTGCTGATGTTTGCCACCCAGCCCGGCGAGATGCTCGCCCACCAGGCTTTCGTGCTGAAGATGGCCCTGCTGATGCTGGCGGGCCTGAACGCCGCGGCCTTCCACGCCCGAGATGGCCTGGGCCGCACCGATGCCGTGGCGCGCGCGCAGAGCCTGCTGTCGGTGGCGCTGTGGATCGCCGTGCTCGGCGCCGGACGCTGGATCGCCTACGGCTGAGCAGGCCCGACAGCCGGGCGCCGCCCGTGCCTTCCATGGCGCAGCGCTGCGTGGTCGCCCGGGCAGGCGCAGGTCTGTCCATGGTGCAGGCCCCACTTCAGGCGCCTCGAGAAAGCGGGTGGCTCTCGGGCGTTGAAATCGAGCAGCCGGAAAGGCGTCGTTGAAAGGGGTCGTTGAAAGGCGTCAGTAGTTCACTGGACTACACTGACACGATGCGATTCGAGTGGGATGCGGACAAGAGCGAATCGTGCTTCCTTCAGCGCGGCTTCGACTTTGCCTACGCTGCACACGTGTTTTCCGATCCCGACCGCGTCGTCCGAAAAGACACTCGACGCGTTTACGGAGAAGATCGTTTCCAGTTGACAGGCCGCATCGAGGGGCGCTTGTACGTGGTGGCCTACACGCCACGTCCCGGCACCATACGCATCATTTCTGCCCGAAAGGCCAACCGACGCGAGGTCGCCATCCATGAGAACCGTTCGGCTGGAGATTGACACCCACGATCCGAAGGTCCGTCCCGGCGGTCGCATCGATGTGCGCCGTGTCGACGCGACCACCGAGGCCGAGATCGCCGCGCATCAGGCGGCTGATGATGCCTCTGCCCTGCTTGATGCGGCCAGGTTCGCAAGACGCGTGCGAAGGCGGTTGGGATTCAGCCAAGCCGAGTTCGCCGCGCGGATCGACGTATCGATCGACACGATACGCAACTGGGAGCAGGGCAAGCGTTGCCCGACTGGCGCAGCCAAGGCATTGCTGAAGGTGCTGGACAAGGCGCCAGAGGCTGCACTTGCGGCCTTGCCCTGACCCTGGCATGGGCACAGGAAGGCGGCCTGCGTCATCATCTGACGTGTCCTGGCCGCCGTGCCTCTTCAGGCGTCTCGCGGGCCGAATCGTCCTCGGCCGGCCTGCTGGATGTCGTTGCTTTTCGGTGCCTTCCTCGGTCCACATCTCTTGGCCCTTCTTCCGACTTTCCCGGGAGCCCCACCATGATCGACCCTCATCGACGCCTGCTGACCCTGTCGGCGGCGGCCCTGTCCGCTGCCGCGCTGGCGCCTCCCGCCTGGGCCCACCACGGCTGGAGCAGCTTCGACCAGCGCCGGCCGCTGTACCTGGCGGGCCGGGCCGCCCGGGTGGCCTGGCGCAACCCGCACGCCGAGCTCGAGCTGGACCTCGACCCGGCGCTGCGCCTGCCGCCCGATCTGGCGCAGCGCCGCCTGCCGGCGCAGACCGCGCCCGTGGACGGGGCGGCGCTGCTGGCCGCCGCCGTGCTGCCCACCCGGCGCGATCGGCGCTGGACCATCGAGCTCGCGCCGCTGCACCGGATGAACGCCTGGGGCGTCGAGCCGATCCGCAACGGCGACGAGATCGCGATGCTCGGTTTCACCTTCGCCGGCGAGCGCGGCGAGGCGATCCTGCGCGTCGAGTACCTGTTCGTCGGTGAGCGCAGCTACGGGCTGCGCTCGTCGCCCGCCGGATGAGAGCTTCCCCGAGCCCGCCTGCGTCCAGCCCGTCCCACCGCGGGGATCCGGCACGCGTCGGGCGGCTCGGCGTTGCCTCGAGAGCGACGGTGGCGCCGGGGGCGGAGCTCGCCTGATGCGGCATGGCTGGGCGCTCCTGCTCGCCGCGGCGGCGTCGGTCGGCTGGGCGGCGGAGGTGGAGTTGTCGGTGCAGCGCGACGGCCAGCGCTTCCATGTCGAGGCCGTGGCCCTGATGCGCGCCGATGCGCGTACCGCCTGGACGACGCTGACCGACTATCCGGCGCTGCCACGCTTCGTTCCGGGCATCCACCGGGTGGACATCGCCTCGCGCACGGGCGCGGCGGGCGGCGAGCAGCTCGTGGCCGATTTCGAGGGGCGTTTCCGGCTGATGTTCTTCGTCCTGCCCACGCGCATCCGGCTCGATATCCGCCATCTCGCCTCGCGCGAGGTGCGCGCTGGCTCCCTGCCGCTGCCCGAGCGCCCTGGCGCGCCGTCCGAGGCGCTGAAGGACTTCACTGGCACCTACCGGCTGTATCCGGTGGAGGCCGCGGCCGACGGCAGCGCCCGGATGCGCCTGACCTACCGCGCCGACATGACGCTGGCGCAGCCGCTGCCGCCGCTGGTGGGCCCGCTGGTGGCCGGGCCGGCGCTGCGCCACGTGCTGCGCCGGCAGTTGCTGGCGATGGCGCTGGAGATCGAGCGCCGCGCCGGTGGCGGCGTCCCGACCCCGGTGCAGACCGCGCGATGAGGCGTGTTCGTCCGGCCGGGTTGGCTGCAGCGGCCGCCGCAGCGCTGGCGTTGCTGGGCGGCTGCGCGAGCATCGACCCATACGCCGTCGACCCGGTGGCCACGCACCTGCGGCGCGCCGACCTCGTCGGCGAGTGCGCGCGGCAGTGGCAGGCGCAGGATGCGGCGGTGCGGGCCGCCGGCGCCCGCGATGCACAGGAGGTCGTGATCCCGGGCTTTCCCTATCTGCGCCTGGACCGCCTGGGCCAGGCCGTGATGCCGGTGCCGACGCGGGGAGCTGGTTTCGGGGCGGACGACGGAGTGGACGACGGAGCCGACAACGTCGCGGACCTTGCTGCGGACCGTGCGGCGGGCGGTCCGGCCCCCGGTGCGGCGAACGATGCTGGCGAACCGGACGCCACCGGTGCGGCGTGGCAGGCCTGGCGCGCGCGCCTGTCCGCCCTCGATCGTCAGGCCAGGGCCCTGGAGCGGCGCAACGCCGGGATCGAGGCGTCCACCGACGTCGGCGCCGAACCCGACCTCGACCTCGACCTCGACCTCGACCTCGACCTCGACGAGTGCCGCCAGGTCCTGATGCAGGCCGACACCTCGGCCGCGGCCCGGCAGGCCTTGCGCACCGCCGCGCGGGTGCCCGACGACTACGCCCCGGCCTGGCGCGCCCTGGGTCTGTACCCGCTGACGCGCCTGGGCTTTGCCGCCGGCATCCGCGCCTGGCAGGACCGCACGCGTGAGGTCTTCGCGCAGCCCCTGGCCGATCTGCCCATCGAGGGGACGCTGCAACGCCTGCAGCCGGCTGCCGAGGCCGCGGCGGGTCTGACGGCGGTGGCTGGCCTGCCTGCGCGCCTGCCCGCAGCGCTGCAGGACCCGACCCACCCGGGCGGCCGGGTCCATCCTGCGGATGCAGCCGCCCCCACCGATCTGCTCGGCGACACCAGCCACGCCGAGCACACCCAGCACGCCGACCCCTCCCGCGGCTCGGGCCCCCCCGGCGAAATCTCCTCGGCTCACCCCACCCTCCCCTCGGCCGCGCTGCGCGCGCTCCTGCAGCGGCACGCGCCTCTCCTTGAGATCGACACCACGGGCGCGCACGACCGGGTCGGGCCCTTGGCCTTCGTCGGCGGTCGCGTCGCGGTCGACCTGGCCGCTCCGCCGGTGGCCTATGTGCGCCAGACCCAGGCGCTGCTCGAAGGCCTGCTGCACCGGCAACTGGTCTACACCTTCTGGTTCCCGCGCCGGCCGAAGGCGCACGCGCTGGACCTCTTGGGCGGCGAGCTCGACGCTCTGATCTGGCGCGTCACGCTTGACGATGACGGCCAGGCTCTTCTCTACGACAGCATCCACGCCTGCGGCTGCTACCACCTGTTCTTCACCACCGAGCGCATGCGCCCGCGGCCCGGGCGGCCGGCCGGGCAAGGGCCGCTGGACGAAGGGCTGTTCATGCCCCAGGCCGGCGCGCTCGACCAGACCCAGCCCGTCTCGGCGGCGCCGCCCGGGGCCTCGCCCTCTCATCGAACCGCACCGGCCGGCTCACCGCCGGTGTCGATGACGAAGGGGTTGCGCGAGCCTTCCGTGGCACCATCGACGGCCGCGTCCGATGCGCGGCGCATCGTCCTGCGCGTGCAGGCGCGCACCCACTACCTGCAGCACGTGCGCTGGGCTGCGCCGGAGGACGCATCGACGCCACAGCCGCCCCGGGGCGCGCCGCTGCCGCCCCTTGCCTACGGCTTCGTCGACGAGGACACGCTGCGCTCGCTGCCCGTGGCGCTCGCGCCATCCACGGCCGCCACCGCACCGCCGCGCCCCGCGCACCGCAGCGTCTACGACCCGCAGGGCCTGATCCCCGGCAGCGAGCGCCTGGAGCGCTTCCTGTTCTGGCCCATGGGCATCGCCAGCGCCGGGCAGATGCGTCAATGGGGACGGCACGCCACGGCCTTCGTCGGTCGGCGCCATTTCGACGACCCGCGGCTGCTGGACCGCTACTTCGAGCGCGTCGCGCCCGTGCCAGGGGCCAACGGCGGGGCACCGATGGCGAGCCCGGCGTCAGCAACGGGCGGGCGCGCTGGCGACACCGCCCCGCGGGATCCGCCGCCGTTCTGACATCATCCGGGCCGCTGCGCTGCGCGCCCCTCACCCCCACCCCCCCACGCGCCCCACAGCCCACGACGAGACTGCACCCATGACCCTGGCGACGACCCTGGACCCGATGACGCAACTGCTGGGCATCGTGCCCAGCATGAACACGCCCTTCCTGGACGACGGTGGCATCGACTTCGACGGTGTCGGGCGGGCCGTCGACGCCGTCATCGACGCCGGCGTGGCCGGGATGCTGATCCTGGCCGTGGCGGCCGAGACCGGCAGCCTCGACCTGGAGGAGAAGCACGCCGTGGCCGGCGCCACGCTGCGCCGGGTGGCCGGGCGCGTGCCGGTCATCATGGGCTGCAGCGCCGCGCAGCAGGCCGACCGCGTCGCGCTGGCGGCGATGGCGCGTGCACTCGGCGCGCCCGCCATGCTGTGCCAGGCGCCGCAGGGCCTGGGTGGCGCCGCGCTGGTCGAGGCGATGCAGGAGATCGCCGAGGCCGGCCCGCCGGTGCTGATGCTGCAGGACCTGGACTTCGCCGGCCCCGGCCTGCCGCTCGAGGACATCCTGCGGCTGCGCGAGCGCGTCCCGTCGTTCAGGTGCCTGAAGATCGAGGTGACGCTGCCCGGGCCCAAGTACAGCGCCGTGCTCGAGGCCACGGGCGGCACGCTGCACGTCAGTGGCGGCTGGGCCGCCAGCCAGATGATGGAGGCGCTGCACCGTGGCGTGCACGCCTTCATCCCGACGGCGATGGACGCCGTCTACGTGGCCATCCACCGCCTGTTCACCACCGGCCGCCACGCCGAGGCGCGTGCGCTCCACGGGCGTCTGGCGCCCATCCTGGCGTTCTCCAACCAGCACCTGGACGTCAGCATCCGCTTCTTCAAGCACCTGCGTCAGCGCGAAGGGCTGTTCGCCAGCGCGCGATGCCGCGCCGGCGTGCGCCCGCTGGATGCCCACCAGATGCGCGAGCTCGAGGCCTGCATCGACCAGGTCCTGGCCTTGCAGCAGGCGGTCCGAGCGCACGGCCGGGCTTGAGCCTCGCCGCTGCGATCGCCCGCTCGCCACGGCCGCCGCCGGCTGAGGCACTGGGTCTCGGAGCCTGGGCGTATTGGCTTGCAAGGCGGGCCTGCGGCAAGGACGCTCAGGCTCCCACTCCCCGACAATCCCTCGATGGCGCGCGACGCGAAGACCCTCTACACCTGCCGTGACTGCGGCGGCACGAGCCCGAAGTGGCTCGGCCAGTGCCCGCACTGCCGGGCCTGGAACACGCTGGAGGAGACGGCGGCGGAGCCGGCCGGAGGGTCGAAGAACCGCTTCCAGGCGTTGGCGAAGAACCAGCCCGTGGCCACGCTCAGCGAGATCGACGCAGCCGAGGTCACGCGCACGCCCACCGGGCAGGAGGAGCTGGACCGCGTGCTCGGCGGCGGCATCGTCGCCGGCGGCGTGACGCTGATCGGCGGCGACCCCGGCATCGGCAAGAGCACGCTGCTGCTCCAGGCGCTGGACGCGCTGTCGGGGCAGATGAAGGTGCTCTACGTCACCGGCGAGGAGAGCGGCGCGCAGGTGGCGCTGCGCGCGCGCCGGCTGGGGCTCACGGGCGCGCGGGTGCGCGTGCTGGCCGAGATCCAGCTCGAGAAGATCCTCGCCACGCTCGAGGCCGAGTCGCCGGCCTTCTGCGTCGTCGACTCGATCCAGACGCTGTACTCCGACCAGCTCAGCTCGGCCCCGGGCTCGGTGGCCCAGGTGCGCGAGTGCGCGGCGCAGCTCACGCGCGTGGCCAAGACCTCGGGCTGCGCCATGGTGCTGGTGGGCCACGTGACCAAGGAGGGCGCGCTGGCCGGCCCGCGCGTGCTCGAGCACATCGTCGACACCGTGCTGTACTTCGAGGGCGACACCCACTCCAGCTTCCGCCTCGTTCGCGCGATCAAGAACCGCTTCGGCGCGGTCAACGAGATCGGCGTGTTTGCGATGACCGAGCGCGGGCTCAAGGGCGTCAGCAACCCGAGCGCGATCTTCCTGTCCACCCACGGCGGCCCGGTGCCGGGCTCGTGCGTGCTGGTGACGCTGGAGGGCACGCGCCCGCTGCTGGTGGAGGTGCAGGCGCTCGTGGACAGCGGCGGCCCGAGCCCGCGCCGCCTGTCGGTGGGACTGGATCGCGACCGCCTGGCCATGCTGCTGGCGGTGCTGCACCGCCACGCCGGCGTGGCCTGCGGTGATCAGGACGTCTTCGTCAATGCGGTCGGCGGCGTGCGCATCGCCGAGCCCGCGGCCGACCTGGCGGTGCTGCTGGCCATCACCAGCTCGCTGCGGGGGCGCGCCTTGCCGCGCGGCTTCTTCGCCTTCGGCGAGGTGGGCCTGGCCGGCGAGGTACGCCCCGCACCGCGCGGCCAGGAGCGGCTGCGCGAGGCCGCCAAGCTGGGCTTCAGCATCGCCGTCGTGCCCAGGGCCAACGCGCCGAAGAAGGCCATCGAAGGCCTGACCATCCACGCCGTGGACCGGATCGAGGAGGCGATCGACGTCGTCCGGGGGGGCTAGAGCGGATCGATCGCGGCCGTCGGAGATGTCCCTGCCTCCGACAACTTCGTCCGGGTGCGGCGTTCACCCCAGGAAAGGGTTCTCGATGCGCAGCCCGTCGACCTGCTGGCCGTGCTGCAGGTCTTCGGTCAGCAGGCGTTTGCAGCCGCTTCCCAGCGCCGTCGCCAGGATCAGGCTGTCGTAGAAGGAGAACCCCCGCGCGGACTGGATGCGCAAGGCACGCGTGTAGATCGCCGTGCTGGGGTGCACCTTCCACAGTGGTGTCAGGACGTTCACCAGGAAGTCCTGCGTGTCTTCGGAAGTGGCGACCACCCGGCTCTTTCGCGTCAGGGCCTGCAACGTCTCCTGCACGACTTGAAAGCTGATGATGCCCGTCTGCTCGACGAGCGCGTGCGTGACGAGCCGCTGCGCGACCGGGCGTTTGTCCGGGCTGTCCAGGTCGACGGCGTAGACGAGGATGTTGGTGTCGAGGAAGTCAGCGGCGCTCATTCAGCGCGTCCCTCGACGCGGCACGGCCTCCGCTGGCGACATAGCGCCCCAGGCGGTCCATCACCTCGGCGGCGCGGGCAGCCTGCCGCTTGCGCGCGTACTGCTCGAGCCACTGGCGGAACTGCTCGTTCAGGGTGGTCTGGTCCGCGCGCGCCTGTTCCCGCGCTGCCTCGATGAGGCTTTCGTCGGCCGTGAAGGTGATGTTCTTCATTGCTCGGGTCCTCGTGTCCCGAGTCTAGTGTGATCCAGGCCGTGGTGCAATGACCGTGCCGATGAGCTCCCGGTCCAGGGCCGGGCGATCCAAACCGTGGACTGTCATCCAGGAGGCCGTCGGGCGTGTGTCGGGCGTGTGTCGGGCGGTGAAGGCCCCGCTTCGACAGCCGACCGCCCTCGCCCTATCGCCGGACCCTGAAGTCGTTGCGCCCGCTCAGGTCGCGGCCGCGCATCAGGTAGACCGTGCGCTCGGCGTGGTTGGCGCCGAGCTGCTTCTGCCTGAACATCGTGTCCGCGAGTTCGCGGTCGAAGACCGAGCTCGTGGGCATGAAGCGCAGCGTCATGCCGCGGCGCGGGTTCGGCGAGCGGTTGGGCTCCGAGCCGTGGATCAGGTAGACGTCGTGCAGCGACACCTGCCCGGTCTGCAGCACGATGTCCACCGCGTCGCGCTCGTCGTATTCGCTGTGGTCGAGCTCCTGGTTCAGCGCCAGCCCCGGGCCGTCGTTGCGGTTGTGACGGTACAGCGACTTGCGCCGGTGCGAGCCGCGGATCACGCGCAGGCAGCCGTTCTCGGGCGTGGCGTCGTCGCAGGCGATCCACACCGTGCAGGTGGCCAGCGGGCGGATGGGCCAGTACTCGCCATCCTGGTGCCAGGGCGTGCGCGAGCCCTTGAAGGCCGGCTTGGCGAAGAAGCTGGAGTTCCACAGCGCGAAATCCGGCCCGATCACCTGCTCGACCATGTCCAGGATGCCCGGCTCGCGCGCCCAGTTCAGGAAGGCGGTGTCGTGTGCCAGCACCATCGGGCAGTAGTCGGCGAACTGCGGCAGGCGGGCCACCAGCCGCTCGTGCGCGGCGCGGATGTCCTGCACCGTCTGCAGCGGCAGCCGGAAGCCCGCGGGGACCACGTAGCCGTGGCTCTGGTAGTGCTCGATTTCCTGAGGGGTGAGCATGGGAGGGTCTCCTGTATCTTCGGATGTGTCGGATCGGGTGCCGCGCCGGCCGTGCCTCGGCCTTGTCCTGCCTTCCGGGACGCCCTGGCGCTCGTGCCGGCAGGTGCCGACGATTGTGCTTCCCACCGCGCCCGCCGCGGCCCCTTTGCCCACCTGGACCTGTTCCATGCACACCTTCCACCCCGTCGATCTCGCCCATGCCAGCCGCCTGCTCAACCACGGCCCGACCGTGCTCGTGACGAGCGCGCACGGCGCGCGGCGCAACGTCATGGCTGCAGCCTGGTCGATGCCGGTGGAGTTCACGCCGCCGCGCGTGGCCGTGGTCATCGACAAGCGCACCTGGACGCGGGACCTCGTCGCCGCCTCCGGCGCCTTCGCGCTGTGCGTGCCGGGCGCGGCGCTGGCCGACCTGACCTACGCCGTGGGCAGCCACAGCGGGCGTGACCTGCCCGAGGGCGAGGACAAGTTCATGCGTCACGGCCTGGCCCCGACGCCCGGCCCGGTGCTGGGCCTGCCGGTGCTCGAGGACGGTTGCTGCGCCTGGCTGGAATGCCGGCTCATCCCCGAGCGCCACACCGAGGAGGCCTACGACACCTGCTTCGGCGAGGTGGTCGCCGCGGCGGCCGATCCGCGGGTCTTCTCGCGCGGGCGCTGGACCTTCCGTGACGACCTTCCCTCGCTGCACACCTTGCACCACCTCGGCGCCGGAGCTTTTGCGGTGGCCGGGCGGGTGGTGCAGGCGCGGGTGGCTTGAGGACACGCGGCGGCCGCGGGCGGGGACGTCCGGGCGGCCGGTCTTAACATCGAAGATCGACCGACCCCGGAGACCCTGTGTGACCCCGCTGCCCACCGCCTCCCCCGAAAGCCAGGGCATGAGCGCCGAGCGCCTGGCCCGCATCGACCGCTTCCTGAACCAGAAGTACGTGGCCTCCGGCCTGCTGCCCGGCGCGCAATTGCTGGTGGCGCGCCACGGGGCCGTCGTGCACCACAGCGTGCTCGGCCACGCGGTGCTGCCGGCCGAGGGCGTGGCCCCGCGGCCCATGGCCGACGACACCATCGTGCGCATCTACTCGATGACCAAGCCCATCACCAGCGTGGCCTTCATGATGCTGGTCGAGGAGGGCCTGGTGGCGCTGGACGACCCGGTGCATCGCTTCATCCCGTCGTGGCGCGACCTCGGCGTGTATGTGGGCAGCGGCGCCGGCCTGCCGGGCGCGTCGGGCGGCAGTTGGCTGACGCGCCCCACCGACGCACCGATGCGCATGATCGACCTGATGCGCCACACCTCGGGGCTGACCTACGGCTTCCAGATGCGCACGATGGTGGACGCGGCCTACCGTCGGCTGAAGATCGACCCCTTCGAGATCGGCAACGCCGAGGGCGGGCCCGGCCTGCAGGGCTTTGTCGACGCGCTGGGCCAGATCCCGCTGGAGTTCTCGCCCGGCACCGCCTTCAACTACAGCGTGTCCACCGACGTGCTGGGCCACCTGATCGAGAAGATCTCGGGTCAGCCGCTGGCCGACTTCCTGCAGCAGCGCATCCTGGGCCCGCTGGGCATGGTGGACACGGCCTTCCACTGCCCCGACGACAAGGCCGACCGCTTCGCGCAGTGCTACGTGGCCCGCCCGCAGGGCGGCCTGGCGCCGCTGCCCGGCCGCACCTTCCGCGAGCCAACGAGCGCGCCTTCGGGCGGCGGCGGCCTGGTGGGCACCGCGGCCGACTACCTGCGCTTCTGCGAGTGCCTGCGCCGCGGCGGCGCGCTGGACGGCGTGCGCCTGCTCGGCCCCAAGACCGTGTGGCTGATGCGCCAGAACCACCTGCCCGGCGGCCGGGACCTGGCCGATTTGTCCAAGAGCCTGTTCAGCGAGGCGATGTACCACGGCATGGGCTTCGGCCTGGGCTTTGCGATGACCACCGACGTGGCGCGCACCGGCGTGGCTGGCTCGAAGGGCGAGTACTGGTGGGGCGGTGCCGCCAGCACGGCCTTCTGGATCGACCCGGTGGAGGACCTGTCGGTCGTCTTCCTGACCCAGTACATGCCGTCCAGCCAGTACCCGGTGCGGCGCGAGCTGCGCACGATGGTCAACGCGGCGGTGGTCGAGTCGAAAGCCTGAGAGCCTGAGCGCTTGTGTCGGCCCCGGGATTTCTGCTGCGCCAAGATCGATCTAAGGAGTCTGCCTGGAGGGGGATGTCCGCGCCATCTCCCGTGAGGGTTTGGAGTGAGTGCTTTCGTCCTCTGACGTGCCGTAGGCTCCGGTGGTCGTCATCATCGTTGGCCGACTGCACGTGCCACCCCAGCCCCCCGCGCCCGGGCAAATTCGACGTACCAGGCCACGCAGTCGGCGTTGGCCATCGCGTCGCGGTTCATCACGCGTGACGGATCGGCGCCGAGTAGCAACTTGCGTACCGGCAGCTCCATCTTCTTGCCCGACAGCGTGCGCGGTACGGCGCTGACCTGAATGATCTCGCTGGGCAGGTAGCGCGGGCCCAGCGCGCTGCGGATGGCGGTGTTCAGGCGCGTTCGCATCGCCTCGTCCAGCGTCAGGCCCTCGCGTAGCACCACGAACAGCGGCATCCAGCTTTCGCGGCCGAGGTACTCCAGGTCGACAACCAGGCTGTCCAGGACCTCGGGCAGGGACTCCACGGCACGGTAGAGCTCGGACGTGCCCATGCGCACGCCGTGGCGGTTGATGGTGGCGTCGCTGCGGCCGTAGATCACCGCGCCGTGCGCGCCCGGCTGCACGCCGTCGGGGCCGGGGCGGTCCTTCGGGGTGATGCGGATCCAGTCGCCGTGGCGCCAGACGCCCGGGTACATGTCGAAGTAGCTGTCGTGCAGACGCCGGCCGTCGGGGTCGCCCCAGAAGTACAGCGGCATCGAGGGGATGGGGCGGGTGCACACCAGCTCGCCCACCTGGTCGATGACGGCACGGCCTTGCTCGTCCCAGGCCTCGACCGCGGCGCCGAGCCAGCGGCACTGCATCTGGCCGCGCACCTGCGGCAACTGGATGTTGCCGCCGACGAAAGCACCGGCCAGGTCGGTGCCGCCGCTGATGGAGGCGATCCAGATCGGCTGCCCGTCCACGCGCGGGCAGCGCGCCCAGATCCAGTCGTGGCACTCGTCGGACAGCGGCGAGCCGGTGGAGCCGATGGCGCGCAGTGCCGACAGGTCGGCCGCCTGCATCGGGTGCACGTCGGCCTTGAGGCAACTGGCGTAGAAGGCGGCGCCGGCGCCGAAGAAGGTGGTCTTCGACAACGCGGCGAAGCGCCACAGCGTGGTCCAGTCGGGAGCGCCGGGGACGGTGGGCGCTGCGGGGACCGTGGGGACAGTGGGGACACCGGCGCCCGGTGGGCAGGGCCCCGGTGCCGCCGCGCCGGGAGCGACCGCGTCGGGCCCTGCCGCAGCCGGCGAGCCCGCGCCCCGCGGCGCGGACGGGCTGCCGTCGAACAGGCAGGCCGTCGTGCCGCCCAGCAGCGCCGACACCTGGATGTTCCACATGATCCAGCCGGTGGTGCTGAACCAGTGGAAGCGCTCGCCGGTCTCCACCGTCGGGCCGAGGTCATTGTGCAGGTTGGCGTTCAGCAGCACCAGCATCAGCCCGCCGTGGCCGTGGACGATGGGTTTGGGCAGGCCGGTGGTGCCGCTGGAGTAGACGATCCACAGCGGGTGCTCGAAGGGCAGCCACTCGGGCGTGAAGGCCTCGGGCGGCGGCGGCGCGGGGCCGTCGTGGCCCGGCGCCGCCCTGTCGGGCGGCACTGCGGTCCAGGCGGCGGGCTCGCCGGCCAGCAGCGCGTCCAGCCGGGTGCCCCGCACGGCATGGCGCACGCTGGGCAGGCCGGCCAGCAAGGCGTCGACCAGCGGCCGGCGGTCGTGCGTGACGCCGCCCCAGACCACGGTGTCGCAGGCCAGCAGCACCACCGGCTCGATCTGGCGGAAGCGGTCCAGCACCGCCATCGGCCCCATCTCGGGCGAGCAGATGCTCCACACCGCGCCGATGCCCACCACCGCCAGAAAGGCGGCCGCGGTCTGCGGCGTGTTCGGCAGCACGGCGCAGACGCGGTCGCCGCGCTGCACGCCCATGCGACGTAGCGCGGCGGCGAAGTGCGCGACCTGGCGGCGCAGATCGGGCCACGAGCGCTCGCCCACCCGGCCCTGCGCCAGCATCGCCTCGTCGGCGTAGACGATGGCCGGATGACCCGCGGCGTGCGCCGCATCGGCGTGGCGCAGCACCTGCTGCGTGTAGTTGACCTGCGCGCCCGGGAACCAGCGCGCGCCCGGCATCCGGTCCTCGGCCAGCACGGCGGTGTGGGGCGTCGGAGAGGCCACGCCGTGGAAGTCCCAGATCGACTGCCAGAAGGCGTCCAGATCCTGCACGGACCACTGCCAGAGCTGGTCGTAGTCGTCGAAGCGCAGGCCTCGCTCGCGCTCGAGCCAGCGCTGGTAGACGGCGAGACGGGGTTCGGGCTGGGGCATGGCGGGGCTCCGCATCGGCAAGGCGCAAGTCGAAGTGTGCGACAGCGCCTTTGCCGCGCGGGGACGCCGCCGGCCCGGAGCGTTTCGCGGCGGGTCTTCGCGGGCCGCCCGCCGCAGGGGCTTCAACCCCCGAAGAACTCGCTCAGCGCCGCGGCCGTCTGCTCGGGCTGCTCCTCGGGCAGGAAATGGCCGCAGTCCAGCGCCCGGCCGTCGACCGTGCCGTCGCACTGCGCGCGCCACAGCGCCAGCGGGTCGAACTGCCGCTGCACGACGCCGCGTGCGCCCCACAGCACCCGCAGGTCGCAGGCCAGGCGCTGCCCCTGTGCGCGCGATGCGCGGTCGTGCTCGAGGTCGATGCCGGCGGCGGCGCGGTAGTCCTCGCAGGCGGCGTGGATGGCCTCGGGGCGGCAGAAGCAGCGTTCGTACTCGGCCAGGGCGCGCGGCTCGAGATGCGCCAGGCCGCCCGTGCCCCAGCCGCCGAGCTTGGCGTGCAGGTACTCGCGCGCGCAGCCGCCGATCATCGTCTCGGGCAGTGGCGCGGGCTGGATCAGGTGGAACCAGTGGTAGTAGGCGCGGGCGAAGGCCATGTCGGTGGCGGCGTACATGTCCAGCGTCGGCGCGATGTCGAGCACGCACAGCCGCCGCACCGCCTGCGGGTGGTCCAGTGCCAGCCGGTGCGCGACCCGGCCGCCGCGGTCGTGGCCGGCCACGGCGAAGTGCTCATGCCCCAGCGTGCGCATCAGGCCGATGAGATCGCCGGCCATCGCGCGCTTGCTGTAGCCGGCGTGGTCGGCCCCGCCAGGCGGCTTGCCCGAGTCGCCGTAGCCGCGCAGGTCGGGCAGCACCAGGCGGAACTGCGGCGCCAGCGCGCAGGCGACGCGGTGCCACATCGCGTGCGTCTGCGGGAAGCCGTGCAGCAGCAGCACCGGCGGCGCGCCCGCGGCGCCCCCGACGCGCGCGTGCACGTTCATGCCGCCGATCTCGACATCCACCGTCTCGAATCCGTCGAACCAGGCGTCGGTGTCCATCTGCAGGGTCTCCTTGTCGATCGTGTTCGCAAAGTCGGTGTCACCATCCACCCCGGCCTGGCCGAGGTGCTGGGAGGGCCCTCGAGTTCCGCCGCGGTGGCCGTTGCCCGCCCGTCTTCGGGGGGGCGGGGTCCCGGGACGGCCGCGCCCCCCGGGACCCCGTGCCGTCCCGACGGGACCCGAGGTGCCCGGGACGGCTGGCGGCCGCCCCGCGTGCTCCCGGGCCGTGCCGGTGCGCAGCCGCAGAGTCTCCGACGAGGATGGGGGCAAGCGATCCGCGGCATTCTCCGTCCGGTGCGGTGCCGAGCCGAGCAGAGCAGAGCCGAGCAGAGCAGAGCAGAGCAGAGCAGAGCCGAGCCGAGCCGAGCCGTGCCGTGCCGTGCCGTGGCGCGTGGCACCGCATCTGCCCACACAACCCGCC
>CAZFVH010000002.1:0-103749 GCA_964522465.1 uncultured Rubrivivax sp. | reverse complement strand
TCATCGAGACGACCTTCAAGGAAGAGTGCGAGACCGACCTGTTCGGCGAGCAGGTGGTGCTGTGCGGCGGCCTCGTCGAGCTCATCAAGGCCGGCTACGAGACGCTGGTCGAGGCGGGCTACGCCAAGGAGATGGCGTATTTCGAATGCCTGCACGAGGTGAAGCTGATCGTCGACCTCATCTACGAGGGCGGCATCGCCAACATGAACTACTCGATCTCGAACAATGCCGAGTATGGTGAGTACGTCACCGGCCCGCGCATCGTCACCGACGAGTCGAAGAAGGTCATGAAGAAGGTGCTCCAGGACATCCAGACCGGCGAGTACGCCAAGAGCTTCATCCTCGAGAACCGCGCTGGGGCGCCGACCCTGATGTCGCGTCGCCGCTTGATGGCCGAGCACGAGATCGAGGTGGTCGGCGAGAAACTGCGCGCGATGATGCCCTGGATCAAGGCCAACCGTCTGGTTGACCGCAGCCGCAACTGACCATGGCTGGGCAACCGCCGGACGTCGTCGATGGCGGAGATCCCCAGGCGCGCAGGCGCAAGGGGATCTATGTGTTGCCCAATGCGGTGACGCTGTCGGCCTTGTTCGCTGGCTTCTACGCGGTTGTCATGGCGATGAACGGCCGGTTTGAAGCTTCGGCCATTGGCATCTTCACCGCAGCGGTGCTGGACAGTCTCGACGGGCGGATCGCCCGCATGACCAACACCCAGAGCGCCTTCGGTGAGCAGATGGATAGCCTTTGCGACATGGTCAGTTTCGGCCTCGCGCCCGGGCTGATCGTCTACGAGTGGGCTCTGAAGGGCTTGGGCAAGCCTGGCTGGATCGCCGCTTTCGTGTTCTGTGCCGCAGCCGCCCTGCGGCTGGCGAGATTCAACACCAATATCGGGGTCGTGGACAAGCGGTACTTCCAGGGCTTGCCCAGCCCGGCTGCCGCCGCCTTGGTGGTTGGTTTCATCTTCGTGATGGAGGACAGTGGCTGGCGTAACGCGCACTCCGTGAGCTGGCTGGCCTGGACGGCCTTCGGCGTGACCCTCTTCGCCGGTCTCACCATGGTCACCAACCTCCCGTACTACAGCTTCAAGGTGGTGGGCGGCCGCCGGACGGTCCCGTTCGCCGTCATCGTCGCGGTCGCGTTGGGTATCGCGGCCATCAACCTGCACCCGCCGATCGTGCTGTTTGCGTTGTTTCTGCTGTACGCGGTCTCTGGCTACGTTCTGTACGCCGTGCGTAAAGCCAAGGGGCGCCCGGTCAGTGTGATCGCGACGTCTACGGATGAGCCTGACGAGCGCGGTCTGCACCAGTGATGTGCTACATTCTCAGGCAATGAACAGGTCTGAATACGCCCAGCTGCTACTAGCGTGGGAGGCTGTTTCCTCGCGCTGATCGGCTACGTCCCTGTTCACCTTCCAAGACGGCCCGCCCAGCGTCACGCAGCGGGCCGTTTCCTTTTGCGGATGCCTCCATCCGGCTGCGTGCACCGACCCAAGGAGAAATCGATGTCCGACAAGCTGATCATCTTCGACACCACTTTGCGCGATGGCGAGCAATCGCCCGGCGCCTCGATGACCCGCGAGGAGAAACTGCGCATCGCGCGTCATCTCGAGCGCCTGCGCGTGGATGTCATCGAAGCGGGTTTTGCAGCGTCGAGCAATGGTGATTTCGAAGCGGTCAGGGCCATCGCCGGTGCTGTCAAGGACAGCACGGTGTGCTCGCTGGCCCGCGCGAACGACCGAGACATCTCCCGTGCCGCCGAGGCGTTGCAGGGGGCTGCCTCCGCGCGCATCCACACCTTCATCGCGACCAGCGACCTGCACATGGAAAAGAAGCTGCGCATGACGCGCGAGCAGGTCCACGAACAGGCGCGGCTGGCCGTGCGCTTTGCCCGCAACCTGTGTGCCGATGTCGAGTTCTCGCCTGAAGACGGCTATCGCTCGGATCCGGATTTCCTGTGCCGTGTCCTCGAAGCGGCGATTGCCGAGGGCGCAACGACGATCAACATCCCGGACACCGTGGGGTACGCGATCCCCGAGCTTTACGGGCAGTTCATTCGCGACCTGCGCACGCGCATCCCCAATTCGGATCGGGCGGTGTGGTCGGTCCACTGCCACAACGATCTGGGCATGGCGGTGGCGAACTCCCTGGCCGGTGTGACGATCGGGGGGGCGCGGCAGATCGAATGCACGATCAACGGCCTGGGTGAGCGGGCAGGCAACTGCTCGCTCGAGGAAGTCGTGATGGCCGTCCGCACGCGGCGGGACTACTTCGGTCTGGAAGTGGGCATCGACGCCGCGCACATCGTGCCGACCTCGCGTCTGGTCTCGCAGACCACGGGCTTCGTCGTGCAGCCTAACAAAGCCGTCGTCGGCGCCAACGCCTTCGCGCATGCTTCGGGCATCCACCAGGACGGCGTGCTGAAGGCGCGCGACACCTACGAGATCATGCGCGCCGAGGACGTGGGTTGGTCTGCGAACCGCATCGTGTTGGGCAAGCTTTCCGGGCGCAATGCGTTCAAGCAGAGGCTGCTCGAACTGGGCGTCGAACTCGAGTCGGAATCCGAGGTCAATGCGGCGTTTGCCCGGTTCAAAGACCTGGCTGATCGCAAGAGCGAGATTTTCGACGAGGACATCATCGCGCTGGTGGCCGATGAGAGCGTGACGAGCGAGCAGGAACACTATCGCTTGCTGTCGTTGTCGCAGCGCTCCGAGATGGGTGAGCGGCCCCACGCCAGTGTCACCTTCGCGGCTGGAAGTCAGGAGTGGAGTGCTTCCAGTGACGGCAACGGGCCGGTCGACGCCAGCCTCAAGGCCATCGAGTCGCGGGTGGCGTCCGGCGCAGAGCTCATGCTGTACTCGGTCAATGCCATCACGTCGGGCAGCACCGAGTCGCAGGGCGAGGTGACGGTGCGTCTGCAACTCGGGGGACGAGTGGTCAACGGTGTCGGGGCCGATCCGGACATCGTGGTCGCCTCCGCGAAAGCGTATCTCGCGGCACTCAACAAGCTGCACAGCAAGACGGAGCGGGTGGCTGCCCAGGGCTGACCTGCGGTTGGGCGTTGATGCTGCAAGGAGACGGCGGCAGGAAGCTGGTGGCGTCTCCGGCGGCAGGGCCGAGTGGAACGTTGTACTGGAGGACTCGCGTGCAAGTCGATGATCTTGCGCGCAGTGCCCGCCTCCCGTACACTGGGGTTTTGATACGGGCCGCAGGTCATGGGATTCAGCGTTCGGGATGTCCCGGCAGGGTTGACGCGCCGCCTCGGCGCTGCATTGGTCAGCATGTGCCTGCTGTTCGGCTTGGCGCAGGTTTCACCGGTTCACGCGTCGTCTAAATCGCGTCCTTCCGCAGACGCGTCTTCCCGGCCTGCGAAGGCCGCGCGTGCAACGCCACAACGCAAGCCTGCAAAGCCTGTGGCCAAGGCCCGAGTCAAGTCCCGCTCGGCCTCTGCCCGACCAAGTTCCGCACGGGTGCACACGGTGGCCATGCAGGCGCGGCCGTCTTTCGGCCATCTGGCCGGACTCCAGAGCACGCCTGACCCGCTCGATCTGCATTCCAGCGTCGCCCTCGTTGTCGATCAAGACACCGACGAGGTTCTGTTCAGCAAGAATTCACAGGCGGTGTTGCCGATCGCCTCCATCACCAAGCTGATGACAGCGATTGTCGTTGTCGAATCCGGTCTTCCATTGGACGAAGTGTTGTCGGTGTCTCAGGCCGATGTCGACACCGAGAAAGGCAGTCGGTCGAGGCTGCAGGTCGGCTCCAGACTCACTCGCGGTCAAATGTTGCATTTGGCGTTGATGTCTTCGGAGAACCGGGCTGCGCATGCACTGGGCCGACATCACCCCGGTGGGATGGATGCCTTCGTATCGGCAATGAATCGAAAAGCGGCCGAGCTGGGCATGAAGAGCACCCGCTATGTCGAGCCTACGGGGCTCTCCAGTGGCAACCAGTCGAGCGCGGTGGATTTGTCCATCCTCGTCAAGGCGGCTGCGGGCTACTCGCTGATCCGTGAAATGTCCACCGATGAAGGCACGTCGGTCGCTGTAGGTCGTCAGGTGCTGGAGTTCCGGAACACCAACGTGCTCGTCCGCAATCCTTCCTGGGATATCGATCTGCAGAAGACCGGTTACATCTCCGAGGCAGGGCGTTGCGTGGTGATGCAGACACAACATGCCGGACGCAGGTTGATCATGGTACTGCTGGACTCGGCGGGCAAGTATTCGCGGTTCGGCGACGCCGAGCGCCTTCGACGCTGGGTGACAGCGCATTTGCCGGCCGAAGCGGACATCGCGAGGAGCACGGGTTTGCGCTGAGGCTTTTCGGCGAGCGAACGGCGATCGCTCACGCGCTCCGATCGCCTGTGACGTTCAAGACGGATGATGGCCCAGCGCGTGGGAGATCTCGCGTGCGGTTCCCTTGACCCGCTCCAACCATGCCTCGTCCAAACGGTCTGCGGGCGCAGAGATCGAAAGTCCTGCGACGAGGCGACTCTGATCGTCGTAGATGCCCGCGGCCATGCATCTCACCCCGAGTTCGAGTTCCTCGTCGTCTCGTGCGTGCCCTGATGCTCTGACGGATGCAAGCTCTCGTTCCAGTCGGACCAACTCGGTGATGCTGTTTCGAGTGTGCCCCCGTAGACCGGTGCGGGTGGCGTAGGCCCGAACGCGTGCGGAGTCGTCGTCGGCCAGGAAGAGCTTCCCAACCGACGTGAGATGCAGCGGCGCCCTCCCGCCGATGGCGCGGACGACCTGCATGCCCGAACGTTCGCTGTACGCGCGCTCGACGTAGACGATCTCGTCGCCTTGCCGCATCGAGAGGCTCACTGGTTGCTGGGTAAGGCGATGGAGTTCGCGCATCGGACCCAAGGCCGCCTCACGGACATCCAGCCGCGCCTTCACCAGGTTTCCCAATTCGAGAAGCCTCATTCCCAGCCGATAACTTCCGGCCTCCGGGCGATCGACCAGTCGACCGATCGCCAGGTCGTTGAGGATGCGGTGGGCCGTGGAGGGGTGGAGCCCGGTCCGCTCGCTGAGCACTTTCAACGACACCGGGTCTTGCTGCGACGCCAGCACGTCGAGCAGACGAAACGTGCGCTCCAGAACCTGGATCGCCGGGGTGGAGGTGTGCTCGCGCCTGGCCATGAAACAGTCTCACATTTTGACATCATGTCCTGCATGATGAAAGTGCGCCTTCGCGTCGAGGCAGGGCGAGAACCGTCCTGGCGGCTGCGATGCCGGAGAGGACGGCACCCTCCAGTGTTGAGGGATAGGGGCCCTCGATGTAGTCACCTGCGGCCACGAGCCCGTGGGCGATGGTGGGCGGGGGGCGGCGCAGTCCTGGAACGCAGCTCAAGGTGGCCTGTTTCTCCAGGATGGAAGCGACCAGTCTGGGAGAAGTATCGGTTCCAGGCGGGAGTGCTCGCTGCAACTGGGACAGGACGTCGGATTCCAGGTGGCCATCAGCCCCGTCGGTGCGCTCGGTGCGTGCCGCACTGACGACGCAGGCCAGAAGGCCAGGCCGCCCGGACAAGCGTCCGTGATCGAAGACGAACTGTGCCGGTCCGTCGTCCAGGCGCGCCATCGGGAGGTGCGGCAGGGCTGCGTTGTCCCACTGTGCGTAGACGGTCAGGATGGCGGCGTGGGGCATAGCGGACGCGGTACTCGACCAAATGGGATCGTGCACGTGGACTAGACGTGCCGCTTCCCTGGAGTGGCATGCCAAGACGATGGCATCGACCTCCGATCCGTTGACGCGCCAGCCCCGGTCGCACCGTTCCAACTGTTGCGCCCGCGTCCGCAAGTCGATGGTGGCTCCACGAGATGCCAGCCAGGTCTGCGCAGCCAGGGGCAGCAGGTCGACCAGGGGGCGCCGGGGCAACAGCAGATCGGCACTGCCTGCGCCACCCAGCAAGGCATCGCGAAGAACGCGAAGGAACACGCTGGCACTGGCCTGGGAGGAGGGCGTGTTGAGAGCGGACACGCACAGGGGGTCGATCACTTCCTGCCGCACGCGTTCCGGCATGCCCGCTGTCCACTGGTCGACTGTCAGCGTCGGGTCGCAGTGCGCTCCTGGCGCCAACCAGGCGCTCGCACGCGCCAGGAAGCCGAGACGATCCTTCAAGGACCACTGACGCTGCTGCATCACCGCCTGCACGATGCGCGGCAGCACGGGACCCGGTCTCAGGCGCAGACCGTGTCCGCCTACATCTGGCAGGGCCAGCGGTACCCGCTCCAGCAACACATCTGGGTCCAGCCCGACTCGACGCATCAAGGCCAGTGTCTCGCGGTAAGCGCCGATGAGGATGTGCTGGCCATTGTCCAGAACCCAACCGTTGCGTTGCAGCGAGCGCGCACGCCCCCCGAGTTGCGGCGCCATCTCCAGCAGTCTGACGTGACACCCCGCTGCACACAGTTCCACCGCGGCTGAAAGGCCAGCCCAGCCGCCACCGACCACGACGACCGTCGGTCGCGAAGTCGCGGCGTGCTCGCCGGATGCCGGGGTCAAGGGTTGCGCCATTGGACCCGCGCGGCAATCCATAGTTTGCGCACAGGGGTCAGTGAGATGCGCTGGTGCAGGACACGGAAACCGCCGCGCTCGATCTCGCGCAGCAGCGTGCGGTAGATCTCGGCCATCATCAACCCGGGCTTCTGCGTGATGCGGTCTTCGTCGGGCAGCAGCGCGAGGGCCTCGTCATACAGGGCGTGAGCGCGTCGGGCTTGATGCCGCATCAAGGCATCGAATCGCTCGCTGTAGCCCCATGGGGCATGTCGCACCAGCAACTCCTGGGCCTTGACACCGAACTGTGCGAGCTCGGACATCGGGAGGTAGATGCGCCCGCGCCGAGCGTCGTCACCGACGTCCCGGATGATGTTGGTCAACTGCATCGCCAGACCGAGCCGGTGTGCGTAGGAGACCGTGGCCTCGCTGCGACGGCCGAAGATGTTGCAGGCGACTTCGCCGACCAGTCCTGCCACGAGGTGACAGTAACGCTGCAGTCCCGGGTAGTCGAGAAAGCGTGACTGGATCAAATCGATTTCGCAGCCGTCGATCACGCCGTCCAGATGTCGTCGTTCGATGCCGAAGTCCTCGACGAGAGGCATCAACGCCTTCATCACCGGATGCTCTGGCGTTCCCGAGAAGGCCCGAGCCACCTCCTGTCGCCACCAAGCGAGTTTGGCGCTTGCAACGGAAGGGTCCGAGACCTCGTCGACGACGTCGTCCACTTCCCTGCAAAACGCATAGAACGCGGTGATCGCGCCACGACGGCGGGCTGGCAGGAACAGGAAGGCGTAGTAGAAGCTCGACCCGCTTCTCGCAGCCTTGTCCTGGACGTATTGCTGTGGTGTCATGCCTCTGCCCGTTCGGTGGTGGAGCGCATGCGCAGGCTGCGCCATATCATCGTTGGCCAGTCGGCTGCGCCCAGGACCGGACGGGTCGTCACGGTACCGAAACGCAGTACGCGAATCCTGTCCAACACCCGCAGGCCGCCCTGCACGACCAGGCGCAGTTCCCATCCGATCCGCCCGGGCAGGCAGCAGGCCAGTGGCGCGCCCAGATGCATTTCACGGGCTGCCCATTCGCACAAGTCGTGCACGAGCCGTCGGGTGTGCGGGCTGTTGCCCAGTTGCGCGGGGTCGTCCAGGGTCACGCGGTGACGGTGTGCGTCTTCCAGTGGAAGATAGATCCGCCCCCGCGGCAGGTCGATGCTGAGGTCCTGCCAGAAATTGATCAGTTGCAGCGCGGTGCAGATGTGATCCGACTGCCGAAGGCGCACAGGTTGATCGATCCCGTGCAGGTGCAACAACAGGCGACCCACCGGGTTCGCCGATCGAGAGCAATAGTCGAGGAGCGCCTGACGTGTCGGGTAGACGGGGTTTTGTACGTCCTGCATGAACGCACTGAGCAGGTCGTCCAGCGGTTGTCGGGGCAGATCGTGGTGCTCAACGGCGGTGCGCAAGGGCTGGAAGACCGTCGTCCAGCGCCCTGACGCTGGGCGTCCGTCGTAGATCGCGTCGAGGTCGTCGCGATAGGCCCGCAAGGCGTCACTGCGGGCCTGAGGGCTCTGCACGCCCTCATCTGCGATGTCGTCGGCTGTTCGGGCGTATCGATAGATCGCCAGCACGGCGCCGCGCAGGTGCGGCGGGCACAGCACCGACGCGACCGGAAAGTTCTCGTAATGTCCAGTGCCCACATTCATATTGTCCCGCAGTGGCGATGCGCCGCAGTGCCGGTCCCTCGTGACCGCTGAACGGCTAAAATGCACGGTTTGCGTCCACCATGCGCCCTGCCGCAGCACTTTGCAGCGGGCGCATGCCTCATGTCCCACAGTCCTGCGCGGGTGGCGAAATTGGTAGACGCACCAGGTTTAGGTCCTGACGCCCTCACAGGCGTGCCGGTTCGAGTCCGGCCCCGCGCACCACGCCCCCTTGCCAACCGCCACCAGAGATCCCCATGGCCGTCAACGTCGAAGTTCTCGAGAAACTGCAACGCCGCGTCACGCTGACCTTGTCGGCCAGCGAGATCGCCGCGGAGGTCGATACGCGGCTGAAGAAGCTGTCCCGCACGGTCAAGGCCGCGGGCTTCCGCCCTGGCAAGGTGCCGATGTCCGTCGTCGCGCAGCGCTACGGCTATTCGGTCCAGTACGAGGTCGTCAACGACCGGGTGGGCAAGGCCTTCGCCGATGCTGCGCAGGAGGCCAGCCTGCGTGTGGCGGGCACCCCACGTATCGAGCAGAACGAGCAGGCTCCCGATGGGCATCTGGCGTTCGACGCCACTTTCGAGGTCTACCCGGAGGTCCGCATCGGCGATCTGTCGGCATGCGAGATCGAGCGGGTGTCGTCAGAGGTCACCGACGAGGCCATCGACCGCACGATCGACATCCTCAGGCGCCAGCGTCGCACCTTCTCCCAGCGTCCCTCTGCCGACGGCGCGCAGGAGACCGATCGGGTGACGATCGATTTCTCCGGCACCATCGACGGCACGCCGTTCGCCGGGGGGCAGGCCAAGGGCTTCCAGTTCATCATCGGTGAAGGGCAGATGCTGCCGCAGTTCGATCAGGCGGTGCGCGGCATGCGTGTGGGCGACAGCAAGACCTTCCCGCTGCAGTTCCCCGCTGACTACCACGGCCAAGAGGTAGCAGGCAAGGAGGCGGACTTCCTTGTGACGATGAACAAGATCGAGGCTGCCCAGTTACCCGAGGTCGACGAGGCTTTCGTGCGTTCCCTCGGCATCGCCGACGGCAGTGTCGATGCGCTCCGAGCCGACGTCCGGCGCAATCTCGAGCGCGAGTTGAAGTTCCGCGTCATGGCTCGTAACAAAGCTGCGGTGCTGGATGCCTTGGTCAAGGTCAGTGAGCTTGAGTTGCCCAAGGCGCTGGTCGATGCCGAAGTCGAGCGCCTGACCGAGTCCACTCGCGCTGATTTGCGCGAGCGGGGCGTCAAGGACGCCGATAAGGTGGGTCTGCCCGCAGAGATGTTCACAGCCCAGGCTGAGCGGCGGGTTCGGCTGGGCCTGATCATGTCGGAACTCGTCCGGGTTGAGGGCCTGCGCGCGAAGCCCGATCAATTGCAGAAGCATCTCGAGGAGATCAGCCAGAGCTACGAGAAGCCGGCTGAGGTGATGCGCCATTACCTGGGTGACCGTCAGCGCATGGCCGAGGTCGAGGCGGTGGTCGTCGAGAACAATGTCACCGAGCACGTTCTGTCGCGTGCCCGCGTCAGCGAGAAAGCGCTTCCGTTCGACCAGGTGATGGCTGCCGCTTGAGCGAGGCGCGCCGACAGGTCCGACACCCACTAGAAAGGTTCACGATGAGCGCATTGGACACGACCGGGCTGGGCATGGTGCCCATCGTCATCGAGCAGTCGGGGCGGGGCGAGCGTGCCTACGACATCTACAGCCGCCTGCTGCGCGAGCGCATCGTTTTCCTCGTCGGTCCGGTCAATGACCAGAGTGCCAACCTGGTGGTCGCGCAGATGCTCTTCCTGGAGAGCGAGAACCCGGACAAGGACATCTTCCTGTACATCAACTCGCCCGGCGGCAGTGTCAGCGCTGGGCTGGCGATCTACGACACGATGCAGTTCATCAAGCCCGATGTGTCGACCTTGTGCTTGGGAATGGCGGCCAGCATGGGATCCTTCCTGCTGATGGCAGGCGCGAAAGGCAAGCGGGCGGCGCTGCCCAATGCCAAGGTGATGATCCATCAGCCCTCCGGGGGCGCGCAGGGTCAGGCGACTGACATCGAGATCCACGCCCGGGAGATCCTGAAGACGCGTGAGCAACTCAACCGGATCTACGCCGAGCGGACCGGTCAGTCGATCGAGAAGATCACGTCAGACATGGAGCGGGACTTCTTCATGTCGCCGACTGAAGCCAAGGACTACGGGCTGATCGACCAGGTCCTGGAGCGCCGGCCCGGCTGAGGCGCTGGGAGCGGGCGTGTAGTCCCGCCTTTTTCGCCGCTCGATGGCAGCGCGGCTTCGTCTATCATCGAAACACATTTCCACATCAGACGACGGGTGCGCGCACAGATATGGCCGAAAAGAAGGGTAGCTCCGGCGAGAAGGTCCTCTACTGCTCGTTCTGCGGGAAGAGTCAGCACGAGGTCAAGAAGCTCATCGCAGGGCCATCGGTCTTCATCTGCGACGAGTGCATCGAGTTGTGCAACGACATCATCCGTGACGAGGCGCCCGCCGAAGCCGCTGCAGGCAAGTCCGCACGCTCGGATCTGCCCATCCCCAGCGAGATCAAGTCCACGCTCGACCAGTACGTCATCGGGCAGGATGTTGCCAAGCGCATCCTGTCCGTGGCTGTCTACAACCACTACAAGCGTCTCAAGCACCTTGGGTCCTCTAAGGACGAAGTCGAGCTTTCGAAGAGCAACATCCTCCTGATCGGTCCCACGGGTTCCGGCAAGACCTTGCTGGCGCAGACGCTGGCCCGGTTGCTGAACGTCCCTTTCGTCATCGCCGACGCCACGACCCTGACGGAAGCGGGCTATGTCGGCGAGGACGTCGAGAACATCATCCAGAAACTGTTGCAGAACTGCAACTATGATGTCGAGCGCGCGCAGCGAGGCATCGTCTACATCGACGAGATCGACAAGATCAGTCGCAAGGCTGACAACCCCAGCATCACCCGGGACGTCTCCGGTGAAGGGGTTCAGCAGGCGCTGCTGAAGCTGGTCGAAGGCACGATGGCGAGCGTGCCGCCGCAGGGTGGGCGCAAGCATCCGAACCAGGACTTCCTCCAGATCGACACGACCAACATCCTGTTCATCTGCGGCGGAGCTTTCGACGGCCTCGAGAAGGTCATCCAGAACCGTACCGAGAAGTCGGGCATCGGCTTCGCGGCGACCGTTCACAGCAAGACAGAGAAGCGGGTCTCGGAGATGTTCCGCGAGGTCGAGCCCGAGGACCTGATCAAGTTCGGCTTGATCCCGGAACTCGTCGGACGTTTGCCCGTGGTGGCCACACTCGGGGAGTTGACCGAGGGCGCACTCGTGCAGATCTTGACGGAGCCCAAGAACGCTCTGCTCAAGCAGTACCAGCGCCTGTTCTCCATGGACGGCGTGGACCTGGAGATTCGGCCCTCCGCGCTGGCCTCCATCGCGCGCAAGGCGCTGGCGCGCAAGACAGGCGCTCGAGGGTTGCGCTCGATCCTCGAGCAAGCGTTGATCGACACCATGTTCGAACTTCCCACACTCGAAGGTGTGGAGAAGGTGGTCATCGACGACCACATCATCGAAGAGGGCGCGAAACCCCTTCTTGTTTACCGCGAGCCCTTGAAGGCCAGTGCCTGAGACTGCAGGGTGTCTGGCGGCACCGTGCCGGGTCTGCGACATTTCGTTGCCTGAACCCAGCGCTTGCAACTGCCGCGTGGATCCCCATGTGGGATCGGGAAAGTGAGGTCATTCATGTCAGGTCATCCCGTGCTCCCTGCCGCGCCGATCACCTTGCCGTTGTTGCCATTGCGCGACGTCGTGGTGTTCCCGCACATGGTCATCCCGCTGTTCGTGGGGCGACCGAAGTCGATCAAGGCGCTGGAAGCCGCCATGGAGTCCGGACGGCAGATCATGCTGGTCGCGCAAAAAGCCGCCGGCAAGGATGAGCCCAAGCCGGAGGACATGTTCGAGGTGGGTTGCGTTTCGAGCATCCTGCAGATGCTCAAGCTGCCCGATGGGACCGTCAAGGTGCTGGTCGAGGGCATACAGCGTGCCACGACACAACGCGTTCGTGACGAGGGGGAGTTCTTCGTCGGGGACGTGACGCCAGTGCCCCCGCAAGGCGAGGGAAACCCGGAGATCGAGGCGCTGCGCCGTGCGGTCACGCAGCAGTTCGACCAGTACGTCAAGTTGAACAAGAAGATCCCGCCGGAGATCCTGACGTCCATCGCCGGGATCGACGATCCGGGTCGTCTGGCCGACACGATCGCGGCGCATCTGCCCTTGAAGCTTGACGCCAAGCAGTCGGTGCTCGACCTGTTCCTGGTGGCCAAGCGGCTCGAGAAACTGCTCGAACTGCTGGAGCACGAAGTCGACATCCTTCAGGTGGAAAAGCGCATCCGTGGTCGTGTCAAGCGGCAGATGGAGAAGAGTCAGCGTGAGTACTACCTGAACGAGCAGGTCAAAGCTATCCAGAAGGAGCTTGGCGACGGCGAGGAGGGTGCTGATCTCGAGGAACTCGAGAAGAAGATCAAGGCCGCCCGCATGCCCAAGGAGGCGCGCAAGAAGGCCGAAGGCGAGTTGAAGAAACTCAAGCTGATGTCACCGATGTCGGCTGAAGCGACCGTGGTGCGAAACTACATTGACGTCCTCGTCAATCTGCCTTGGGCCAAGCGCGGCAAGGTCAAGCACGATCTCGGCAATGCCGAGGCTGTGCTGAACGAAGATCACTTCGGATTGGAGAAGGTCAAGGAGCGGATCCTCGAGTACTTGGCCGTGCAACAGCGTGTCGACAAGGTCAAGGCGCCGATCATGTGTCTCGTCGGCCCTCCCGGTGTGGGCAAGACGTCTCTGGGGCAGAGCGTGGCGCGAGCCACTGGCCGCAAGTTTGTGCGCATGGCTCTGGGTGGGGTTCGCGATGAAGCCGAGATCCGGGGGCATCGCCGCACCTACATCGGATCGATGCCGGGCAAGGTCTTGCAGAGCCTGACCAAGGTGGGCACGCGCAATCCGCTGTTCTTGCTTGACGAGATCGACAAGCTGGGCATGGACTTCCGGGGTGACCCGTCCTCGGCGCTGCTCGAAGTGCTGGATCCGGAACAGAATCACACCTTCAGCGACCATTACGTCGAGGTCGACTTCGATCTCTCGGACGTGATGTTCGTAGCCACGTCCAACTCGATGAACATCCCGCCGGCGCTGCTCGACCGGATGGAAGTCATCCGCCTGGCCGGCTACACAGAGGACGAGAAGCTCAGCATCGCGCAACGCTACCTCCTGCCCAAGCAGCAGAAGAACAACGGCGTGCGTGAGTCTGAGATGGACCTCACCGAGGAAGCCATCCGCGCCATCATTCGTTACTACACCCGGGAGGCGGGTGTGCGCTCTCTCGAGCGTGAGATCTCCAAGATCTGCCGCAAGGTGGTCAAGGGTATCCAACTGAAGAAGTACGAGGGGACGGTCGTCGTCAGGGAGGACAACCTCAACGACTTCCTCGGTGTGCGCAAGTACGACTTCGGGCGTACCGAGAAGACCAATCAGGTCGGTCAGGTCGTCGGATTGGCGTGGACGGAGGTGGGTGGTGACTTGCTGACGATCGAGGCGGCCGTCATGCCCGGCAAGGGGAACATCATCCGTACCGGTTCGCTGGGCGATGTCATGAAGGAGTCCGTCGAGGCCGCACGTTCGGTGGTGCGTTCCCGCGCTCGTCGGCTGGGCATCAAGGATGAGCTGTTCGACAAGCGCGACATCCATATCCATGTGCCGGATGGAGCAACGCCAAAGGACGGACCCAGTGCCGGCATCGCCATGACAACGGCATTCGTCTCCGCTCTCACCGGTATTCCGGTGCGGGCAGATGTGGCGATGACCGGTGAAATCACGCTGCGTGGCGAGGTCACCGCCATCGGTGGGCTGAAGGAGAAGCTTCTCGCCGCCTTGCGTGGTGGGGTGAAGAAGGTGCTGATCCCCGAGGAGAACGTCAAGGATCTGCAGGAGATTCCCGAGAATGCGAAGAACCAGCTCGAGATCGTGCCAGTGCGCTGGATCGACAAGGTTCTCGAAGTAGCGCTCGAGACTGCGCCGGTCGCTTTGCCCGATGACGACGTCGTCCTGAAGCCGGCGGTCGACACGACGGTCGCCGCTGCCGCCGAGGTGGTTCGTCCTGCTGGGGACGCCTTGCCTCACTGATCGATCGCGGGACTTGCGCAGAAGCGCAAAGTCTTGCTATACTGCTGTCTTGACGCGGGAATAGCTCAGTTGGTAGAGCGCAACCTTGCCAAGGTTGAGGTCGCGAGTTCGAGCCTCGTTTCCCGCTCCATACAATGCGGCAATTTAGCTGTACAAAAGGGAAGCTCATGCTTCCCTTTTTTCTCAGCGTGACCCAGGCGCGGTAGCAAAGCGGTTATGCAACGGATTGCAAATCCGTCTAGCCCGGTTCGACTCCGGGCCGCGCCTCCACCTCCAAGTGTCGCGGGCCGGCGCTTCGCTCGAAGCGAGGTCAGCCACGAATGAGGCGGCTCGACCCGAACAGGGTTGTGTGGCATGTGGTGTCCACATCCCTGGGATTGGTTGGTCTTTACTGGGATCCGTTGGTCATGATCCCGTCGCCGCCCGGATGGCGAAACCGGTATACGCAGCGGACTTAAAATCCGCCGTCCCTCGACAGGGGACATGCGGGTTCGATCCCCGCTCCGGGCACCATGCCCACAGGATCTCTGTCGAGGAGGTGCCTCCGAGATGCAGCCCGGGTCTGTGCTCAACGACGGTGTCCGCCGGCGCGAGGTGTTCGGCTGGGCGATGTACGACTTCGCCAATTCGGGCTACACCACGGTGGTCCTCACGGCAGTCTTCAATGCCTACTTCGTCGGCGTCGTGGCTGGCGGTGCCGAGTGGGCCACGCTTGCATGGACAGCCACTCTCGCCCTGTCCAGCCTGATCGTCATGCTCCTGATGCCCTCCATCGGGGCGTACGCCGACCGGCACGGGGCAAAGAAGCGCCTGCTTGTCTGGACGACGGCGACTTGCGTGGGATCGACCGCGCTGCTGGCACTGGCTGGCCCGGGGTCGATCGGACTGGCTGTGCTCGCGGTGGTGATCTCCAGCGCCTGTTTCACCATCGGCGAGTCTCTCATCGCGGCCTTCCTGCCGGAATTGGCTCGTCCGCAGGCCATCGGCAAGGTCTCGGGCTGGGGCTGGAGTTTCGGTTATCTCGGTGGGATGCTCACCCTGGGTCTGAGCCTGGCGTATGTCCTGTCCGCGCAAGCCCGTGGCTTGTCTGTCACGCATTTCGTACCGGTGACGATGCTGTTGACCGCAGCTGTGTTCGCGCTGGCCAGCTTACCCACCTTCGTGTTCCTGCGTGAGCGCCCATTTGCTGGCGACGCGCCCGAACAGCGTGCCTCGATGCGCGTCCGGTCTTCCGTCGCGCAGGCCTTCAGGAGACTCGCGACGGCTTGGCGACAATCGCGGGAGTTCGGGGATTTCAACGCGCTGCTGATCTGTGCGGTGGCGTACCAGGCTGGCATCTCCGTTGTTGTCGCACTGGCGGCGGTGTACGCCGAGCAGGTGCTCGGTTTTCGTCAGACACAGACCATGATGCTGATCTTCCTGGTGAACATCGCGGCCGCTGTTGGCGCCTTCGCCTTCGGCCACTACCAGGACCGCATCGGCCATCGTCGCGCGCTGGGTCTGACCCTTGCAGGGTGGACTGTCATGACCGGACTCGCAGCGCTGGCCACGGGACCAGGCCTGTTCTGGATGGCTGCCGTGCTCGCTGGCCTGTGCATGGGGTCCAGCCAGTCGGCAGGTCGCGCGATGGCCGGACTGCTCGCTCCCGCGCGGCGTCGCGCCGAGTTCTACGGCTTGTGGACGTTCGCGGTACGCGTCTCCGCCATCATCGGCCCGATGACCTACGGACTGGTGACCTGGCTGAGTGGCGGCAATCATCGGTGGGCGATCCTGTCGACGGGCCTCTTCTTCATCGTCGGGGCGCTGATCCTTCGTCGTGTGGATGTTGCCCGCGGTATCGCGCAAGCCCGGAGCTTGAACTGAGCGCACCCAGTGGGCATCAGGCCTGCCAAGCCACGCTGGACGCTCCAGCAGAGTGCGCCGCATAGAATTGAAGATTGACGTGAACGTCAATCAGCCAGGAGTGTTCGGACATGAAGGTGCTGGTCCCCGTCAAGCGGGTCGTCGATTACAACGTGAAGGTGCGCGTCAGGAGTGACGGCACGGGCGTGGACATTGCCAACGTCAAGATGAGCATGAACCCCTTCGACGAGATCGCCATCGAGGAAGCGGTTCGCTTGAAGGAAAAGGGCGTAGCCTCGGAGGTGATTGCCGTTTCCTGTGGGGTCACCCAATGTCAGGAGACCCTGCGTACGGCGATGGCCATCGGGGCCGATCGAGCGATCCTGGTCGAGTGCGCCGAAGAACTGCAGCCACTGGCGGTGGCCAAGCTCCTGAAGGCGCTGGTCGACCGAGAGCAACCAGGACTGGTGATTCTCGGCAAGCAGGCCATTGACGATGACTGCAACCAGACCGGCCAGATGCTCGCCGCGCTTTCGGGACTGCCTCAGGCCACCTTCGCCAGCCGGGTGGAAGTCGCGGACGGCTCCGTGCGAGTGACGCGCGAGGTGGATGGGGGGCTCGAGACCCTGGCGTTGACGCTGCCGGCGGTGGTGACGACGGATCTTCGACTGAACGAGCCGCGCTACGTCACCCTGCCCAACATCATGAAGGCGAAGAAGAAGCCTCTCGATGTCGTGAAGCCCGCCGATCTGGGGGTGGACGTCTCCCCACGGATCCGAACCCTGAAGGTTGCTGAGCCGCCCAAGCGTGGCGCTGGGGTCAAGGTGCCGGATGTGGCCACGCTCGTGGCCAAGTTGAAGAACGAAGCCAAAGTGATCTGAGGGGAAGAGCTCATGAGCGTACTTGTCATCGCGGAACACGATAACGCATCGGTCAAGCCGGCCACGTTGAACACGGTCACAGCCGCGCTCCAATGCGATGCCGAGGTCCACGTGCTCGTGGCAGGCGCCGCCGCCGGTGCAGCGGCGCGGCAGGCTGCGCAGATAGAGGGTGTGGCGAAGGTCCTGCACGCCGACGCGCCATCTCTGGCGCATGGCCTCGCGGAGAATCTGGCTGCGCAAGTGCTGGCGGTGGCGAGTGGCTACAGCCATCTCTTGTTCGCGGCGACGGCCAGCGGCAAGAATGTCGCCCCAAGGGTTGCGGCCTTGCTGGATGTGGCCCAGATCAGTGATGCCACGCGGGTGATTGCGCCGGATACCTTCGAGCGTCCGATCTACGCGGGCAACGCGATCGCTACCGTGCAGAGCATCGATGCGGTCAAGGTGATCACCGTGCGAACCACGGGCTTCGATGCGGCGGGTGTCTCCGCCGACTCGGCCCCGATCGAGGCAGTTGCCACGGTGGGAGATACGGGCACGTCGAGCTTTCTCGGCGCGGAGATTGCCAAGCTCGAGCGTCCAGAGCTGACCTCCGCCAAGGTCATCGTCTCTGGCGGCCGTGCGTTGGGCAGCAGCGAGAAGTTCGCCGAAGTGCTGACCCCGCTGGCCGATCGGCTTGGTGCGGCCCTGGGGGCGAGCCGTGCGGCTGTGGACGCCGGTTACGCACCGAATGACTGGCAGGTCGGGCAGACGGGCAAGATCGTTGCGCCCAGCCTGTACGTCGCCTGCGGCATCAGCGGCGCGATCCAGCACCTGGCCGGCATGAAGGACAGCAAGGTCATCGTCGCCATCAACAAGGACGCCGAAGCGCCGATCTTCAGCGTGGCCGACTACGGCTTGGAGGCCGACCTGTTCGCGGCGGTGCCCGAACTCGTCTCGACCCTCTGAGTTCGAGGATCTGCCCGACTCTGCGCGACGATCCTCGGCCGCCCATCGGGCTTCGTCCCTGCGCCGGATCGCCCCCATCACAGCCCCAACCCGGAAGAGCACTCATGAGCTATCGCGCCCCTGTCAAGGACATGCTCTTCGTGATGAAGGAACTCGCAGGCCTGGAGGAGGTGGCTGCGCTGCCTGGACTCGAGGATGCAGGACTCGACACCGCGGCCGCGGTTCTAGGGGAATGCGCGAAGTTCAACGAGTCGGTGGTCGCGCCTTTGAACTGGGAGGGTGATCGCCACCCGGCGGTCTGGACGGATGGGCAGGTCCGCACGACCCCAGGATTCCCGCAGGCGTTCCGCCAGTTCGTCGAGGGCGGGTGGCAGGGGCTGCAGCACCCACCTGCCTTTGGCGGCCAGGGCTTGCCCAAGCTGATCCATACAGCCTGCATCGAGATGGTCAACAGCGCGAACCTCAGTTTTGCGTTGTGCCCGCTGCTGACCGATGGCGCGATCGAGGCCGTGCTGACGGCAGGCTCCCCCGAGCAACAGGCCGCCTATCTGCCGCCCATGATCGAAGGCCGCTGGACCGGCACGATGAACCTGACGGAGCCGCAGGCTGGCAGCGATCTGTCGCTGGTTCGCACCCGTGCCGAACCTCAGGCCGACGGTAGCTACAAACTCTTCGGAACCAAGATCTACATCACCTATGGCGAGCACGATATGGCGGACAACATTGTCCATCTCGTGCTGGCGCGCGTCACCGACGCGCCGGATGGGGTCAAGGGGATCTCGCTGTTCATCTGTCCCAAGGTGCTGGCAGATGGTGCGCGCAACGACGTGCGCTGCGTCAGCATCGAACACAAACTCGGCATCAAGGCCAGTCCGACCGCGGTGCTGCAATACGGCGACGGCGGTGGCGCGACGGCCTACCTCGTGGGCGAAGAGAACCGCGGACTTGAATACATGTTCGTGATGATGAACGCCGCCCGCTTTGCAGTGGGGGTTCAGGGTATCGCGGTGGCCGAGCGCGCTTATCAAAAGGCGGTTCAGTACGCGCGGGACCGTGTGCAGAGCCGGCCGGTGGACGGATCCCTGCCAGTGGCGGCGCCGATCATCCACCACCCGGATGTGCGGCGCATGCTGATGCGCATGCGAGCGCACACCGAAGGTTGCCGTTCGCTCGCGATGGTGGCAGCGGCCGCTTACGACGCAGCACATGCCCACCCGGATGCGGCGGTGCGCCAGGAGAACCAGGCTTTCTACGAGTTCATGGTGCCGCTGGTCAAGGGTCTGTCCACCGAGATGAGCCTCGAGGTGGCCAGTCTGGGTGTCCAGGTCCACGGCGGGATGGGGTTTATCGAGGAGACCGGCGCGGCGCAGTACCTGCGTGACGCAAAGATCCTGACCATCTACGAAGGCACGACAGCCATCCAGGCCAACGATCTGGTCGGACGCAAGACGGCGCGCGACGGTGGGCGCACCGCGCTGGCCATCGCCGCGCGGATCGCGCAGACCGAAGCCGAGTTGAAGGCCCGTGACAGCGTGGCTTGCCGCGCCATGGCCCTGCGGCTGTCTGCGGCGCGTCTGGCTTTCGAGGATGTGGTGCGCTACGTGGCAGCGCATACCCGGACCGACCCGAATGCCGTGTTCGCCGGCAGCGTGCCCTACTTGATGCTCGCCGGCACGGTGATGGCGGGCTGGCAGATGGCACGCGCGCTGATGGTGGCCGAGGACCGTCTCGCAGCGGGGGAAGACTTGGCCTTCATGCAGGCCAAGATCGTGACGGCCCGCTTCTATGCGGATCACATCCTGAACAACGCCGGCGCGATGCGCGACAGCATCTGCGAAGGCGCCGAGGTGGTCACCGCCCTGGCCCTGGAGTCCTTCTGATGAGTCTGCCGCCCGTGTTCGACAAGTTGCGGCTGCCGGTCATCGGCTCGCCGCTGTTCATCATCAGCAACCCCAAACTCGTCATTGCGCAGTGTCAGGCGGGCATCGTCGGCTCGATGCCTGCGTTGAATGCCCGGCCGGCCTCGCAACTTGACGAGTGGTTGGCGGAAATCACCGAAGCCCTGGCGGCATGGGATCGCGCGAACCCGAACCAGCCCGCCGCACCTTACGCGATCAATCAGATCGTGCACAAGACCAATGATCGCCTCGAGCACGACATGATGGTGTGCGCGAAGTATCGCGTGCCCATCGTGATCACCTCGCTGGGCGCCCGTCCCGAGATCAACCAGGCGGTGCACAGCTGGGGTGGGATCGTGTTGCACGACATCATCAACAACACCTTTGCACACAAGGCGGTGGACAAAGGGGCCGACGGCCTGATCGCCGTGGCGGCGGGTGCCGGGGGGCATGCGGGGGTCAAGAGCCCTTTTGCCCTCGTGCAGGAGATCCGCGAGTGGTTCGACGGCCCGCTGGCGCTCAGTGGTTCGATGTCCACGGGCGACGCAGTCCTGGCGGCACAGGCCATGGGCGCCGATCTGGCCTACATCGGGTCGGCCTTCATCGCGACCGACGAGGCGAGGGCGTCCGAGGCCTACAAGCAGTGCATCGTGGACAGTACGAGTGACGACATCGTCTATTCCAGCCTGTTCACCGGCGTCCATGGCAACTACCTGAAGGCGTCGGTGCGCAACGCCGGGCTCGACCCGGACAACCTGCCCGAGAGCGACCCGAGCCGAATGAACTTCGGTGGGGGCGGTTCGGCCAAGGCCTGGAAGGACATCTGGGGCTGCGGGCAGGGTATCGGCTCGGTCAAGGCCGTGTTGCCTGCATCGCAGTTGGTGGCGCGGCTCGCGCGAGAGTACGCGCAGGCCCGCCGTCGTTTGCTGACGGCCGTGGACTGACCGCGGGATCCCCGGGCTTCGATTTCCGGCAGCCACAGCCCGCCGGCCATCGCGGACGGCCATGGCGAAAAGACGGGGGCCTCGAGCCCCCGTCTGCGTTTGCCGGCCTTCGGGCAGGCGGACCTGCCCGGTGAGGCTTAGCGCAGGCTGGTGAACCGCGCCTCTGGCCGGTCATCAGAACGATGGACCGTCGTCACTCCCTGACGCATGGCCCAGGGGCGCATTTGGTGGTGCAGCGGAATGGTCAGCACCTCATCGCGTGTGCGGATCAGCGCATCACGGATCATCTGGTTGCGCTTGGCAGTGTCTGTTTCGGTCTTCATCGCGTCGACCAGCTGGTCGACCCGTGCATCGCTGATGCGCGAGAAGTTGAAGTTGCCGTCGGCGCCGGTGGTGCGGGTGCGGATCAGTGACTGCAGCGTGTACTGCGCGTCGTAGGTGGCCACACCCCATCCCAGCAGGTAGATCGAGGTGTCGAAGTTCTGAACCTTCTGGATGAAGGTCGCCATGTTCTCCGCGGCCAGCGTGGCCTTGACACCGACCCGCGCCCACATCGCGATGACGGCCTGGCAGATCTCCTCGTCGTTGACGTAGCGGTTATTCGGGCAATTCAAGCGCGTTTCGAAACCGTTGGGGTATCCGGCTTCGGCGAGGAGCTTCTTCGCGCCTTCGGTGTCGACCTTGACCGGTACGTCGATGTCGGGCGTGTTGCCGTTGACACCCGGGGCGACCATCACACCGGCAGGGATCGACAAGCCTCGCATGATGTTGCGCTTGATGGCCTCGCGGTCGATGGCCATCGACAGGGCCTGCCGCACGCGCTTGTCGGCGAGCGGGTTCTTGCCCTTGACGTTGCTGTACTTCAGCTCCGGGCTTCCCATATCCGGTGCCAGGTAGATCGTGCGAACCTCGGGGCCGTCGAGCACCTGCAGCTTGCTGTTGGCGCGCAGGCGAGCGATGTCCTGTGTCGGCAGGTCGGTCAGCATGTCGACGTCACCCGACAGCAGTGCCGCGATGCGTGTGGCATCCGACTTGATCGGGGTGTAGATCACTTCCTTGACGTTGCCCGTGTGCTTGTCCCACCAGTCGGCGTTGATCGTCATCGTGATGCGCTGCTCGGGCGACCAGCCGGTGATCTTGTAGGCGCCGGTGCCCATCACGTTGCGGGAGGCGAAGTTCTCCTCGTTGGCCTTGTAGTTCTGGACATTGGTCGTGTTGTTCTTCGTCGACCATGCCTTGCTCATGATCCGGAAGTCGACGATGTTGCGTAGAAGCAGCGGGTTTGGCGCCGACAGGACCATATCGATGGTGTGGTCGTCGACCTTGCGGATCTCGTTGATGCCGGTAACGTAGATCCCCATCGTGCCATTGGGCTGCTTGATGCGCCCGAAGGAGAAGACGACGTCATCGGCCGTGAAGGGCGTGCCGTCGTGGAACTTGACGCCCTTGCGCAATTCGAAGCGGACCTGCGTGGGGGATATGAAGGTCCACTTGGTCGCGAGTGCGGGTTCGATCTCGTATTTGTCGTTGTACCGCGTCAGACCTTCGTACGCATGCATCAGGATCGCGTTCGTCGTCGCGTGGTTCTGTGAATGCGGGTCCAGGGTCAGGACGTCGTTCTGTGCGGCCCAACGCAGGGTCTGGGCTTGCGCGGGAGCGGCGGCGATGGCGAGAGCCGTCGCGATCGACGCCATCAGGGCGGTCAGCTTCATCAGGGACTCCTCGGTGAGGAAAGATGTCGAGGCCGTCATGCTAGTGCGTCTCGATCCGATGTGGAATCGGGTTAGCCCGCATCCCTGAGGCTGCCGGGGCGGCCGCCCGCGGCCGTCCGCGGTGGCGCGCGTCCTGTCAGGAATCTGACGGCTGGAACGGTTCCAATGCTGTTGGGAGACAACGCACGCTCGGCTGTTCCGGGGTGCTACAGTGATGTCGACTCCAAAGCGTTCCTTCCCGTTCCCTTGCCATGAATCTGGCAAGGCGGGCCGCAATCCGTCAACCGGTGCAGCCGGGGCCGCGGAAGGTTTGTCAACCCATCAGGGTGCCGGAAGCCGGTGCCTGAGGTGAGCGAAGCATGATGCAGCAGTACCGGTCGAACTCCTATCTGTTCGGGGGCAACGCGCCCTACGTCGAAGAGCTGTACGAGGCCTATCTCGACAACCCGGGCAGCGTCCCCGACAACTGGCGGACCTATTTCGATCGCTTGCAGAACGTTCCGGCGGTCGACGGCACTGACAACCGCGACGTGGCGCATGCGCCGGTCGTGGAATCGTTTGCTCAGCGTGCCAAGTCCAACGCATTCGCGGTCAGGGCCAGCGAGGCCGATCTGGCGGTGGCTCGCAAGCAGGTGCATGTCCAGAGCCTGATCGCGGCCTATCGATTCCTGGGTTCGCGCTGGGCCGACCTCGATCCGCTCAAGCGGACCGAGCGTCCCAAGATCCCGGAGTTGGAGCCGGCCTTCTACGACCTGACCGAGAGTGATCTGGACATCACGTTTTCGGCCACGAACACCTATTTCACCAAGGCCGAGCACATGACGCTGCGCGAGATCGTGCAGGCCTTGCGCGAGACCTACTGCGGCACCATCGGTGCCGAGTTCATGCACATCACCGATCCCGCCGAGAAGCGCTGGTGGCAGGAACGGTTGGAGAGTGTGCGAAGCAAGCCCAGCTTCGGCGCCGATACGAAAAGGCACATCCTCTCCCGCCTGACCGCGGCCGAGGGTCTGGAGCGCTACCTGCACACGAAGTACGTCGGTCAGAAGCGGTTCTCTCTGGAAGGGGGAGAGAGCTTCATCGCCTCGATGGACGAGGTCGTCCAGCGAGCCGGATCCCATGGCGTGCAGGAGATCGTCATCGGCATGGCGCATCGGGGGCGGCTGAACGTGCTTGTGAACACGCTGGGCAAGATGCCCAAGGACCTGTTCGCCGAGTTCGACCACACCGCACCCGAGAACCTGCCCGCCGGCGACGTCAAGTACCACCAGGGATTCTCGAGCGATATCAGCACGCCTGGCGGTCCCGTGCACCTGAGCCTGGCTTTCAATCCGTCGCACCTGGAGATCGTCAATCCGGTGGTCGAGGGATCGGTCAAGGCGCGGATGGAGCGTCGTGGCGACAAGCTCGGCGCGCAGGTCCTTCCGGTGATCGTCCACGGGGACGCCGCGTTCGCCGGCCAGGGCGTGGTGATGGAGACGCTGGCTCTGGCGCAGACGCGCGGTTACTACACCGGTGGCACGGTGCATATCGTCATCAACAATCAGATCGGCTTCACCACCAGCGATCCGCGGGATTCGCGGTCGACGCTGTACTGCAGCGACGTCGTCAAGATGATCGAAGCGCCGGTGCTGCACGTCAACGGCGACGATCCGGAGGCCGTCGTGTTGTGCACCCAGTGGGCGATGGACTACCGGCAGCAGTTCAGGAAGGATGTGGTGGTCGATATCGTGTGCTTCCGCAAGCTCGGCCACAACGAGCAGGACACGCCCAGCCTCACGCAGCCCTTGATGTACAAGAAGATCGCTCAGCACCCCGGCACGCGACGGCTGTACGGCGACAAGCTGGTGGTGCAGGGCGTGCTGACCTCGGACGGCCCGGACGAGATGGTCAAGGCCTATCGTGCCGCGATGGATGCAGGCAAGCACACGGTGGATCCGGTGCTGACCAACTTCAAGAGCAAGTACGCGGTCGACTGGGCGCCGTTCCTTGGTCGCAAGTGGACCGATGCGGCCGACACGGCGCTGCCGTTGGCCGAGGTTCGACGCCTGTCCGAGCGCATCACCACCATCCCGGCGAACTTCAAGGTGCACCCGCTGGTGGAGAAGGTGATCGCTGACCGTGCCGCCATGGGGCGCGGTGAGCTGAACGTCGACTGGGGCATGGGTGAGCACCTGGCCTTCGCTTCTCTGGTGGCCAGTGGGTATGCTGTGCGCCTGTCGGGTGAGGACTGCGGCCGTGGAACCTTCGTGCACCGGCACGCCGTCCTGCACGATCAGAACCGTGAACGCTACGACGAGGGCACCTACATCCCGCTGCAGAACGTGTCCGAGGGACAGGCTCCGTTCACCGTGATCGACTCGATCCTGTCCGAGGAGGCCGTGCTCGGCTTCGAGTATGGTTATGCCAGCGCAGAGCCGAACACCTTGACCATCTGGGAGGCGCAGTTCGGCGATTTCGCCAACGGTGCGCAGGTCGTCATCGACCAGTTCATCGCTTCGGGCGAAGTCAAGTGGGGACGGGTCAACGGCCTGACGCTGATGCTGCCGCACGGCTACGAGGGCCAGGGGCCCGAGCACAGTTCGGCGCGACTCGAGCGATTCATGCAGTTGGCGGCCGATAACAACATGCAGATCTGCCAACCCACCTCCGCCAGTCAGATCTTCCATCTGCTGCGCCGGCAGATGGTGCGTCAGTTCCGCAAGCCGCTGATCATCTTCACGCCGAAGTCGCTGCTGCGTGCCAAAGATGCCACCTCTCCGTTGTCCGAGTTCACTCGGGGTGAGTTCCGCACGGTCATCGGGCCGTCGCGCACCGAGGTCGAGGGTGAGAAAGTACGCCGCTTGATCGTGTGCTCTGGCAAGGTGGCCTACGACCTGATCCGCAAGCGCGATGAGAAGAAGGCCTGGGACGTCGCGGTGATCCGCGTCGAACAGCTCTATCCTTTCCCGCACAAGGCCTTCGCCGCGGAGATGAAGCGATTCCCCAACGCGACGGAGGTCGTGTGGTGTCAGGATGAGCCCCAGAACCAAGGCGCGTGGTTCTTCGTTCAGCATTACATCCACGAGAACATGCTCGAGGGGCAGAAGCTCGGCTATGCCGGACGTGCACCGTCGGCCTCACCGGCGGTTGGCTACTCGCATCTGCACCAGGAGCAGCAGAAGGCCTTGCTCGATCAGGCCTTCGGCAAGCTCAAGGGCTTTGTCCTGACCAAGTGAACCTGGGCGCCCATCCCGTACCCCGGTCGGGGCGGGACGCGTGCGCCTGCGAAGCCTGCTGAACACCCGATCGAACCCGACAAGAATCCCTGAGAGGAGAGACATGTCCCTCGTTGAAGTCAAGGTCCCGCAGTTGTCCGAGTCGGTGGCCGAAGCCACCTTGCTGCAGTGGAAGAAGAAGCCTGGCGATACGATCGCGCAGGACGAGATCCTGATCGAGATCGAGACCGACAAGGTCGTGCTGGAGGTGCCTGCGCCCGCCGCTGGCGTGATGGCAGAGCAGCTCGTGCCTGACGGAGGCACGGTCATCAGCGATCAGTTGATCGCCCGCATCGATACCGAGGGCAAGACGGTGGCCGCGTCGGTGGCGCCCGCCCCAGCGCCTGCACCGTCGGCCGCCGCGACGGCCGGCAAGACTGGTGTGGCGATGCCGGCAGCGGCCAAGCTGATGTCCGACCACGGTCTGTCAGTGGGCGCTGTGGCTGGGACGGGGCGTGACGGGCGCGTGACCAAGGGCGACGTGCTCGGTGCGCTGGCCACGCCGGCCGCTCCAGCGGCCCAGCAGTCGCCTGTGGTGTCGTCGCCTGCGCCCGTTGCGCCCGTGGTGTCGGCGCCTGCCGTGTCGCGGGCGCTGCCCAGCGTGGCGGCTCCGCTGTCGGTCAACCTCGGCGATCGTCCCGAGCAACGTGTGCCGATGTCGCGCCTACGAGCTCGTGTCGCCGAACGGCTTCTGCAGTCTCAAGCCACCAACGCCATCCTGACGACCTTCAACGAGGTCAATATGGCGCCGGTCATGGACATGCGCAAGCGCTTCCAGGACAAGTTCGAGAAGGAACACGGCGTCAAGCTGGGTTTCATGAGTTTCTTCGTCAAGGCGGCGGTTGCCGCCCTGAAGAAGTACCCTGTCCTGAACGCCAGCGTGGACGGCAACGACATCGTCTACCACGGCTATTTCGACATTGGCATCGCGGTCGGCTCGCCCCGGGGCTTGGTCGTGCCCATCCTGCGCAACGTCGACCAGATGAGCTTTGCGGAGATCGAGAAAAAGATCGCCGAGTTTGGTGTCAAGGCGCGTGACGGCAAGCTGTCCATCGACGATCTCTCGGGCGGCACGTTCTCGATCTCCAACGGCGGCGTTTTCGGATCGATGCTCTCTACGCCGATCATCAACCCGCCGCAGAGCGCCATCCTGGGCGTCCACGCGACCAAGGACCGCGCCGTGGTCGAGAACGGGCAGGTCGTGGTTCGGCCGATGAACTATCTGGCCATGAGCTACGACCACCGCATCATCGACGGCCGCGAGGCGGTGCTGGGCTTGGTCACCATGAAGGAAGCGCTGGAAGATCCGGCGCGCCTGCTGTTCGACATCTGAGTGCGGGCGATCATGAGCAAGCATTTCGACGTCATCGTCATCGGCGGTGGCCCCGGCGGCTATATCGCTGCGATCCGCGCATCCCAACTCGGGTTCAACGTGGCCTGCATCGACGACTGGAAGAACGCGAAGGGTGGACCGGCGCCCGGAGGCACCTGCACGAACGTCGGCTGCATCCCGAGCAAGGCCTTGCTGCAGTCGAGCGAGCACTTCGAGCAGGCGGGACACCATTTCGCGGATCACGGCATCGGCCTGTCAGACTTGTCGATCGATATCCCGAAGATGCTGGCCCGCAAGGACCTGGTCGTCAAGCAGAACAACGACGGCATCCTCTATCTGTTCAAGAAGAACAAGGTCAGCTTCTTCCACGGCCGGGGCTCCTTCGTGCGCGCCACCGAGGGCGGCTGGGAGGTGGCGGTGTCGGGAGCGACGCCGGAGGTCCTCGTGGGCCGACAGGTCATCGTCGCCACAGGGTCGACTGCGCGCGCCATGCCCGGTGTGCCCTTCGATGAGGAGCGCGTCCTGAGCAACGACGGCGCACTGCGCATCGGTGCCGTCCCCAAGACCCTGGGCCTGATCGGCTCCGGTGTCATCGGCCTGGAGATGGGCTCGGTCTGGCGTCGTCTGGGCGCGCAGGTCACAGTGCTCGAGGCCTTGCCGACCTTCCTCGGCGCGGTCGACGAGCAGATCGCCAAGGAAGCCCACAAGGCCTTCACGAAGCAGGGATTGAAGATCGAGCTCGGTGTGAAAGTGGGCGAGATCCAAAGTCTCGCGCAAGGCGTCAGCGTCGCCTACACCGATGCCAAGGGCCAGGAACGCACGCTGGAGGTGGAGCGTCTGGTCGTCTCGATCGGTCGCGTGCCCAACACCCATGGACTCGATGCGCAGGCGGTGGGTCTGGCGCTCGACGAGCGCGGCGCCGTCGTCGTCGACAGCGAATGCCGCACCAACCTGCCAGGAGTCTGGGCGGTGGGTGACGTGGTGCGTGGACCGATGCTCGCGCACAAGGCCGAGGAGGAGGGCGTGGCCGTGGCCGAGCGCATCGCCGGGCAACACGGACATGTCAATTTCGACACCATCCCCTGGGTGATCTACACCAGCCCCGAGATTGCCTGGGTCGGCAAGACCGAACAGCAGTTGAAGGCCGAGGGTCGGGCCTACCGTGCGGGCAGTTTTCCCTTCATGGCCAACGGCCGTGCCCGTGCGCTGGGAGACACCACCGGCATGGTCAAGATGCTGGCCGACGCCGCCACCGACGAGGTGCTGGGCGTCCACATCGTCGGCCCTTATGCAAGCGAGCTCATTGCCGAGGCCGTGATGGCCATGGAGTTCAAGGCCAGCAGCGAGGACATCGCCCGCATCTGCCATGCGCATCCGTCTCTCTCGGAGGCGATGAAGGAGGCGGCGCTGGCGGTGGACAAGCGTACCCTGAACTTCTGATGCGGCTGCGTGCCCTGCATGGACGGGCCGACGTGCTGCGTAGGCTCGAGGGTGTCCGGTGAGCGTCCGGGCGCTGTACCAGGCAGAGCTCGCCTCGCGGGGTTACCGCAGCGATCCCGCGCAGTTGCGGGCGGTGGACGCGCTGGAGCGGTGCGAGCGCGAGTGGGCCGACTACAAGTCGCGTCGTAGCAACGCCCTGACCCGATTGTTGCTGCGACCACCCATCCCGCGTGGGGTGTACATGCACGGCGGCGTCGGTCGAGGCAAGAGCTTCCTGATGGATTGCTTCTTCCAGGCGGTCCCGCTGACGCGCAAGACGCGCCTGCACTTCCACGAGTTCATGCGCGAGGTGCACCGCGAGCTGCAGGATCTCAAGGGCACGGTCAATCCGCTGGAGGAACTCGGCCGGCGCATTGCGCGGCGCTTCCGGCTGATCTGCTTCGACGAGTTCCACGTCGCCGACGTGACCGACGCGATGATCCTGCACCGCCTGCTCGAGGCGATGTTCGCCAACCGGGTCAGCATCGTCACGACGTCGAACTTCCATCCTGACGGCCTCTACCCGAACGGCCTGCACCGCGACCGTATCCTGCCAGCCATCGCGCTGCTGAAGCAGCACCTCGAAGTGGTGAACGTGGATGCGGGCGTGGACTATCGCCAGCGCACTCTGCAGCAGGTCGAGGTCTACCACTGCCCGCTCGGCGAGGTGGCCGAGACCGCCATGACGCAGGCCTTCGAGGCACTGGCCGAGGCGCGTGATGAGTTGCCGGTGCTCCACATCGAGCACCGCGAGATCCGCGCTGTTCGGCGTGCCGGCGGTGTGGTCTGGTTCGACTTCCGCACGCTGTGCGGTGGGCCGCGCTCCAACCACGACTACCTCGAGATCGCCAGCCGCTTCCACACGGTGCTGCTGTCCAATGTGCCGCAGATGCCCCCTCGCATGGCGAGCGAGGCCCGCCGCTTCACCTGGCTGGTCGATGTTTTCTACGACCGCCGCGTCAAGCTGGTCCTCTCAGCTGCCGTCCCGCCTGAGGACCTCTATACCGAGGGTCCCCTGTCGCACGAGTTTCCCCGTACCGTTTCCCGCCTGCGAGAGATGCAGTCCGCGGAGTTCCTGGCGCTCGAACGACGTGAGGTGGATACCTCGCTGACCTGACCACGCCGTTCTGACCATACCGTGCCGATGTTCAAGTGCGCGCGCGGCGGGCGATCGCCCGATAATCGCAATGACGCGTTGAAGATGGATCAGAACCTTCACTCCCCCGAGCGGCGGCTCATCGAGCTGAGGATCGAGCATGCCGATCTCGACAGTCTCATCGATCGTGTGACGCGTGACGTTGGCGATGATGAACTGGCCCTGCGGCGCTTGAAGAAGCGCCGCCTGCAGTTGCGCGACCTGATTGCCCGACTGGAGCTCCAGATCGAACCCCCTGAACACGCCTGAGGTGCCGGGAAGTGAGCCTGCACTCGGCCCGCTCGGTCGCGTGGTGCTCGATGCCTTCGCACCGGACGGACCGATCGCTCTCGCCGATCGAGCGTTCCGCCCCCGACCGACGCAATCCCGCATGGCGCAGGCCGTGGCACACGCCATCGAGCAGGTGCAAACCCTGGTCGTGGAAGCCGGCACCGGCATCGGCAAGACCTATGCCTACCTGGTGCCGGTGTTGCTGTCCGGCAGACGCGCGCTGGTCAGCACGGCCACGAGAGCACTGCAGGACCAGTTGTTCCTGCGAGATCTGCCGCGGCTGGTGAAGTTGTTGCGGCGGCCCGTGCGCATGTCCTTGCTAAAGGGGCGCTCGAGCTACCTCTGCCTGCAGCGCCTCGAGCAGGCGCGTGCCCAGACTCGGCTGCCCGATCGCGAGTCGGTGGCGCTGATGGCGCGTATCGAGCGCTGGGCGCAGGCCACTCCATCTGGCGATCTGGCCGAGGTCGACGGGTTGCAGGAGGGCTCTGCGCTGATCCCTCTGGTGACATCCACCCGCGACAACTGCCTCGGGTCGGAGTGCCCGAAGTGGTCTTCCTGTTACCTGGTACGTGCCCGCAGGGAGGCGATGGCGGCCGATGTGGTCGTTGTCAATCACCATCTCTTCTTCGCCGACGTGGCACTGCGTGACAGTGGTGTGGCGGAGCTGCTGCCCACGGTCGATGTCGCGGTGTTCGACGAAGCCCACCATCTCGTCGACGTCGGACTTCAGTTCCTGGGCACGGTCCTCGGGACGTCGCAGATCGGTGATTTCGTCCGTGATCTGGTGGAGACCGGTCAGGTGCGGGCGCGGGGTCTGCAGCCCTGGGCCGACATGGCTGCGCAGATCGCCACCGACGCGGCGGATCTGCGGCGCCTTGCGCACGCGGGGGTTGCGCCATCGCGTCTTCCGGCGAAGCTCGCCTGGGCACAGCGCGCGGACCCGGCCGGTTGGGTGTCGGTGTTGTCGAGCTTGGCGCTGGCGCTGGACCGTGCAGCGCAGGCCATCGGACAACTTGATGACGGCAGTCCCGAGATGCGGCGTCTGGCAGAGCGTGCGTCCACGCTCGTTGAGCTGGCTCGTCGGTTTTCCCAGGATGGGGCACTCGGCCATGTGCGCTGGATCGATTTGTCGTCTCACTCGGCCCGGTTGGTGGAGTCGCCGCTGGACATCCGCAAGTGCATCGCCGCCTGCAGGGAAGCGTCGCCGAAAACCTGGGTCTTCACCTCGGCCACGCTGGGCGACGACGACCGGCTGTCGTGGTTCACGGCCGGCACTGGCGTTGAGGACGCGACGATCCTGCGCGTGCAGAGCCCGTTCGACTATCCGGCACAAGCCCGGTTCTGGGTGCCCAGAGGCTTCCCTGCGCCCCGTGATGCCGAGCACCCGGTGGAGGTCGGGCGACTGGCCGCGGAGCTGGCGATCGTGCTGACTGGCAGGACGTTCGTCCTGACCACCAGTGTGCGCGTGCTCTCGCCGATCGCGCAAGCGCTGGCGGAGTCCTTGACGCGATCGGGCGGCGCGTGGCAAGTGCTGGTGCAGGGGCAGGCTCCCCGCCGGGCCTTGCTGGAGCGATTCGGCGACGGCCGACACAGCGTGTTGCTGGGCTCGCAGGGCTTCTGGGAGGGGATCGATGTGCCCGGGCGGGCGCTGCAGTGTGTGGTGATCGACAAGCTGCCCTTTCCCACGCCGACGGATCCACTCACCCAGGCGCGCGTCCAGCAGGTCGAGGCACGTGGAGGGCGTGCCTTCGACGAGTGCTTCCTCTCCGAGGCGGCGGTGTCCTTGAAGCAGGGCGCGGGTCGACTGATCCGTACCGAATCCGATCAAGGTCTGCTGGTTGTGTGCGACCCTCGCCTGAGCACCATGCCCTACGGGCGGCGTCTACGCTCAGCAGTACCACCGATGTCGGCAATCGAGACCCGAGACCAGGCGCTGCGATGGCTACAGCAGTTGGCAGGACGGCCGGACGATCGGGTCAGCGACTCCTCGGGGTCCTGAGTGGACTGGCGACGTGGTCGGTCACCAGGGGCGCCACCAGGGCCGACCAGCCGCAGACCTGTCGCCCGGTGCGCTGGCCAGGAATCGGCTCTGGGGGAAGCTGCTGCGCAGCACTCGGCGTGCATCGTCGCGCAGGCCAGTCAGTCCGAGCCTGTCGTAGCTTTCGGCCATGATGGCCAGCGCCTCTTCGACAGCGGGGGACTTCTCGTACTCGACTACTGCCTGCTTCGCTCGGTTCGCGGCGGCCACGTAGGCGCCCCGACCGAGGTAGTAGCGAGCCACGGCCACCTCGGCCTCGGCAAGCGCGTTCAGGATGAAATCCATGCGCTGCAGCGCGTCTGGCGCATACCTCGAGTCCGGAAACTGCTGTATCAGTTGCCGGAAAGCCTGGTAGGCTTCACGAGAGGCTTGTTGGTCGCGTTCAGACACGCGTTGACCTGCGAGCACGCCGATCGTGCCGACCGAGTCGTTGAAATTGATCAGGCCGCGCAGGTACAACGCATAGTCCATCGCAGGGCTGGAAGGATGCAGCCGCATGAAACGGTCCACCGTGGCGAGCGCGGATGCACGCTCGTTGTACTTCCATTGCGCGTGAGCCAGGTCGAGCAAGGCCTGCTGTCCGAGCAAGGTCCCGGTGGCGCGGGCCTCCAGTCGTTCCAAGGCCTTGATCGCTGCCTCGTAATTGCCGCTCGACGCTTGCTCGCGTGCCTGTGCATACAATTCCGCCAACTCGGCGTCTTGAGTCTTAGGCGTGTTGGCTGTGCCCGCACACCCGACCGTCAGCGCGATGAGCATGGCACCGGCAGCACGCGTGAGCACTCCGGCGAAGGGCAGACTCAGACTCATGGGCAGGTGTGTCTCAGGTGACGGATCGGTCGGCCGCGCAAGTGCGTGATTATAGGAAGCGCCGGTCTTTGATCGTGCCGACATCGCCTGACCGTGCACATGAAGATCGGGAGGGCGTCAGCGGTGTGTCGTCCTCGGAGGCCGATCCGGAGTCGGCAGATCTGGAGGTTCGGGTTGGTCGGGTCGGCGTGCACCAGCATGGCGTCAGACTCGATCGTGCCCTGGTCGATCTCGTTCCTGAGTTTTCCCGCAGCCACCTCCAGACGTTGATCGACGAGGGGCTGGCGCAGGTCGACGACCGCGTGGTGACCTCCGCTTCGACCCGGCTGAAGGTCGGTCAGGCCCTGCGGATCAGCTTGCGCCCGACGGCAGAGACCCTCGCGTTCAGACCCGAAGTGATGGCGCTGTCCATCCTCCACGAGGACGAACATCTGCTCGTGGTGGACAAGCCCGCCGGTCTGGTGGTCCATCCGGCCGCAGGCAACTGGTCCGGGACCCTGCTCAACGGCTTGCTGTCGCACCATGCCGGTGCCGCACAGCTTCCGCGTGCGGGCATCGTGCATCGACTCGACAAGGACACCTCTGGCTTGATGGTGGTGGGCAAGACGCTGCCGGCCGTGACCGCGCTGGTGCGGTCCATCGCAGCGCGAGAGGTGCGGCGAATCTATCGGGCGGTGGTGCACGGGCGGCCGTCTTCGGCCTCGTTCGAGGTCGATGCACCGATCGGTCGGGACCCGACCTCTCGCCTGCGGATGGCGGTGACGCGTGATGGACGCGACGCGCAGACCCATGTCGAGGTCTTGGCCAGCCGGCAGGGGTGTAGCGCCGTGCGTTGTCGATTGCACACCGGCCGTACACACCAGATCCGGGTCCATATGGCGAGTCGAGGGCACCCCTTGGTCGGTGATCGCCTCTACGGGGGCGCGTCGGCCTTCGGCATCGAGCGACAAGCCTTGCATGCTGTCGAACTCGCGCTCGAGCACCCGGTCCACGGCGACTGGATGGCGTGGTACTCTGAACCACCGGAGGATTTCCGTCGTGCATGGGGGGCCGTGATGAGCGACGAGGCGCGGCCGGGCACGAGTACGCCGCTTGCGGGTGTTCCTTGACGTGCGTTCGTGCCTGATCCGGCACCTGTGGCACGATGGTCCTGTGGTGGGTGGGGGCGTTACACTTGAAGTGCCTTCAGTCGAACGGTGGCTGTACGGTACCTGCATGCGCCAGTTCCTGCGACGGGCCGTCACCGCATCCCGATGCGGGCCGATTCCCGTAGGCCCGCGCCGCGTGGAGGGTTGAGACTTTGGAGGTCCGCGTCGTTGCCGCGCCCGCACAGTTGCTGCCGGCGCGATTGGGGCGCAGTGGTCAAGGGACGCGCTGACCCCGGGGTGTGGCCAAGCGGTCTCCTCGTCGCAGGCTTTCGACGGTGTTGCCTGGCGGGTCGATGTGGGCCTTGCCGGTTTTGCCGGGGACCAGCGGATCTGTGGCCGAAGGTGCGCCGCTGAAGTCCGGATCCACGTGTGCGTCCGCGTGCTTGCGACCGCTATAGAGCGGAATCGCGATCCGTTGGTCGTACGTTGGCGCATCCGTCCTCGGGGGTGGACCCGATGAATTCCGATGAGGCGAGGAAGATCCTCGAAACTGCTTTGATCTGTGCGCCAGCGCCGATGTCCCTGCGCGACATGCAATTGCTGTTCGACGGCGGACAGGACGCGGCCGGTATCCGTCGCATGCTCGAAGAACTGGCCGAGCAGTGGCGAGACCGTGGGCTGGAGCTGGTGTCGATCGCATCGGGGTGGCGTTTCCAGAGCCGGGCGCACATGCGGCCCTTCCTCGACCGCCTGCATCCGGAGAAGCCGCCGCGGTACTCCCGCGCCGTGCTTGAGACCCTGGCGATCGTCGCCTACCGTCAACCGGTCACTCGCGGCGATATCGAGGACATCCGCGGCGTCACCGTTGCCACGCAGATCATCCGCCAACTCGAGGAGCGAGGCTGGATCGAACCCATCGGCTACCGCGAGACGCCGGGTCGGCCGGCCCTGTACGCGACGACACGTCAATTCCTGGACGATCTCGGACTGCGCAGCCTCGAGCAACTGCCCACGCTGGAGCCCGTCGGCATGAGCGCCGAGTCGCCTGGGGTCACGTCGGCTGCCGCAGCCGCCGTGACCCCGCTGGAGGCCGCCCTGGAAGGCGCAGATCGTCCGCCGGCTCACGCCGAATCCCAAGGATTCCTGTCCGACCTCGAGGCCGGCGCTGACCCGACGCCGGCTCTCGAGCCTCTTGCACCTCATCGGCAACCGCACCGCACTGGAGACCAGCCCCATGATGACTGACGAAGATCCTCCCTCGATTGCGCCTGTCCTCCAGGTGATGCGTCCGACTCCGAGCGAAGCGGGCTCGTCGCCTGCGGGCGTGCCCCTGCATCCCGCGACGGTATCCCCGGGTGTCGATGAGGCGGACGGCACCCATGCATCTGCCGCGCCGGCGGCGGCCGATGACCCGAGTGCGCCTGCGCCGCGGCGCAAGCGGCCGCGAAGGCGGTCGCGGCGAAGCCCTGATCGGTCCGGTGCTGTCGAGGTGGACGCGGGTTCAGTGCCCGAAGCCGATGCCACGCCGGAGGCGGAGGTCGAGGCGACTCCCGCCCTGCTTGCTGTCGAGCCTGTCGATGCCGACGCGCTGTTTGCCGAGGTGGTCTCGGGTGCCTACGACCAGGCCATCGAATCGGCGCCTTCGGACGCTCCCGCTGCCAAGCGCATCCTCGCGCCCGAACCCGACGCGCCCAAATTGCACAAGGTCCTCGCGCAGTCGGGCGTCGGCTCGCGGCGAGACCTGGAACAGATGATTGCCGACGGGCGTCTCAGCGTGAATGGACACCCGGCGCACATCGGGCAGCGCGTGTCCTGGGGCGATCGCGTGGCCCTCGATGGCAAGCCGGTGAAGATCCACATCCAAGCCCCTCCGCCGCGAGTGCTGGCGTACCACAAGCCCGTGGGCGAGATCGTCACGCTCGATGACCCGCAGCAGCGACCCACCGTTTTCAGGCGTCTGCCGCGCCTGCCTCGCGGGAAGTGGCAATCGGTCGGGCGGCTCGACCTCAATACCGAGGGCCTGTTGCTGTTCACGAATTCCGGTGACCTCGCCAACCGCCTGATGCATCCTCGCTTCGCCGTCGAGCGCGAGTATGCGGTGCGCATCCTCGGAGCGCTGTCGGATGAAGGACGCCAGCGCCTGCTGGAGGGCATCGAGATCGAAGGGCAGACGGCCACTTTGCTGAGCATCGAGGACGGCGGCGGCGAGGGTGCCAACCGCTGGTATCGAGTGGTCATCGCAGAGGGGCGCAACCGCGAAGTCCGCCGCTTGTTCGAGTCTGTCGGGCATGCGGTAAGCCGCCTGATCCGAATCCGCTACGGTTCCGTCGTCCTGCCGCGGGGGCTGCGACGCGGCGCGTGGGTGGATTTGTCGCCGCAGGATGTGAAGGCCCTGCGGGAAGTGACCGGTGCGGTGCGAGCGGCGTCGGTGGATGATGACGGTGATGCCCGGAACCCTCGATCGTCACGCCGTGGTCGCAAGGCGCGCCGCGCCGACGTACCCGCCCCGGCGCGGTCCGGTGCGGAGGTCATCACCCCTGCAAAGGAGGAGGACTTCGAGGAGCCGAGCGGCCCCATCCCCAATCCGCTGCTCCAGACCTACGACCGCCGGGCGGTCCAGCGGCCGCGCGGTCAACGGCGCGTAGAAGACGATGGCGGTCCGATCCCGAACCCGCTGGTGCAGACCTACGATCGACGCGCCGCGGAAGCCGACCGTCGCATCCGGCCGGATCTGGATGACGAGGCCGGGCCCATCCCGAATCCGCTGCAGCAGACCTACGACCGACGTTTCGTTCAAAAAGGCCGAGCCGGTGGCGCAGGCGGTGGCGGGGTGGGCGCAGGAGGTGGTGGGACCGGTGGTCCAGGGGCACGCAAGCGACCAGGCGGCCCTCGAAAGGACGTCAAGGCTGTCAAGGCCGGACCGGCTGGCGCGCAGCCCGATCCAATGCGCACTTCGGTGGGCTACATCGGTGCCGATGCCTTCCTGAAGCCGGCCAAGGGTGGGCGGTCAGGCAGGGCGGGCAAGGGCGGTCGTCGTCGGTGATCAGCGTCCCGAGTAGAATCCCGAAGTTTTTTTCTTCACCAGGCACCGTCCCCCGGAGGTTTTTCACATGGCCATCGAACGCACACTGTCGATCATCAAACCCGACGCAGTGGCAAAGAATGTTATCGGGCAGATCTATGCCCGATTCGAGGCGGCGGGCCTGAAGATCGTCGCCGCGCGCATGGCACACCTGTCCCGCCGCGAGGCCGAGGCTTTCTACGCTGTGCACAAGCATCGCCCCTTCTTCAAGGACCTGGTTGATTTCATGGTGTCGGGCCCCGTGATGATCCAGGTGCTCGAGGGCGAGAGTGCCATTGCTCGCAATCGCGAGTTGATGGGCGCCACGGATCCGAAGAAGGCTGACAAGGGCACGATCAGAGCGGACTTTGCCGACAGCATCGATGCCAACGCGGTTCACGGTTCCGATGCGCCCGAGACGGCGGCTGCCGAGGTGGCTTTCTTCTTTCCCGGCATGAACATCCACGGGCGCTGAGCCCTCGGGCGGCGAGCCTTGCCGTGGATATGCACGGTTCGCCCGCCATGAGCATTTGCATGCAGCCAGTCGAACCCCTGCCCAATCTGCTGGACCTCGATCTCGAGGCGCTCGTCGGGCTGTGCGAGTCGATCGGCGAGAAGCGTTTCCGTGCCGTTCAGTTGTTCAGGTGGATCCATCGCGCAGGCGAGGCTGATTTCCATCGGATGACCGATCTGGCCAAGTCGCTGCGCGACAAGCTCGCGGGGCGTTTCGTCGTCGATGGGTTGTCCCTGCGCGCCGAGCAAGTCTCCTCCGACGGCACGATCAAGTGGCTGTTCGATGTCGGTGGCGGTGACGCCATCGAGACGGTTTTCATCCCTGAGGCGGCCAGGGGCACGCTGTGCGTGTCCTCGCAGGCCGGCTGTGCGGTGGGCTGTCGCTTCTGTTCCACGGGGCATCAGGGCTTCAGCCGCAATCTGCGAACCTGGGAGATCGTGGCACAGCTGTGGTTCGCGGAGCGCAGGCTGCGGCAACGCCTGAGGCTCGATGAGGGCGAGCGCGCGATCGACAACGTCGTGATGATGGGCATGGGCGAGCCACTGCAGAACTATGCTGCGTTGGTTCCAGCCTTGCGGGTCATGCTGGATGTTCATGGCTATGGCTTGTCACGGCGCCGAGTCACGGTATCCACGTCGGGTGTCGTGCCGATGATGGATCGGTTGGCGCAAGACTGTCCCGTTGCGCTGGCGGTGTCGCTGCATGCACCGACGGACAGCATCCGAGACGAACTGGTCCCGCTGAATCGGAAGTACCCGCTCGGCGAACTCCTGTCCGCCTGCGAGCGGTACCTGGCCCGTGCGCCCCGAGACGTCATCACCTTCGAGTACTGCATGCTCGACGGCGTCAATGACACCGACGACCACGCCCGGGCATTGCTGCGGCTCGTCACCGGACGCTCCGACCTGTCGCGTGCGACCGTGCCCTGCAAACTCAACCTGATCCCCTTCAACCCCTTCCCCGGCTCGGGTCTTCGGCGGTCGCCGCGTGAGCGTGTTGCGGCCTTCGCGCGCATCCTCCAGGTCGGTGGCGTGGTGACGACGGTGCGCAAGACACGTGGGGACGACATCGATGCGGCCTGCGGGCAACTGGCGGGTGAAGTGCGTGATCGCACCGACGTGGCGAGCCGCTTGCCGCGTACCATTCCCATTGCAACGCGGCCTGTGTCGGTCGCATGACGGTCCGGGCGCACGCCTCGCGCCGTCCACGACGACGGGCGTCTGTGGCCTGGGTGCTGATGCTGGTGGTGTTGGCGGTGGTCGGTTGCGCCGGGCCTGCTGCATCTCCGGATCTCCGCACCGCTTCCGACCAGTCGGAGGCTGATCGTCTGGCGCAGGTTCGTCTGGAACTCGCGTCTGGCTATTTCTCCCTGGGCCAGGCGTCAACGGCGCTCGACGAGGTCAAGCGGGCCTTGGCGATCAAGCCCGACTCGACTCAGGCCTTGAACCTGCGGGGGCTGATCTACGGACAATTGGGACAGCCAGCGCTGGCTGAAGAGAGTTTCCGGCGAGCCCTGAAACTGGCGCCCCGAGATCCTGAGCCGATGCACAACTACGCCTGGTTCCTCTGTCAGCAGGGCCGCTGGCAGGAGGCCGATGCGTGGTTCGGCGCCGCGATCGACCGGACGGCGGCCCAGGATTCGGCCCGCGGCTGGCGCGCGCGGGGTGTCTGCCTGGGCAACGCCCAGCGACTCGAGGCGGCCCTGGAGGCTCTGGTTCGGGCCGATGAGCTCGAGCCGGCGCATCCTGTGACCACCTACCATCTCGCGTCGATCTGGCTGGCTCTCGGGCAGGCTGAACGCGCTCGCGCCACCTTCGAGCCGTTCCTCCAGCGGGTCAGGACGCCTTCAGAGACCGAACTGTGGCTGGCTGTCCGTCTGGCGCACCGGGTCGGGGACGATCAAGGGCGTCAGCGCTGGGCGGATCTCCTGCGCAGCCGGTATCCTGGGTCTGTCTTCGCGATTCGCATGGACAGGGGGATGTATGTCGACTGAGCCGGCGGGTCGATCGGGCCAGGGCACTACACCGCCTGCCCGTCGCGAGACAACTCCGATGACGAAGGGCAGCAGATGACCGATGCAGCACCGGACGCGTTGGCCGCCGGGCAACGGCTGCGGCAGGCGAGAGAGTCGGCTGGCTACTCCCTGGAGGTGATGGCAGGGATGTTGAAGGTGCCGCCGGCCCGGGTCGCGGCGCTGGAGGCCGCTCGCCTCGAGGAGCTGCCGGACCTGGCCTTTGCTCGCGCGCTGGCGCAGGCGCAGTGCAGACTGCTGCGCATCGACCCTGTCGAAGTGCTGGGTTGGCTTCCGCGACCTGATCACGTCGGTCGACGCCTCGAACACGTCAATGCGGGATTGGCGGGGCGATCAGGTCCCGGCCTGTTGCGGCCCAAGCCTACGGCGTCGTTCCATTCCGGCCGCAGGCCCTGGCCTCGGTGGATCTGGGTGCTCCTGGCGGTTGTCGTAATGGCAGGTGTCTGGGTCGCAGGTGTCGGGCGGCTGCTATTCCCGGACGTCGCGTCGCCACCCGGCGCACCGGTGGCCATGCCCTCGGCTGGCGAGGCCATCGTTCCGGGCAGCGGGGTCGTAGATGAGGCCCGAACGCCGCGTGTCGACGGCGCCATGGAGTCAGTGCCCGCCGCCCCATCGTCCGCCTTGCCTGGTGCGCCCTCGGCGGGTCCTCGAGGGCCGGACCTCGTCACAGTGCCTGCTGCAGCCGGCGTGCCGGGATCCTCGGCGGCTGCGGGCTGGACGCTTGCCGCTTCTGCGCCGGCATGGGTCCGCGTGGCCGACGCCCAGGACCGTCCTCTGCTGGAGCGGACCATGGCCGCGGGAGAGACGATCGTGCTGGACAGTCGCCGGCCCTTGCGGCTGGAACTCGGGAATGCGTCGGCTTCCGTCCTCATGGACAAGGGCCGTCAGGTCGATCTCACCCCGTGGACGCGGGACAATGTGGCGCGCCTCGTTCTTGACTGAGGCCAAGGAAGCACGGCATGGACAGCGATGTGACCCCTCCTCTGATCGAGCCCGCCCGCCCATCCGCCCGCCGATCCCGCCAGGCTCGGGTGGTCTGGGGTTCGCGCGTGGTCACCATCGGCGGTGACGCGCCGGTGCGTGTGCAGTCGATGACAAACACCGATACCGTCGACGTGATCGGGACCGCCATCCAAGTCAAGGAACTGGCGCTTGCGGGCTCGGAACTCGTGCGCATCACCGTGAACACGCCTGAGGCTGCGCAGGCGGTCCCTCACATCCGTGAGCAACTCGACCGAATGGGTGTCGATGTGCCCTTGGTCGGCGATTTCCACTACAACGGGCACACGCTGCTGAACCAGTATCCGGATTGTGCGGTGGCCTTGAGCAAGTACCGAATCAATCCCGGCAATGTGGGCAAGGGGCGCAAGCGCGATGCGCAGTTCGCCCAGATGATCGAAGCGGCCATGCGATACGACCGCCCCGTGCGCATCGGTGTGAATTGGGGCAGTCTGGACCAGGAACTGCTTGCGTCGATGATGGACGACAACGGCCGGCGTGCCCAGCCCTGGAGCGCGCAGCAGGTGATGTACCAGGCGCTGGTGCATTCTGCGTTGCAGTCCTCGTCCGAGGCCTGCCGACTGGGCATGGACCCCGACCAGATCATCATCAGTTGCAAGGTCAGCGGCGTGCAGGACCTGATCTCGGTGTATCGCGCCTTGGCGGTCCGTTGCGACCATGCGCTGCATCTCGGCCTCACCGAGGCGGGTATGGGCACGAAGGGGACGGTCGCCTCGGCAGCGGCCCTGTCGGTGCTACTCCAGGAGGGCATCGGCGACACGATCCGTGTCAGCCTCACGCCGCTGCCGGGTGAGTCCAGGACGCAAGAGGTGGCCGTTGCGCTGGAGATCCTCCAGTCCCTGGGTCTGCGCAGTTTCAATCCCAGCGTCACGGCTTGTCCGGGTTGTGGACGCACCACGAGTACCACCTTCCAGGACCTGGCCAAGCGCATCGATGACCACTTGCGCGCCCAGATGCCGGTGTGGAGGGAGCGATATCCTGGCGTCGAGACCTTGCGCGTGGCCGTGATGGGTTGCATCGTCAATGGCCCTGGCGAGAGCAAACACGCTGACATCGGCATCAGCCTGCCCGGCACGGGTGAAGCGCCGGCGGCCCCTGTGTTCATCGACGGTGAGAAGGCCGTGACCTTGCGTGGCGAAGGCATCGCCGAGGACTTCCACCGCATCGTCGAGGACTACATCGAGCGCCGCTTCGGTGCCCGAAGCATGATGCAAGCCTGAGCCCGTCGGCTTCTGCATCCTTCTGTGAATCGCCCGCCATCGGGCACGGGGATCCGGGCAGAGCCCCGCTGCCTGCACTGCTGCGCCGCTCCCGGCGGCGACCCACACCATGACTGACAACGCCAATCCTCCACTCCGGCACAAGGCGCAGCCCCTGCGCGCTGTCAAGGGCATGAACGACATCCTGCCGCCGGACTCGGCCCGATGGGAGTGGTTCGAACAGGCTGTGCGCCGCGTCATGCATCGATACGGCTACCGCAGCGTACGCACGCCGATCGTCGAACCGACCGCGCTGTTCGTGCGTGGGTTGGGGGAGGTCACCGACATCGTCGAGAAGGAGATGTACTCCTTCGTCGACAGCATGAACGGCGACGCCCTTACGCTGCGGCCCGAGAACACGGCCGGTGTGGTGCGCGCCGTGATCGAGCACAACTTGCTGCACGACGGAGGCAAGCGCTTTTTCTACATCGGCCCGATGTTCCGGCACGAGCGTCCGCAACGTGGACGCTACCGGCAGTTCCACCAGGTCGGCGTCGAGGCCCTCGGGTTCCCGGGGCCGGAGCTCGATGTCGAGATCATTCTGATGGCGCGATCCCTGTGGATGGAGCTCGGATTGCCGCCGATGCGGCTCGAGATCAACAGCCTGGGGCAGCCGCAGGAGCGGCGGGCCCATCGCGAGGCGCTGATCGCCCACTTCGAGTCTCGACGCGACGAACTCGATGCCGACGCGGTGCGTCGCCTGCACAGCAATCCCTTGCGCATCCTCGACACGAAGAACCCTGCGATGGCCGCGCTCGTCGATGCCGCACCGAAACTGATCGACTACCTCGGTCCGCGATCGCTCGAGCATTTCGACACCGTCAAGCGCGGCCTGCTGGCCGCCGGACAGAGCTTCGTTGTCAATCCCCGGCTGGTACGGGGCATGGACTATTACAACCTCACGGTCTTCGAGTGGGTCACCGACCAACTGGGCGCCCAGGGGACGCTTTGCGGTGGGGGGCGCTATGACCCGCTGGTCGAAATGCTGGGCGGAAAGCCCGCACCCGGTGTGGGCTGGGGTATGGGGATCGAGCGCGTGCTCGACCTGGTGACCCAACTGGGTCTGGGTCCGCAAGTCCCCGGGATCGACGTCTACACCGTGATTCCTTCGGAAGGCGTCGCGTCCATCGCGCTGGCGATGGCCGAATCTCTGCGGCGCCATGGGCTGGCCGTCGTCATGCACGCAGCCGCGGGTGAGGGCTGGGGCAGCATGAAGAGTCAGATGCGACGCGCCGATGCCAGTGGCGCGCGCTTTGCGCTGATCTTCGGCGAAGATGAAGTTGCACGTGGCTGCGTCTCGCTCAAGCCCTTGCGGGATGCGCAATCCCCCCAACGTGAATTGCCCATCGAGGACGTCGCTTCCTGGGCACCAAGCTTGTGCAGCGCATAATCCTGGGCTCATTTGACGTCTGACCCATGGCCACATCACTCGATCTGCAGGAGCAGGAACAACTCGACTCGCTCAAGGCCTTCTGGCAGCGATGGGGAAACCTGCTGACCTGGGGCGTGGTGGCCGTTCTCGCGGGTTTCGCTGCATGGAATGGCTGGAACTGGTACCAGCGCGACCAGGCCTCGAAGGCGGCCGCCCTGTTCGACGAACTCGATCGCGCGGTGCTGGCGACAGATGTCGAGCGCTCCGGACGGATCTTTGCTGACCTGCGCGAACGATTCCCAAGTACCCAGTGGGCAGTGCACGGGGGGCTGCTGGCCGCGCGGGTGCAGTCGGACAACGATCGCTCTGCCGACGCGTTGGCCTCTTTGCAATGGGTGGTCGACCAAGCTGATGATGATGGCCTGCGCTCGGTTGCGATGCTCCGGCTTGCGGGGCTGCATCTGGACGCGGGGCGTCACGACGACGCGCTGCGCGTGATGAGCGGTCCGTTGGCCGATGGCTTCGAAGCGCTGCGAGACGACAGGCGCGGTGATGTGTTGCTCGCCAAGGGTCAGGCTGGTCCAGCGGCCGAAGCCTATCGTTCGGCCTTGAAGGTCATGCCCTCGACGGTTGACTACCGGCGAGTCGTGGAGGCCAAATTGACGGCACTCGGCGAAGCGCCGCCGGCTGCGGCGGATGCGTCGAGTTCTGCAGCGTCGGCGCGTCCATGACGCCCATCGCTCGCCGGCGGCTCCTGGCCTGCGGCGCCCTCTCGGCGCTCGGTGGCTTGGCGGGGTGTTCGGGCAGCCGGCCCCCGCCGGCACGGCTTTCCCCACTGGCCGCTTCGATCGCTGGCCGGCGGGTCTGGTCGCGGCGTCTGTCGGGCGTCGGTTTCCCGCTGACGCTGGGCGCGCGTGAAGGTCTGTTCTACGCCGCGGGCGATGATGGGGCTGTCGTCGTCTTGCGTGCATCGGATGGCCAGGAACTCTGGCGCGCCCAAGCGGGTGGTGCGTTGTCTGCCGGCATCGGTACCGACGGCCGACATGTGGCGGTGGTTCGCCGAGATCACACACTGGTTGTTTTCGATCGCGGGCAGCCGGCGTGGCAGGTCCGCTTGCCCGGCTCGGTCCTGACGTCCCCGCTGGTTGCCGGCGAGCGCGTGTTCGTGCTCGGCGTGGATCGATCGGTCAGCGCCTTCGACGCCCTGGATGGTCAGTCGCTCTGGAGTCTGAAGAGGCCCGGGGACCCGCTGTCGCTCTCACAGGCGGGTGTGCTGGCGCCACATGGAAACACGCTGCTGGCGGGCCAGGGTTCCCGGTTGGCGGGCATCGATCCCTTGCGCGGCACCGTGCTCTGGGAAACCTCTGTGTCTTCGCCGCGCGGCACCAACGAGGTCGAGCGCCTTGCAGACCTGGTCGGCCCGCCTGTGCGTCTGGGGCCGATGGTGTGCATGCGTTCGTTTCAGACGGCCGTCGGCTGTGTCGACGTCTCGAAGGCCAGCCTGAGGTGGGCGCGCAACGTCACAGGCAGTCAGGCGGTCGCGGCAGACGAAGAGATCCTCGTTGCGGGCGATGCCACGGACCGACTTTCCGCCTGGCAGCAGGGCAGCGGACAGTTGTTATGGTCCAGCGACATGTTCGTGTTCCGATCGCTTGGCGGGATACTGTTGTCCGGTCGCACGGTGATCGTCGGTGACAGCGAGGGTCTGGTTCACTTCCTCGATCGACAGACGGGTCAACCCTTGCTGAGACTGCCCACGGACGGGAGTCCTGTGGTCGGGGTGCCCGTGCTGGTCGATGCCACGGTTCTCGTCGCCACCCGAGCCGGCGGCCTGCACGCCTTCCGGCCCGAATGACGCGCCTGGCGAGCCCCAGGCACAACCCAGGCCCATTTCTTGAAACCTGTCATCGCCATCGTCGGCCGGCCCAACGTCGGCAAGAGTACGCTGTTCAACCGCATCACGCGCAGCCGTGACGCCATCGTCGCCGATTTCCCCGGTCTGACGCGTGACCGCCACTATGGCGACGCCAGGCTGGGATCGCGCGAGTTCATCGTGGTCGACACCGGTGGCTTCGAGCCCGAGACCGACACCGGCATCGTTCGCGAGATGGCTCGCCAGACCCGACAGGCGGTCGCAGAAGCCGACGTCGTGATTTTTGTGGTCGATGCGCGAGCCGGGTTGTCGGTTCAGGACCATGACATCGCGGCCTACCTGCGGTCCCAGCGCAAGAAGGTCATTCTCGCGGCCAACAAGGCCGAAGGTATGCGCGACGCGCCCGTGCTCGGGGAGTTCTTCGAGCTGGGCATCGGCACGCCCTTGCCGATCTCTTCCGCGCATGGGCAGGGGATACGCAGCCTCATCGAGACCGCGCTCGAGGAAATGGGGGCGACCGGGGACGACCTCCCGATCGACGAGACGCAGGCGATGGAGGACAACAGTGCCTCGCGTCCCATCCGCCTGGCGGTGGCGGGGCGCCCGAATGTGGGCAAATCGACGTTGATCAATGCGTGGCTGGGCGAGGAGCGCCTCGTGGCGTTCGACCAGCCCGGCACGACGCGCGACGCGATCTCGGTGCCTTTCGAGCGCGAGGGCCGGCGGTTCGAGCTCATTGATACTGCCGGGCTGCGCCGCAAGGGCAAGGTCTTCGAGGCGGTGGAGAAGTTCTCGGTCGTCAAGACGCTGCAGGCGATCGCGGACGCGCACGTCGTGTTGCTGTTGTTGGACGCCACGCAGGGCGTGTCGGAGCAGGACGCGCACATCGCGGGCTACATCCTCGAGTCGGGTCGGGCGGTGGCCGTGGCGATCAACAAGTGGGACGCGGTGGACACCTACCAGCGGGAGATGGTCGCGCGGTCGATGGCGCAGCGGATGGCCTTCCTCGACTTCGCGCCAGTCCTGCACATCTCGGCCTTGAAGCGACAGGGTTTGGGTCCGGTGTGGAAGTCCCTGCTCCAGGCGCATGCGTCGGCCATACGCAAGCTATCCACACCCGACCTCAACCGGGTGCTGCGGGATGCCGTGGCTTTTCAGCAGCCGCCTCGAGCGGGCCGCTTCCGTCCCAAACTGCGCTACGCCCACCAGGGCGGCAGCAACCCGCCGATCGTGGTGGTGCACGGCACGTCGCTGGATCATGTCCCGGAAGCCTACAAGCGCTACCTTGTCGGGCGGCTGCGGGACAAGTTCGGTCTCGTCGGAACGCCTGTCAGGGTGGAGATGCGTTCGGCCGACAACCCGTTCGTCCAAAGTCGCTGACGCCTGCCGTCGCCACGGATCCGGAACCTGGCCGGCGTTCTTCCCGAGGGAATCGCGTCCCTTGCGCGGGGCAGGCGAAACCCCATGTGATAAGGTGCGAAGTCTTCCATCACGGAGCATATCGTGAGCAACAAAGGTCAACTCCTCCAAGATCCGTTCCTCAATCTTTTGCGCAAGGAACACATCCCGGTTTCGATCTATCTGGTCAACGGCATCAAGCTGCAAGGGCAGATCGAGTCCTTCGACCAGTACGTCGTGCTGTTGCGCAACACCGTGACGCAGATGGTCTACAAGCATGCCATCTCGACGGTAGTGCCCGGACGGCCCGTCAACTTCCATCCCAACGACGCACCCGAGGCCTGACGCGTCGGCGTGGCGAGCGCATCGTCGCCGAGACACTTGGCCCCCATCCGCCTTGAGCACTCCTGAACACCTGAACGACGCACGGAGCACCGAGGCACCTCGGGCCGTCCTCGTCGGAGTCGATCTCGGGCAGGGCGCGTTCTTCGACCCCGAACTTGACGAACTCGCGCTGCTGGCTTCCTCGGCAGGTGATCAGCCGGTGGCCCGTCTGACTGCCAAGCGGAAGGCGCCAGACGCCGCCTTGTTCGTCGGTGCGGGAAAAGCCGAGGAGATCCGCGCACTGGTGTCCGAGTGCGGAGCGGCCGGCGTGATCTTCGACCAGGCCCTGAGCCCGGTCCAGCAGCGCAATCTGGAGCGAGTGCTCGGGGTGCCCGTATCCGACCGCACGGCGGTGATCCTGGACATCTTCGCCGATCGTGCGCGCAGCCACGAAGGCAAGCTCCAGGTCGAACTCGCGCGTCTTCAGTATCTGTCGACGCGGCTGGTACGCCGCTGGTCGCACCTGGAGCGCCAGCGCGGGGGCATCGGCACCCGTGGTGGTCCGGGCGAGACGCAGATCGAGTTGGATCGGCGGATGATCACCGAGCGTATCAAGGCCCTGAAGCAGCGGCTGGACCGGGTCAAGCGCCAGCGGGGTACCCAGCGCCGCGCGCGCACGCGCAGCGGCACGTTCCGGGTCTCGCTCGTGGGTTACACGAATGCGGGCAAGTCGACCCTGTTCAACGCACTGGTCAAGGCGCGAACCTACGCGGCCGACCAGCTCTTTGCCACGCTCGACACGACCACGCGCTCGTTGTGGCTCGAGAACGCAGGCTGCTCTGTGTCGCTGTCGGACACGGTGGGCTTCATCCGAGACCTGCCGCACCGGCTGGTCGAGGCCTTCCAGGCCACGTTGTCGGAAGCGTCCGAGGCAGATCTCCTCCTGCATGTCGTCGACGCCTCGAGCCCCGGTCACCCGGAGCAGATGGCGGAGGTGGGGCATGTCCTCCAGGAGATCGACGCGGGTCAGATTCCGCAGATCGTGGTCTTCAACAAATTCGACCGTCTGCCGGAGCAGTCCCGTCCGCGACAACTCGTCGACGAATTCGAACTGCCCGATGGACGTCGGGTCCAACGCATCTTCGTCAGTGCCCTGGACGGCACTGGCCTCGATGCCTTGCGGCAATCCGTGGGTCGGGCTGCCGCCGCTGGTCGGCACGACACTCCAGAGCCTGCCATCCTCCCAAGATCCGAACTTCAGCGCTTCGGCGAATCGCCATGAAGATATTGCTCCCAGCTCCCCCCCCGCACGTGTCGGCCTGGCGTGAGGTCTGGCTGGCCTCCCGCGACCTGGTCTCGGGGTTGTTGCGACGTTTGCTTGCGCGCATCGGGCTCGCGCCGGCGCGACCACAGCCTCTGGAAGCTGGGCGTCAGGACGGTCCACCCGATCTCGATGAGTTGTGGCGCGATTTCAACCGCAAGCTCAACGGTCTGTTGTCGGGCAAACGACAGGGCAGGGGTGAGGGCGGCGGTGAGCCGCCGTCGGGTGGCCGGTCCCCGATGACCCCTCCGAGCATGAAGGGTGCCGGTATCGGCGCGGGACTGATCTCCGGCGTGGCGCTGTTGATCTGGCTGGGCAGTGGCTTCTTCATCGTCCAGGAAGGTCAGCAGGCGGTCGTCACGGCCTTCGGGAAGTACAGCCATACGGTCGACGCTGGCTTCCAGTGGCGGTTCCCCTACCCCTTCCAGGCGCACGAAACCGTGTCGGTGACCCAACTGCGCTCGGTGGACGTTGGGCGCAACACGGTCGTACCCGCCACGGGTTTGCGTGACTCGTCGATGTTGACGGAAGACGAAAACATCGTCGACATCCGCTTCACCGTGCAGTACCGCCTCAAGGACGCACGTGCCTACCTGTTCGAGAACAACCGTCCCGATGAGGCCGTGGTCCAGGCGGCGGAATCCGCCGTGCGGGAGATCGTCGGGCGCAGCAAGGTGGATCAGGTGCTGTACGAACAGCGCGACGCGATTGCCATGGATCTGATGAAGTCGCTGCAGGCCCAGCTCGACCGGCTGAACGCTGGCATCCTGGTCGCCAATGTCAACGTCCAGAACGTGCAGGTTCCCGAGCAGGTGCAGGCGGCGTTCAACGATGCCGTGAAGGCGGGCGCCGATCGTGATCGGTTCAAGAACGAGGGTCAGGCCTACGCCAGCGATGTGATTCCTCGCGCGCGCGGCACGGCCGCCCGCCTGCTGGAGGAGGCCGAGGGCTATCGGGCCCGCGTCACGGCACAGGCCGAGGGCGATGCGCAGCGCTTCCGATCCGTGCTGACCGAGTACCAGCGCGCGCCCGCCGTGACCCGGGACCGCCTCTACCTCGAGACCATGCAGCAGGTGTACTCGAGTGTGACCAAGGTCATGGTCGACAGCCGCAGTGGTTCGAACCTGCTGTATCTTCCGCTGGACAGGCTGATGCAGCAGACCGGCGTGACGACGGCCGCGAACCCGCCTGCGCCGGAGAGCGCTTCACCCTTGCCGCCGGCCGCCGCCGTGATCGACGCGCGGGCCAGGGATGCGTCGCGCGCGCGCGAGCGGGAATCGCGCTGAGCATCCGGCGTTGGCGTATGGACCTCTCGGCGCGCGGCGCGCTGTTCGCAGCGGCGCGGCCTGGCGCGAACGATGGATGCCTTGAAAGGGCTGACTCATGAATCGTCTCGGACTTTTTGCCTCGAGCCTGGTGCTGGGCCTGATGTTGCTCGGCTCGACCCTCTTCATCGTCGACCAGAGGCAGGTGGCGGTGATCTTTGCGCTCGGTGAGATCAAGCAGGTCATCACCGAGCCGGGGCTGAACTGGAAGCTGCCTCCCCCGTTCCAGAACGTTGTGTTCCTGGACAAGCGTGTGCAGACTCTTGACAGTCCCGAGACGCGACCGATCTTCACGGCCGAGAAGAAGAGCCTGGTCATCGATTGGTTGGTGAAATGGCGTATCAGCGAGCCTCGCCAGTTCATCCGCAACAACGGCACCGATCTGCGCAATCTCGAGAATCGCCTGAGCCCGGTGGTGCAGGCGGCGTTCAACGAGGAAGTCACCAAGCGGAACGTGCAGGGCGTCTTGTCGCGCGAGCGTGATCGTGTGATGAACGACGTGCGCGCACGACTGGCCGACGAAGCCAATGCCTTCGGCATCGAGATCGTCGACGTTCGCATCAAGCGAGTCGATTTCGTGGCGGATATCACCGACTCGGTCTACCGTCGGATGGAGTCCGAGCGCAAGCAGGTGGCCAACGAACTCCGCGCCGAAGGCACGGCCGAAGGCGAGAAGATTCGCGCCGATGCCGACCGGCAGCGAGAGGTCATCCTCGCAGAGGCCTACCGTGCGGCCCAGAAGATCAAGGGTGAAGGTGACGCCCGTGCGTCGGCCCTGTACGCCGACGCCTTCGGTCGAGACCCGCAGTTCGCGCAGTTCTACCGCAGCCTGGAGGCCTACCGCGCCAGCTTCAAGGACCGTTCCGACGTGATGGTGCTCGAGCCGGGGTCTGATTTCTTCCGCGCGATGCGCGGCGGCACCAGCACCCAGCGGAACTGACGACCATTCCGCCGGGGGGGATATCGACCCTGTATCCGGCCGCCACTCGGGGCGCTGAACGGGTGGCAGCTGCACATGGTGGACGCTGAACTTCTGATCGTCGTCGGTGGGGTGTTGTGCATGGAGGGCGTCATGCCTCTGCTCACGCCTGCCCTGTGGAAACGTGTCATCTCGGCCGCGCTGCGTGGGCCGGAGCCCCGCTTGCGCGTATGGGGCGGGATTCTGTCGGTCGGCGGTTGCTTCCTGCTCCTGATGGCGCCGCCGTTCCCGCTGATGATCGCTGCGGGACTGTTGCTCTTCGAAGGGCTGCCGATGTTGGTGTGGCCGCGTGTATGGTCTTCCGTGATGCGCAGCGCCTTGACACTGCGTGATGGTCAGTTGCGCTTCGTTGGGCTGATGGGGTTCGGCTTCGGGTTGCTGTTGCTGGGGTTGTCCTGGCTGGCGTGATCTGCGTGCGCGTCGTACCGCCGATCGCGGTCTTCAGTCAGTCCTGTCGACGGGAGCGGACCGTCCCGGATGGGGGGGTGCGACGTCGGACCCTACAATCGAGCTTTGCCTTTCCCACGGACCCATGTCCAGAGCCTGGCTCCTGCCGGAGCATTTCGCCGATATCCTGCCTGCCAGAGCCCTGCTAGTCGAGCAATTGCGACGCGATCTGCTTGACTTGGCGTTCCGCAGGGGATTCGAGCTGGTCATCCCGCCACTGCTGGAGCACCTGGATTCCTTGTTGTCGGGTACGGGCAGTGAGTTGGATCTGCAGACCTTCAAGCTCGTTGATCAGGTCAGCGGCCGGTCACTGGGTCTGCGCGCGGACATGACGCCGCAGGTCGCACGCATCGATGCCCACCTCTTGAATCGACCGGGTGTGGCGCGGTTGTGCTACTGCGGTCCTGTGGTGCATACCTTGGCAGCCGGTCCCAATGCTTCTCGCGAGCCGCTGCAGTTCGGTGCCGAGATCTACGGGCACGCCGGTATCGAGTCGGAACTCGAGGTGCTCGGACTGGCACTCGATGCGGTCTCGCGTGCCTGCCCCGGCCCTCTGACAGTCGATCTGGCCGATGCGCGCGTGCTGCGCGGGCTCTTGGCTGGAGTGGCCCTCGACCCAGGGCGACTGCAGGAACTGGCTGGCGCCGTCTCGCGCAAGGATCCGAAGGCCCTGGAGTCTCTGAGCCCCGCCCTGGACGAGTCCAGTCGCGAGGCTCTGCGGGCTTTGCTGGGCCTGTACGGCGACGCCTCGGTGCTTGCGCGGGCCGCAGAACTCCTGCCGGGTCGTTCGTTGATCCGGCGTGCCTTGGAGGATCTCGACCGCCTCGGGCGGCAACTTGGTACCCGTGATGGGCTCCACGTCAGCTTCGATCTTGCGGACATGGGCGGTTATGGCTACTACAGCGGGTTGAAGTTCACCGTGTACGCGCCATGTGCGAGCACGGCGCTGGCGCGCGGGGGACGCTATGACGAGGTGGGTGCGATCTTCGGTCGCAACAGGCCCGCGGTCGGCTTCAGTGTGGATGTGAAGGCACTGGCGGCCTGCAGCGCGCCGGTCGAGCCGCCTGCCGCGATCCGAGCCCCGTCGAGTGACGATCCGCAACTCGAGGCGGCCGTTCGTCAGCTTAGGGAGGCCGGACATGTGGTGGTCTGCGAGCTGCCGGGTGAATCGACGGCGGGGGGGGGACGCGACTTCGATCGCGTCCTCGAGCATGTTTCCGGGCGCTGGATCCTGCGTTCGGTCTGAGGATGGCTGATGAGTCAAGCGATTTCGGGACGGATGCCGCGCGGCCCTGGCGGGCGCAACGTGGTGGTCGTCGGGACCCAGTGGGGTGACGAGGGCAAGGGGAAGGTGGTCGATTGGCTGACCACCCACGCGCAGGGCGTTGTGCGCTTCCAGGGAGGACACAACGCGGGTCACACGCTTGTGATCAAGGGACGCAAGACTGCCTTGCAACTGATTCCCTCAGGCGTGATGCGTGACGGGATCGCGTGTTACATCGGCAACGGGGTCGTCGTTGATCCGACCCACCTGCTGACCGAGATCGAGCGTCTGGAAGCGATCGGTGTCGATGTCCGGTCCCGCTTGTTCATCAGCGAGTCCTGCCCGCTGATCCTGCCCTTCCACGTCGAGGTCGACCGTGCGAGGGAAGCCTTGCGCGAATCGTCGGGCAGCGGGAAGATCGGCACCACTGGCAAGGGCATCGGTCCGGCGTACGAGGACAAGGTTGCGCGTCGTGCGCTCCGGGTACAGGACCTGAAGCATCCGCAGCGTCTGGCAGCGCGCATCGCAGAGTTGCTCGAACTCCACAACTTCGCACTGGCTGGACCCTTGCGGTCCGAGCCTTTGGCACTGCAGCCCATTCTCGAGCAGGCACTGCGGGCGGGTGAATTGCTGCGGCCCATGATGGCTGACGTCGGACATGCACTGCACGTGAGCCATCTGCGTGGGGAGAATTTGCTGTTCGAAGGGGCGCAGGGCACCTTGCTTGACATCGATCACGGCACGTACCCGTACGTCACCTCCAGCAATTGCGTCGCGGGCAACGCGGCTGCGGGTTCGGGTGTCGGTCCTCAGATGTTGCATTACCGGCTCGGGATCACCAAGGCGTACACGACCCGGGTCGGCGGTGGCCCTTTCCCGACCGAGTTGTCGATCGACAACGCAGGCAGCGTCGGACACCATCTGTCGACGATCGGCCAGGAGCGTGGCACGGTCACTGGCCGGGCGCGTCGATGCGGATGGCTGGACATCGCGGCGCTGCGGCGCGCGATGATCATCAACGGTATTTCCGGGCAGTGCGTGACCAAGCTCGACGTCCTCGACGGCCTGCCGGAGATTCTGGTGTGCACCGGCTACGAGCTGGAGGGTCGGTCGGTCGAGATCCTGCCGCTGGACGCTGATGAGATCGCCGCCTGCCGGCCGGTCTATCAGCGCCTGCCCGGTTGGACACAGAGCACCGCCGGCGTGACCGAATGGACCCAGCTGCCCGCGAATGCCCGACGCTACCTGGAGTTCGTCCAGGATGCGGTCGGCGTCCCGGTGGACATGGTGTCCACCGGACCCGACCGCGAGCACACCATCGTGCTGCGCCATCCTTTCATGCACTGATCCTAGGCCCCCGAGGAATCCTGACCATGCTCACAGACGACGGCAAGCATCTCTATGTTTCCTGGGACGAATATCACCGGCTGATCGAACGTCTGGCCCTGAAAGTGGCCAGCTCTGGCTGGGGATTCGACCAGATTCTGTGCCTGGCGCGCGGCGGGATGCGTCCTGGCGACGTGCTGTCGCGCGTGTTCGACAAGCCCTTGGCCATCATGTCGACAAGTTCCTATCGGGCAGACGCTGGCACCATCCAGGGACGTCTGGACCTGGCCAAGTACATCACCATGCCCAAGGGAGAGCTCGCAGGCCGGGTGCTGCTCGTCGACGACCTGGCCGATTCGGGCGTGACTCTCCGCGCCGTGGTCGACCGTCTGCGGGGCATGCCGGCCATCGCCGAGCTGCGGACCGCGGTGATCTGGGTCAAGGGGGTATCGAGCTACGTGCCTGAGTATTTCGTCGAGATGCTGCCCACCAGCCCCTGGATCCACCAGCCTTTCGAGGAGTACGACAACCTGCGGCCCGAAACACTGGCCAAACGTTACGAGATCTGACGAACACTCGACGGCACTGGAGCGCCGGGCCGTCTGCCCCTTTGACGAGTGCGACACGAGCCCGAGGTTCATTCGAGCTTTCGGGCGTGAACTTCAGCTCTTGCCGCTTGAACATCCCCGGAAAAAGAAAAGCCGACATTGGATGTCGGCTTTCTGTGAACAGCAACGATACTGAGATCGTCTTGTGGTGCCCAGGAGAGGACTCGAACCTCCACGGAGTTACCCGCTAGTACCTGAAACTAGTGCGTCTACCAATTCCGCCACCTGGGCTTGCTGAAGAAAAGGACTATACCATCATTTCCAAGACTTCTTCAAGAGCCTCCACGATTGGAGGCTTCGGCGGCGATCTGTTCGCCGAGTGCGTCGGGGTCGTCGAAGGCCACCGCGATGGTCACGGACACGTATACCCTGACGATGGGGGGGACGCCGTGTATCTCCCCCCCGCGGAGATGCGGGCCGTGTTGCACGGAGACCGCGTGCGTGTACGGACCGTCCGTCAGGATCGCAAGGGCCGCCCAGAAGGGCGCGTACTCGACATCGTGGAGCGTCGCGCCGCGCCCGTGATCGGACGACTGCTCAACGAGGGCGGTGCCTGGGTTGTCGCTCCCGAGGACCGGCGTTTCGGGCAGGATGTGCTCATCCCGAAGGCGGCCGTCGGATCGGCCGCGGCGGGTCAGATCGTGGTGGTCGAGTTGACGGAGCCGCCGTCGCTGCATGCACAGCCGGTGGGCCGTGTGGTCGAGGTGCTTGGTGAGATCGACGATCCCGGCATGGAGATCGAGATCGCTGTTCGAAAGTACGGGGTCCCGCACCAGTTCTCCACCGAGACCCTGGAGAAGGCCGATGCCTTGCCCGCGAAGCTGCGAGCGAGCGATCGACGTCGCAGAGTCGACTTGACGGACGTCCCGTTCGTGACCATCGACGGCGACGACGCGAGAGATTTCGACGACGCGGTGTATTGCGAACCCCTTCAGTCGCAGCACGAACTGCAGGAGGGCGCGAAGGGGTGGCGCCTGATCGTCGCGATCGCGGACGTCAGCCACTATGTCAAACCTGGTGAACCCCTGGACGGCGACGCCTACGAGCGCAGTACCTCCGTGTACTTCCCTCGACGGGTGATCCCGATGCTCCCGGAGCGCTTGTCGAACGGGCTGTGTTCGCTGAATCCCGAAGAGGATCGGCTGGCGATGGTCTGCGACATGGTCGTCGATGTCGATGGCCGTGTTTCAGCCTACCAGTTCTACCCGGCCGTGATCCGTTCGCATGCGCGCCTGGTGTATGAAGAGGTGGCCGCCATCCTGGGGAACACCCACGGAGTCGAGTCGCGGCGGCGCTCGACCTTGGTGCCGCACCTGGTGAACCTCCATGAGGTGTACCGAGCGCTGTTGCGTCAGCGCTCCACACGTGGTGCTGTCGACTTCGAGACGACCGAGACGCGTATCGTCTGCGACGATTCGGGACGGATCGAGAAGATCGTGCCGCGTGCCCGAACCGAAGCCCATCGGTTGATCGAGGAAGCGATGCTGGCTGCCAATGTGTGCGCAGCGGATTTCATCGAGCAGGCGGGCCACGCCGCGCTTTACCGTGTCCACGAAGGTCCGACAACGGAAAAGCGCATTGCGCTGCAGGCTTACCTGCGTGCGCTGGGCATCGGCATGACCATCGGCGACACCCCTTCGCCCGGCGAGTTCCAGGCCATCGCCCTGGCCACACGCGACCGCGTCGATGCTGCTCAGGTGCACCAGATGCTGTTGCGTTCGATGCAGCAGGCGATGTACACCCCGCACAACTCGGGTCACTTCGGTCTGGCCTACAGCGCCTACACACACTTCACCAGCCCGATCCGACGTTACCCCGATCTGCTGGTGCATCGGGTGATCAAGGCGTTGCTCGGCGAGCGCAGCTACCGGCTGGTGCCTGCGCAAGTCGCGGCTGTCGAGGGCCGCGCAGGACGCGCGCCAACGTCTGCGGCGGCTGCGCGTCGCTCCGAGACCGGCAGCGTGCTGGCGGCCTGGGAGGCCGCAGGCGCGCACACCAGCGCGTGCGAGCGACGGGCCGATGAGGCCTCTCGTGACGTCGTGGCTTGGCTGAAGTGCCGCTTCATGCGTGACAAGCTCGGCGAGGAGTTCAGTGGCGTGGTGTCGGCCGCAACGGGGTTCGGTCTGTTTGTGACGCTGGACGACCTGTTCGTTGACGGATTGGTGCACGTCACAGAACTCGGCGGCGAGTACTTCCGCTTCGACGAGATCCGCCAGGAGTTGCGCGGAGAGCGTAGCGGACTGCGATACGGCGTCGGCACTCGCTTGCGTGTCCAGGTCAGCCGGGTGGATCTGGACAGCCGCCGGATCGATTTCCGGCTGGTGCGCGATGCCGCGGCGCTCAAACCGCCGGCCGGCGGCAGCGATGCATCGCTGACTTCCGCGGTGGCGCTGCTGGAACGCACGAAGTCAGAGGACCGGGCTGTGAAAGCCGAACGCAAGACCCGCACGTCACGCAAGGCTGCGGGGCCGAGGACCACGTCGGCGCCAGCGCCGGCGGGAGCGCCTCGCCCGCGCCGCCGCAACAAGGACGCGGCCAGGCGCGGTCGCCGTTGAGTGAGCCCATCGACCCTGGCGCAGTTCATCGGCCGCATCACGCCTGGCGGGACGCTTGGTCGTCGCGCGGTCCGGCGCACCTTCCGGCGGATCGCATCGCCTCGATCAGGTCCAGGGCGCGCGCCGCTGGCACCCCCTCAAAGGCCTGTTGGGCGGCGTGGCCATGCTGCCAGACACCGGCGCAAGCAGCTTCGTGCGCGGTGGCGGTGACTGAGGACGCGGCTTGAGGTGCTTGCGCCCAGAGGCCGCCGATCCAGCCTGCCAGGACGTCCCCTGTGCCTGCGGTGGCCAGCGCAGGGCCACCCGTCGGACTGATCGCGGGTGTCAAGCCAGGGGTGCTCACCACGGTGCCCGAGCCCTTGAGTACCACCGTGCAACGCCAGCGTGTGGACAGGTCAGATGCGGCCTGCAGTCGGTCGGCCTGGACCTCTGCGACCGAGCGCCGCAGCATGCGTGCCGCCTCCAGCGGGTGGGGCGTCATGATGGTGGGTTGATCGGCATCCGCCCGGCGCGCAAGCATCGTCTGCAGCGCCGCCTGCCCAGCGATGGCATTCAGCGCGTCTGCGTCGAGCACCAGTCTGCCTGCACTGCCCAGCACCGCCGGCAGCGCGTCGGCCACGGCGAAACCGCCACCGCAGCCGCAGATCACCGTGGCCCTCGACAACCCGTCGGGGTCGCTCAGCGCCGACATTGCCCGGTGCATCAATTCAGGTCGTAGTGGGTCACCCGCTGGCACCGCAGCGTCCAGCAAGACGACGATGGTCCGGCCGGCCCCGGCAGCCAGTGCCGCATGCGCGGCCAGCCGTGCGGCCCCGGACATCCCTGGAGCGCCGCCGACCACGACCGCATCGCCGAAGTGCCCTTTGTGCTGCTCGTGGCTGCGTGTCCACCAGGCCGGTTGCGCTGCGGCGGCTCCCAAGAGGAGCGCCATGGGTCCAGGGGCTGAGTACTCGAGTCCCCAAGGTGTTTCCCATCCAAGCGAGTCGAACCAGACCTGACCTGCATGTCGCCGTCCGACGCCGGTGAAAAGACCGGGCTTGAGCGTGAGCAGCGACAAGGTGGCATGGGAGATCACGGCCTGCTCGCCATGCAGTTTGCCCGTGTCGGCGTCGAGGCCTGAGGGCAGGTCGATGCTCAGACAAGGTGCCGCGGTTGTTCCGATGGCCCTGAGGCCTTCGGCCAGTGCGCCCGAGGGCGCTCGCCTGGTTCCGATACCGAGCAGCGCATCGATGACGGCGTCCGGTGATTGCGCGAACCGGGGTGCTGGGGTGATGACAACGCCAGCTTGCCTGGCGGCTTCGATCCCGCGCGCGGCGTCTGCGGGCAGGCGATGTGCATCGGTGTACAGCGTGAGGCAGACGTCGAGCCCCCTGCGCGCCAGTTGTGCCGCGGCGTAGGCTCCATCCCCACCGTTGCCGCCGGGACCGGCGGCAATCCACCATCGCCTGGCATGCGGCTGCAGGGCCATGGCCCAGCGCGCCACTGTACGCCCCGCCCGTCGCATCAGGGCGCCGCCAGGCTCCGTCGACAGCGCTGTCGTTTCGACCTCACGTGTGGCGGCAACGCCGTGCAATGGCCAGCTCGCGTATCGCCGAATGGGCAGCACAGGCACCGGTCCCGGATGGATCCGCAGGGGTCCGACTGTCATGTCGGTCAAGGAAGGGCTGGGCATGGATGGGTCGACATCGCTCTGAGAACACGGCCATGCCCGCTTGCTGTCGGGCTCGGCATCCAATCGGACGTTCGTGTCGGCGCAGGTGTTGGATCAGGCCCCATGCTAAACTCATCGGGTTTGTTCGGGTTGAGTTGGTGTGCGCAAGAGGTGCGCACGTCGTGATGATGAAGCGGCGAATGTGTTGCCGCGCGAGCGGCAGCCGGTGACGGCCTCAGGCGCTCCCACGCTTCACATGACGAGGCCCGGACAGGCAATCCCGAGCGCGGCTGCCGGAAGGTGTCCGGCGGCGTGGTGTGGCGGTTTCCGGTGTGTGGCGCCGGGTACCGCGCGGACCACCCCCAGGATCACGGCTGCGCTCAAGTCCTAACCTTCGGAGTCCCTCATGCCAGTGTCCATGCGTGAAATGCTGGAAGCCGGTGTCCATTTCGGACACCAGACGCGCTTCTGGAACCCCAAGATGGCCCCGTTTATCTACGGCCATCGCAATAAGATCCATATCATCAACCTCGAGAAGACACAGCCGCTCTTCGAGGATGCGCTGAAGTTCATCCGACAGCTGTCTGCGCGTCGGGGGACGGTGCTGATGATCGGCACCAAGCGCCAGTCGCGCGAGTTCATCGCTCAGGAAGCCCAGCGCTGTGGCATGCCCTACGTCGATCAGCGCTGGCTCGGCGGGATGCTGACCAACTTCAAGACGGTCAAGGGTTCGCTGAAGAAGCTCAAGGACATGCAGGCCACGCGGGAGGCGGGCACCGAGTCGATGATCAAGAAGGAAGCACTGATGTTCGAGCGAGAGCTTGCCAAGCTCGAGAAGGACATTGGCGGTATCCAGGACATGGGCGCTTTGCCGGACGCGATGTTTGTGATCGACGTCGGTTATCACAAGATTGCGGTCGCCGAAGCGAATAAGCTTGGTATTCCTGTCATCGGGATCGTCGATACCAATCACACGCCCGATGGCGTGCAGTACGTCATTCCCGGCAATGACGACTCGGCCAAGGCCGTCGCGCTGTACGCGCGCGCTGTGGCGGATGCCGTGCTCGAGGGCAAGGCCAACGCCACCTCCGAGGTCATCCAGACCGCCGGCGAAGGCGACGAGTTCGTCGAAGTCAGCGAAGAGGCCTGATCCCATCTTCGCGGGCGGTTCGCGCGGTCTCCGCGCTGCCGCCCGCGTTCATTTTCGAAACGGAGAACACAACATGGCTGCAATCACCGCAAGCATGGTGGCCGAGCTGCGCGCCAAGACCGACGCGCCGATGATGGAGTGCAAGAAAGCGCTTACCGAGGCCGAAGGCGACATGGCGCGTGCCGAGGAGATCCTGCGTGTCAAGCTCGGCAGCAAGGCTGGCAAGGCCGCCTCCCGCGTCACCGCCGAGGGCGTCATCGCTGCGACCGTGTCGGGCGATGTCGGTGCGCTCATCGAGATCAACTGCGAGACGGATTTCGTTTCCAAGAACGAGTCCTTCCTCGCCTTCACCCGCGGTTGCGCGGCGCTGGTGGCCGCACACGCGCCGGCGGATGTCGAGGCGCTGTCCGCGCTGCCCATGGAGCAGGACGGTTTCGGGCCCACCGTCGAAGACGTGCGCAAGGGGCTGATCGGCAAGATCGGCGAGAACATGTCGATCCGTCGCTTCCGTCGTTATGCCGGTGGCGGTCGCCTCGCGCATTACCTGCACGGCACTCGCATCGGTGTGATGGTCGAGTTCGTCGGTGATGAGGTCGCGGCCAAGGACGTCGCGATGCACGTGGCCGCGATGAAGCCGGTGGCTTTGTCTTCGGCCGATGTGCCTGCGGAGCTGGTCGAGCGGGAGCGGCGCGTGGCGGCTGAGAAGGCCGCCGAATCCGGTAAGCCCGCGGACATCGTGGCGCGTATGGTCGAGGGGTCGGTCCAAAAGTTCCTGAAGGAGGTCTCGCTGCTCAATCAGTCCTTCGTCAAGAACGACAAGCAGACTGTCGAGCAGATGCTCAAGGGGGCCGGCACGACTGTCAAGGGCTTTACGCTGTACGTGGTGGGAGAGGGCATCGAGAAGAAGACCGACGACTTCGCCGCCGAGGTCGCTGCTCAGGTAGCTGCTGCGAAGAAGGCCTGAAGAAGCGCGCGTCACCCACCGACGGCTCCACGTCTTCGGCGTGAGCTGTCGGGCTGCCGCTTAAACTCCACGGGGTTGCGACCACACGTCATGCCCATGCCGAGATACCGCCGTATCCTTCTGAAGCTCTCCGGCGAGGCCCTGATGGGTGACGATGCCTTCGGCATCAATCGCGCCACCATCGTCCGCATGACGCGCGAGATCCATGCGGTGACGCAGATGGGTTGCGAGGTGGCCATCGTGATCGGGGGAGGCAATCTCTTCCGTGGTGTTGCCGGTGGGGCTGTTGGTATGGACCGCGCTACCGCTGACTACATGGGCATGCTCGCCACCGTGATGAATGCCCTCGCGCTGGGCGATACGATGCGCCAGGAGGGCATGGTGGCTCGCGTCATGTCGGCCATCTCGATCGAGCAGGTCGTTGAGCCCTACGTCCGACCGAAGGCCTTGCAGTATCTGGAGGAGGGCAAGTCTGTCGTCTTCGCTGCGGGCACCGGCAACCCGTTCTTCACCACCGACACGGCTGCCGCCTTGCGTGGGGCCGAGATCGGCGCGGAGATCGTTCTCAAGGCCACCAAGGTAGACGGTGTCTACAGCGCAGATCCGCACAAGGATCCGCAGGCCAGGCGCTACGCGAGCATCAGCTTCGACGAGGCCATATCGCGCAACCTCCAGGTCATGGATGCAACTGCCTTTGCCCTGTGTCGTGACCAGAAACTCCCGATCAGGGTGTTCTCGATCGTCAAGCCTGGCGCGCTCGCCCGTGTCGTGCAGGGCGAGGATGAAGGCACGCTCGTGCATGTCTGAGGCCTTGCCGTTCCTTGGTGCGGCCGAGGGCGCCTTGCGCGTTCGCTCCGGGCGGAGATGGTTGGACACAGTCCTTTGAACGAGATGAAAGTCCCTGAAGAGGTGTAGTGATGAGCACGACAGCCGAGATCCGCAAGACGGCCGAGTCCAAGATGGGCAAGTCGGTCGAGGCACTGAAGGCCGAACTCCAGAAGATCCGCACGGGCCGTGCCCACCCGGGCATCCTGGATCAGGTGCATGTCGATTACTACGGGTCGATGGTTCCCATCAGCCAGGTCGCCAACGTCTCGCTGCTGGACGCGCGCACGATCAGCGTCCAGCCCTGGGAAAAAGGCATGGGTGCGAAGATCGAGAAAGCCATCCGCGAATCCGACCTCGGGCTCAATCCGTCTTCCCAGGGCGATCTTCTGCGCGTTCCGATGCCGCCTCTGACCGAGCAGCGCCGCAAGGATCTGACGAAGGTGGTGCGCCACGCGGGAGAGGATGCGAAGGTCGCGGTGCGCAATCTTCGTCGCGATGCGAATGAGCACCTCAAGCGTCTGTTGAAGGACAAGGCGGTTTCCGAGGACGACGAGCGTCGCGGTCAGGAGGAGATCCAGCGTTTGACCGATCGGGTCATCGCCGACATCGACAAGCTCGTGCAGGGCAAGGAAGCTGAGGTCATGGCGGTCTGAGTGGCCAGGACAGCTGCGATCCCATGGACAGGCACGCTCCGCTTCCACGACATGTCGCCGTCGTCATGGATGGGAACGGCCGTTGGGCACGTCGTCGCCACATGCCGCGGTTCTTCGGGCACAAGGCCGGTGTTGACACCCTGGTAAGAGCCATTGATCTCTTTTCCGATCGCGGCATCGAGTACCTGACGGTGTTCGCCTTCTCTTCCGAAAACTGGAAGCGCCCCTCCGACGAGGTCTCGGGCCTGATGGGGCTGGTGTTGGTGGCCGTGTCCAAATACCTGACGCGTATCGCGGGCAAAGGGGTCCGCATCCGTATCATCGGAGACCGTGACAGCGTGTCCGACCGGCTCCGGGATGCCTGGGAGCTCGCCGAGACGAGCACGGCGCACAACACGCGGTTGACCCTTACCGTGGCCTTCAACTACGGAGGACGGTGGGACATGGTTCAGGCATGTCGTCGGGCGATCGCCAGCGGTCTGTCCGCCGATGAGCTGGACGAATCCACGCTGGGGCGCCTGACCAGTCTTGGCGACCTGCCGGATCCGGACCTCTTCATTCGCACGGGCGGCGAGATGCGTATCAGCAACTTCCTGCTGTGGCAGGCGGCTTACGCAGAGTTGCACTTCACGGAGTGCCTGTGGCCGGATTTCGATGCGCAGCACATCGACGAGGCTCTGGCCGCCTATGCCGGGCGGGACCGCCGCTTCGGTGCGCTGGGTGTATCCGTTTCCGTCCAAGGGCCTGGTTGACCATGCTGAGACAGCGCATCATCACGGCGTTGGTGTTGCTGGCTGTGCTGATCCCGTCTCTGCTCGCGAGCCAGGTTTGGCCGTTCGCGTCGGTCGTGCTCGTGCTGGTGGCTGCCGCTGCGTGGGAATGGGCGCGGCTCAACGGCGTGGCCGGTGCGGGGCCTGTGGTCATCGCCGCGGCGGTGGTACTGCTTTGTGCGCTCCAGATCGGGGAGCTCCTGCCGCGCGCGGTCGAGTCCACGATCTTCCTGATCGTCAGCATCGGCTGGATCTGCGGTTCCATCTGGGTCCTGCGCGGGGGGATGGATGGATGGCGCCATGCGCCGCGCTGGGCCCGTCTGGTGGTGGGTGTCCTGGTGCTGTCGGTGGCCGCCATCGCGCTGCTCAGGGCGCGTCAGCTCGGCCTGGGTTTCGTCCTGTCGATCTTCTGCCTCGTCTGGGTCGCTGACGTGGCGGCGTATGCCGCCGGACGCGCCATCGGTCGGCGCAAGCTTGCGCCGACGGTCAGCCCGGGAAAGACCTGGGAAGGTGCTTTCGGCGGCGTGCTCGCCGTCGGTGTTCTGAGTTGGGGATGGCTCGTCGCACAATCCACGCATGGGGATCTGGGTCCCTCGATCTTCTCGGCTCTGCAGGCGCGTTTCGGCGTCCTGTCAGTCGTACTCGTTGTTGGGTTGGTGGCCATGAGCATTGTGGGTGACTTGTTCGAGTCACTGGTCAAGCGGGCGGCGGGGGTCAAGGACTCGAGTGGGCTGCTGCCCGGTCATGGGGGAGTGCTCGACCGGATCGACGCGCTGCTGCCGGTGTTTCCTCTGGCCATGGCCTTGACTCGATGATCCCGGCACCCGTCTCTCCCTTGCGGCCGTTGCGTGTGGCGGTGCTGGGGTCCACCGGCTCGATCGGCGTCAATACACTCGACGTCATCGCCCGTCACCCCGACCGCTTCGAGGTCTTCGGGCTGAGCGCGCACCGGCGTATCGACGCCCTGGCCGCCCAGTGCCTGGCGACGCGGCCGCACGTGGCCGTGGTGGCCGATGTGGAGTCTGCCGACGCGCTGTCCCGCCTGCTGGCGGGCACACCTGCTGCCCGGACCGAGATCCTCACCGGCCAGGAGGGCTTGTGCGCATTGGCAGGCGCGTCCGAAGTCGACAGCGTGATGGCCGCGATCGTCGGTGCTGCCGGTCTGGGCCCGTGCCTGCGTGCCGCGCTCGCGGGTAAGCGCTTGCTGCTGGCGAACAAGGAAGCGCTGGTGGTCGGTGGGGCCCTGTTCATGGCCTCGGTCCGCAAAGGTGGGGCGACGCTTGTCCCCATCGACAGCGAACACTCCGCGATCTTCCAGTGCCTGCCCGAGGATCCGACACGCTGGTCGTCGTTCATCGATCACATCGTCCTGACGGCATCCGGCGGACCGTTCCGCACACGGGACCTCGACGACTTCGATGCCATCACCCCTGCACAGGCGGTGGCGCATCCCAATTGGGTCATGGGCCGAAAGATTTCGGTGGACTCGGCCACGATGATGAACAAGGCGCTGGAGGTGATCGAGGCGCGCTGGCTCTTCGGCCTCAAGCCGCAGGACATCCGCGTGGTCATCCACCCGCAGAGCATCATCCACTCGATGGTGGTGTGTCGGGATGCCTCGGTGCTGGCGCAGCTCGGCACACCCGACATGCGCGTGCCGATCGCCTACGGCCTGGCCTATCCCCACCGGATCGACTCCGGGGCGGGTCGTTTGGATTTCTCCTCGCTGGCCAGCCTCAGTTTCGAACCCCCCGACCCTCGACGCTTTCCGGGCCTTCAGCTTGCCTACGAGGTGCTTGCGGCACCCGAGGGCTCCAGCGTGGTCCTCAACGCGTCCAATGAGGTCGCGGTGGAAGCCTTTCTGCAGGCCCGTGTCGGCTTCCGAGATATCCATGCGATCAACGTACACACGATCGAGCGCCTGTCGGGTCGGCCGATGAGGGCCGAAAGCCTCGACGATCTCCTGGGACTGGATGCGCTCGCGAGGCAGGAAGCGTGGTCCTTCGTCCGCCAGGTCTCGCCATGTTGACGACGGTTCTCGCCTTCCTTGCCACGATTGCGTTGCTCGTGGTGGTGCACGAGTACGGACACTATCGTGCCGCCGTGGCTTGCGGCGTCAAGGTGCTGCGCTTTTCCGTCGGGTTCGGGCGTGTCGTCTGGTCGCGGCGGTTTGGAGCCGATCGCTGCGAGTTCACGCTGTGCATGCTCCCACTGGGTGGCTATGTGCGCATGCTCGACGAGCGCGAGGCGTCGGTCGATCCCGCCGAGCGTGGGCGTGCCTTCAACCGCAAGTCGCTGCGCCAGCGAGCGTTCATCGTCAGCGCCGGGCCGGCGGCCAACCTGTTGCTGGCGGTCCTGCTGTATGCCGCGGCGCATGTGGTGGGTATCCAGGAACCCAAGGCCGTTTTCGGCCAGCCACCCGCGGGATCGGCGGCTGAGCGGGCTGGGCTGGTCGCTGGCGATTGGGCGCAGGCGTGGTCGACCGATGGCCAGACCTGGCAGGATCTGCGTTCCATGACCGATCTACGCTGGGTCGTCATGCAGGCCCTGCTCGATGGGCAGGATCTTCATCTGCAGGTGGCCGATTTGGCAGGTCATCATCGGCGCACGCTCCTCCTGGGGCTCCGGGCCGAACAGGCCGAGGAGGTCGACGCCGCTTCCATGCGCCGTCTGGGGTTGGCCGTGCCCTACAGCCCGCCCGTGATCGGCGACGTGGTGCCTGGTGGTCCGGCCGCCCTGTCGGGTCTGCTGCCCGGTGATCTGGTACTCGCCGTCGACGGTCGGCCGGTGCGCGATGCCGCCGGCCTGCGAGACACCATCCGCCAGCACGCCGGCACGCCGATGACATGGAACATCGAGCGTGGCCCGTCAGAAGTGCGCCTCGTCGTGACACCCCGGCCAGTGGTGGGTGATGGGCAGACTCTTCCGAGTGGACGTATCGATGCCATCGTCGGCCGTCCGACGGAATCGGTCGTGGTGCGGTCCGGGCCGGTGGACGCCCTGATCGCAGGGGCGCAGCGGACCTGGGACGTGTCCGTGCTCACCGTGCGCATGATCGGCCGTATGCTCGTCGGTGAGGCCTCTCTGAGCAATCTCAGCGGGCCGCTGACGATCGCCGACTTCGCCGGGCAATCGGTGGAGCGGGGCTGGTCACACTACCTCGCGTTCCTCGCCCTGGTCAGCGTCAGTCTCGGCGTGCTGAATCTGCTGCCGCTGCCCATGCTCGACGGCGGACACCTGATGTATTATCTTTTCGAGGCTGTCTCGGGTCGACCTGTGCCCGACGAGTGGCTCGAGAGATTGCAGCGCGGCGGTATCGCGTTGTTGTTCATGATGATGTCGTTGGCCTTGTTCAACGACTTCTCCCGCTTGCTCGGCCTTCACTGACTGTCCTGCCGATGATTCGTCTGCCGCTGCGCGGGCCCCTGCGGCTTGCTTTTGTCGCCCTTGTGTCCGCCTTGTCTCTCGAGGCCTGGTCCGTCGAACCGTTCCAGATTCGCGACATCCGCGTCGAAGGCCTTGAACGAACCGACCCAGGTACCGTCTTCACGGCCTTGCCGTTCCGGATCGGTGACACATACACCGAGGAGAAGGGCGCGGCGGCCTTGCGTGCCTTGTTCGGTACCGGTTTGTTCAAGGACGTGCGCCTCAAGATCGACGGTGATGTGGCCGTCATCGTCATCGACGAACGCTCGGTCGTGGCAGCCGTGAACTTCGTCGGCGCCAAGGAGTTCGATGCGCAGGTCCTCTCCCGAGCCCTGAAGGATGCGGGGATCGCCGAGGGTCTGCCTTTTGATCGCGCGCTGATCGATCGGGCCGAACAGGAGATCAAGCGCCAATACCTCACCCGCAGTTTCTACGGGGCGGAGGTGGTCACCACGGTCACGCCGGTGGAGCGCAACAGGGTCAACATCACGTTCACGATGAACGAGGGAGAGGTCGCCCGAATCCGCAGCATCCGCATCAACGGACCCCAGGCGGTGCGTGAGTCTGTGTTGCTCGGGTTGATGGATCTGACGCCACGTGGCTGGATGACCTGGTACACCCGTTCCGACCGCTACGCACGTTCGCGGCTGAACGCCGACTTGGAGCGTATCCGCGCCTACTATCTCAACCGCGGCTACCTCGAGTTCGCGATCGAATCAACCCAGGTCACGATCTCGCCCGACAAGCAGGACATCACCATCGAGATCGGTCTGCGCGAGGGCCAACCCTATGTGGTGACCGGGGTCAGGCTCGAAGGTGAATATCTCGGGCGCGAAGATGAGTTCCGGCGAATGGTGACGCTGCGTCCGGGTGAGCCCTATCGCGCCGAGGATGTGGCTGCCACCACCCGGGCCTTCGCCGACATGTACGGGCAGCTGGGCTATGCCTTTGCCCAGGTCGATGTGCGTCCGCAGATCGATCGCGCCAAGGCACAGGTTGCGATGACGATCACCGCATTCCCGGATAGGCGGTACTACGTGCGCCGCATCGACATCGCCGGGAATTCGATCACGCGAGACGAGGTGATCAGGCGTGAGTTGCGGCAGTTCGAATCGTCATGGTACGACGCGCGGCGGATCCAGCTTTCGCGCGAACGCCTGCAGCGTCTGGGCTTCTTCCGCAACGTGACGGTGGACACCCGCGAGGTCCCTGGCAGCCCCGATCTGGTCGATCTCGTTGTCACTGTCGAGGAGCAGCCCACTGGCAACCTCATGCTGGGTCTTGGGTATTCCACGGCGGACAAACTCACACTGTCAGCCGCGATCCGACAGGAGAACATCTTCGGTTCCGGGCATTACCTGGCGCTCGAGGTCAACACCAGCGATACCAATCGGGCCTTGCAGTTCAGCACGGTCGACCCGTACTTCACGGTCGACGGAGTCTCGCGCGCGGTGGATCTCTTCTACCGTACAAACCGGCCGCTCAACAGCCTCAGCAGCGAATACCAGGTTGCCACGATGGGCGGAGGATTGCGTTTCGGCCTTCCGGTATCCGAGACCGACACGGTATTCCTTGGGGCCGGGGCCGAGCGCACCAGCATCAATGCGACGACGTCGCTGCCAAACGCGTATTTCGTCTACCGCGAGCGATTCGGCGCCGACAGCACGGCCGTGCCTTTGACATTGGGCTGGCAGCGTGACGGGCGCGACAGCGCCCTCAGCCCGACCCGTGGCGGTCTGCAGCGCGTCAACCTCGAGTGGAGCGTTGCTGGTGATGTCCGCTACCTGCGCAGCAATCTGCAGGCCCAGCAGTTCTGGCCGCTGGGTGAGCGACTGACGTTCGGCGTCAACGCCGAACTGGGGTGGGGCAAGGGCCTCGGTGGGCGTCCTTTCCCGGTGTTCAAGAATTTCTTCGGTGGCGGACTCGGTTCGGTCCGTGCGTTCGAGCAGGGTTCGTTGGGTACCGTAGACCCCACCGGTGCCTTCATCGGCGGGCCCCGGCGGTTGAACGTCAACGGCGAACTCTACTTCCCCGTGCCCGGTACCGGCAACGACAAGTCGCTTCGCATCTTCGCGTTCACCGACCTCGGCAATGTCTGGGGTGAGAGCGACTCCTTCGAGTTGTCGAGCCTGCGGTCCTCGGCAGGTCTGGGCCTGAGTTGGGTGTCGCCTGTCGGTCCGTTGAAGCTCAGCTGGGGCAAGCCGTTGCGCGCGCTGCCGACGGATAGAATCCAGGAATTCCAGTTCCAGATCGGGACAGCTTTCTGATGAACCGACTCTCTCGTGCCTTCGCTGTGGTCCTGTCGACCTGCGGGTTGGCGTTTGCACTGCAGGCGTCGGCTCAGGATCTGAAGATCGGTTACGTCAACAGCGAACGCCTGCTGCGTGAAGCCGCTCCTGCCAAGGCGGCGCAGGCCAAGCTGGAAGCGGAGTTCGGCCGGCGCGAGAAGGAACTGGTCGAGTTGCGCAACCGCATCAAGGCGGCGGCCGACAAGCTCGAGAAGGAAGGTCTGACCCTGGCAGAGTCGGAGCGGCTCAAGCGACAGCGCGAGCTCCTCGAGCAGGATCGCGACCTCCAGCGCAAGCAGCGCGAGTTCCAGGAAGACCTGAATCAGCGCAAGAACGAGGAGTTGGCTGCCGTGGTCGAGCGGGCCAATCGCGCGATCCGTCAGATCTTCGAGGCCGAGAAGTACGACATCATCCTCCAAGAGGTGGTGTTCGCCGGCCCACGTGTGGACATCACGGACAAGGTGATCCGCGCGCTGGCCGGGCCTGTCCGCTGACGTCTTCGCCACACCCGCGTTCGCCAGCGCCTTGCCTGAGCTCACTGCCGCTGACGTCGGACGCCTGACGGGCGGACAGCTCATAGGGGACGGGTCAGTCCGGATCGACCGGATCGGTTCTCTCGAGCGTGCGACGCCGTCGACGGTGAGCTTCCTCGCCCAAGCCCGCTACCTTGCGCAGATGGCGACCACCGATGCCGCCTGCGTGTTGGTCGGTCCGCGTCACGTCGAGGCGGCACTCAGACTGCCCAGCGCCGTGGTCTGCGACGATCCCTACCTCGCGTTCGCGCGCTTGACGCAATGGTGGGCTGCACAGGAATCCGATCCTTGGATCCCAGGCGTGCACCCGACTGCGGTTGTCGATCCTCGCGCCACGGTCGATCCGCAAGCCCACGTGGGGCCATGCGCGGTGATCGGCCCCGGCGCCTACATCGGGCCTGCCGCCCACATCGACAGCCACAGCATCGTGCAGTCGAACGCGCGCGTTGGTGAAGCGACCCGGATCGGGCCGCGCGTCCACGTCGGGCGGCGCTGTGTCATCGGCGCGCGCTGTATCTTGCATCCAGGGGTGGTCATCGGCGCCGATGGCTTCGGTTTTGCCCCGAACGACGGGCGTTGGGAGAAGATCGCGCAACTGGGTGCGGTACGCATCGGCGACGACGTGGAGATCGGCGCCAACACCTGTATCGATCGCGGCGCGCTCGAAGACACGGTGGTCGGGGAGGGCGTCAAGCTCGACAACCTGGTGCAGATCGGCCACAACGTGCAGATCGGAGCGCACACGGCCATGGCGGGTTGCGTGGGCGTGGCGGGCAGCGCACGCATCGGCGCCCATTGCAGCATCGGCGGCGGGGCGATCATCCTCGGGCACCTCGAGCTGGCCGACCATGTACAGGTCTCCGCCGCCACGGTGGTCACGCGGTCCATCCTGCAGCCGGGCCTGTACAGCGGTGTCTTCCCCTTCGACGACAATGCCCAGTGGGAGAAGAATGCCGCGACACTGCGGCAACTCCACCGGCTACGTGAGCGCCTGCGCGCACTGGAGAATCGGTTCACATGATCATGGACATCCACCAGGTGCTGCGCAAGCTCCCCCATCGCTACCCCTTCGTGCTGGTCGATCGGGTGTTGGAGCTCGAGCCCGGCGTGCGCATCCTCGCCCTCAAGAATGTGACGATCAACGAGCCCTTCTTCCCGGGGCACTTCCCCCACCGGCCGGTGATGCCGGGCGTGCTGATGCTCGAGGCCCTTGCGCAGGCTGCGGCGCTCTTGTCCTTCGAGACCGCGGGCCGTGACCCGGACGACCGCTCGGTCTACTATTTCGCAGGCATCGACGGCGCACGCTTCAAGCGGCCGGTCGAACCGGGCGACCAGTTGCACCTCGAAGCCGCGCTGCTGCGCGCGAAGTCGGGCATCTACAAGTTCGCCACCCGGGCCACCGTGGCTGGTGAACTGGCGGTCGAGGCCGAACTCATGTGCACGATGCGTCAGGTAGGGTGATCTGGCGATGGCGGCGATCCACCCGACGGCAATCGTCGATCCTGGCGCCGTCATCGCTGAGGGCGTGGCTGTGGGCGCCTATGCGGTGATCGGTGCTGAGGTGGTCATTGGCGAGGGCACGCAAATCGGTCCGCACTGCGTGATCGAGGGCCCGACCGTGATCGGTCGGGACAACCGCATCCATGCCCATGCATGTCTTGGCGGTGCGCCCCAGGACATGAAGTACCGCGGCGAGCCGACCTCCCTCCATATCGGCGATCGCAACACCATCCGCGAGTTCTGTACCTTCAACCGCGGAACCGCCCAGGACTCGAGCGCGACGCGCGTCGGTGACGACAACTGGATCATGGCCTATGTCCATATCGCGCACGATGTACAGGTCGGTTCCCGCACGATCCTGGCCAATAACGCGACGCTGGCGGGGCACGTGCATGTGGGCGACTGGGCCATCATCGGCGGGCTGACCGGTGTGCACCAGTTCTGTCACGTCGGCGCGCATGCGATGACCGCCTTCCAGAGCCATGTCTCCCAGGACGTGCCGCCTTTCATGCTGGTGGCCGGCAACCCGCTGGCAGTGCATGGCTTCAACATCGAGGGTTTGCGGCGCCGAGGCTTCTCGCGCGAGCGCATCTCGCAGATCCGGCAGATCCATCGTCTGCTGTACCGCGAGGGTCTTGGGCTGGAACAGGCGCGCCTACGCATTGCCGAGCTCTCCGGGGTGCTGCCCGAAGGGGATGGCGACGTCGCACTGATGCTCGCGTTCCTGTCCGGGTCCACGCGGGGCATCGTGCGCTGAGAGCCTGCCGTGCAAGGCCTGCACATGGCCATGGTGGCCGGGGAGACGTCCGGGGACCTGCTGGCCGCGCTTCTCATCGGTGGCCTGCGTCAGCGTTGGCCGGATCTGTCCCTGGCCGGCATCGGCGGCCCGCAGATGGCGCGTGCCGGCTTCGACATCTGGTGGCCCAGTGATCGCCTCGCGGTGCGTGGTTATGTCGAGGTCCTCAGGCATTACCGGGCGATCTCTGCCATCCGCGAACAACTGGCGCGCCGTCTGATCGCCGCGCCGCCGGACGTGTTCATCGGGGTGGATGCGCCCGACTTCAACCTGGGTCTGGAGCAGCGGCTGAAGTCCGCGGGCGTCCCGACCGTGCACTTCGTCTGTCCTTCGATCTGGGCCTGGCGGGGCGGGCGCGTGCGGCGACTCGCACGCAGTGCCGATCATGTCCTGTGTCTGTTTCCGTTCGAGCCCGAACTGCTGCGTGCCCATGGTGTGCAGGCGACTTATGTCGGGCATCCGCTGGCCGACGTCATTCCGATCCAGCCCCCTCGCGAGGCCTCCCGGTCGGCCCTGGGCCTGCCGGCGTCGACCCAGCTCATCGCGTTGTTGCCGGGCAGCCGGCGCTCTGAGGTCGAGACGATCGCGCCGGTCATGTTGGAGGCCGCGGCGCTGCTGCGGCAGCGTCGGCCCGGCTTGCGCTTCGTGCTCCCAGTGGCTCCCGGGCTGCGCACTCGGGTCGAGCCGATGGCCCGCCGACTCCCTCCGGAGGCACTCCAACTCGTGGACGGACGGTCCCACGAGGCGCTTGCGGCCTGCGACTTGGCCCTGGTGGCCAGTGGCACTGCGACGCTCGAGGCGGCACTGTTCAAGCGTCCGATGGTCATCGTCTACCGCATGCATCCCCTGTCCTGGCAACTGATGAAGCGCATGGCCTACCTGCCGTGGGTCGGTCTGCCCAACATCCTGTGTCGCGAATTCGTCGTGCCGGAGTTGATCCAAGAGGCCTTCACCGCCCACTCGCTGGCCGATGCGGCTTGTGACCGTCTGGACGATGTCGCCGGCGCGCAGGCCGTGTCCGTGCGTTTTACCGAGCTCCACCGCCTGCTCAGGCGGGACACCGCTTTCGAGGCCTCCTGTGCCATCGCGCGTCAGATCCAGGCCTGAGCCGCTGTCGAGTTTCTGGCCGGGGCCCGGGCTCGTGGCGGGCGTGGACGAGGCTGGACGCGGGCCACTGGCCGGGCCGGTGGTGGCGGTGGCCGTCATCCTGGACGACCGCAAGCCGATCGTCGGGTTGCGCGACTCCAAGACCCTCACGCCGAAGGCTCGCGAGCGACTGCACGACGTCGTGCTGGCCGAATCGCTGTGCTGCAGCATCGCACAGGCCAGCGCCGAGGAGATCGACCGACACGACATCTTGCGCGCGACGCTGTTGGCCATGCGGCGTGCGGTCGAGGGGCTGCGGCTCGTGCCCCGCTGCGTGCTGGTCGACGGCCGGCAGGTGCCGGACGTGCCGATGGCGGCTCGACCCATCGTGCGTGGTGACGCTCGTGTCGAGGCCATCGCCGCCGCGTCCATCGTGGCCAAGGTTCATCGGGACCGGCTGTGCACCATCTTGCACGCGCAGCATCCCGGCTACGGTTTCGACGTCCACAAGGGCTATCCGACCGCTGCCCACCTGGCCGCGCTGCAGCGCCTGGGCCCGTGCAGTGCGCATCGCAGGACCTTTGCCCCGGTGCGCGCGTTGATCAGCGCCAGCTCGGTCGTGTCTGGATGAGACGCATTGTCCAGGATCAGGACGACGCGGTTGCCGGGCACCGCCGGGGCCAGGGCTCGTTGCGTCGTGACGATTCGTCGACGTCCCGCCCCGTCACCACGGCGTCGCGACCGCTGGTGCAGACCGTCTCGTCTCGTGACAACGCGGTGGTCAGGATGGTGCGTCGTCTGGTCGAGCAGCCCACCACTTACCGCCGCGCCGGGCAGGTCTGGCTGGAGGGCGAGCACCTTTGTGATGCGTTGTGCTCGCGTGGCTGGCGCCCCGCACGTGCGCTGATCTCGCAAACCGGCTGGGCGCAGCCTCGGCTGGCGGCCCTGGCTGCAGCCGCCCCCAGAGTGGATGTCTTGCCCGATGCGCTGTTCGCGCAGCTCGGAGGCATGCCATCGCCGGCCTCACTGGGCTTCCTCGTCGATCTGCCCTCCGCCCCCCACAGGCCGCTGGCCCGTGCCGCCGTGCTGCTGGACCGTGTGCAGGATGCCGGCAACGTCGGCAGTATCCTGCGAACGGCTGCCGCCATGGGCGTGCCCCAGGTCTTGGCCACCGTCGGGACCGCGGCGCTGTGGTCGCCCAAGGTCCTGCGCGCGGGCATGGGCGCGCATTTCGGTCTGCTCCTGATCGAAGGTCTGGAAATCGGCGATCTCGAGGAACTCCAGGTGCCGCTGGTGGCTGGCAGTTCGCATGCGTCGGCGGACCTGAGCGAAACCGAGCTGCCCGACCCCTGCGTCTGGGTGATGGGGCATGAAGGGCAGGGCGTCAGCAACGAGATGATGCGCCGGTGCTCGATGACGGTGCGCATCCCGCAGCCCGGAGGCGAGGAATCGCTCAACGTCGCGGCGGCTGCCGCGATCTGCCTCTATGAATCCGCGCGCCAACGTCGCGGGGCATCGAGAACCTGAAAGCCTTCCGGGCGGCCACCCGCGACGCGGCCCGTCCGGGTCGGCGGGCGGGGAGGTCGCGGTGCGGTGGCCGGTCGCTATGCGTCTGCTCAGTAGACCAGTCGATCCGGTCGGATGTCACGCAGAATGGTGGTGGCGATTTCCTCGATCGACTTGTGCGTCGAGGAAAGCCAGCCGATGCCCTCGCGTCGCATCAGCGCCTCGGCGGCGTGTACCTCCTGGATGCAATTGCGCAGCGACGCATAGGTGCTGCCAGGTCGGCGTTCGTGCCGCACCTGAGCGAGTCGATCGGGGTCGATCGTCAGCCCGAAGCACTTGTGTTTCAAGGGCATCAGCGCACGGGGCAGTCGTCCACGCTCGAAGTCTTCGGGGATCAGCGGGCAGTTGGCTGCCTTCACGCCGTGCTGCATCGCGAGGTAGAGGCTGGTCGGCGTCTTGCCGCAGCGACTGACGCCGATCAGGATGACGTCGGCCTCGTCCAGATGCACCGAACTCTGTCCGTCGTCATGTGCCAGCGAGTAATTGATGGCGGCGATGCGGTCGTCGTACTCCTGGCTCTTGGCTGCGTCCGAGAAGCGGCCCACGCGATGGTTGCTCTTCATGCCGAACTCGGCTTCCAGCGGTTCGACGAAGGTGCGGATCATGTCGAGCACCAGACCGCGAGAATCCCTGCGCGCGATGACGTCCCGGACCTCCTCGTTGACCAGGGTGATGAAGACGATGGGCCGGACGCCCTCGCGTTCAGCCGCCTCGTCGATCTCGCGGCGCACGGTCCAGGCCTTTTCCACGCTGTCGATGAACGGTCTTCGAATGTGGCGCGGGCGCACCGAGAACTGCGCGAGGATGGAGTTCCCCAAGGTTTCGGCGGTGATCCCCGTGCCATCCGAGACGAAGAAAACGGAACGATTCGGCATGGCGCAATTCCTGCTGAGGTCGTGCTGGTGAAAGCTGACCGGATCATAGACATTCATCCCTAGAATCGATCGGATATTTCCACGGTCATGCCCGCGCGCGCCGGAAAGCGCTGACCGCTGCGCGCGCGACCTCAGACCCACCGAACCCGATCTCCTGCGGGTGCGCCGTCTTCCCGGCGGGCCCGCCGCAACCGCCTTCTTCACTTCACGGAGCCTTCCCATGTCCCCAACAGCCGCGTCGACCGATCTGGTCGTGCCGTTCGAGCGACTGCGCATGTCCGATGTCGAGGTCGTCGGCGGAAAGAACGCTTCGCTCGGCGAGATGATCAGCCAGCTCAGCGCGTCGGGTGTGCGCGTCCCGGGTGGCTTTGCCACGACGGCACACGCCTTCCGGCGGTTCTTGCAGGAAGGCGATCTGGCACGTCGCATCTCCGATCGGCTGGCTGCGCTGGATGTCGACGACGTGCGCGCGCTCGCGCTCGCGGGAGCCGAGATCCGCAGTTGGGTGGCGGCCGCGGCTTTCCCTACCGATCTCGAGGCTGCCATCCGGGTCGAATTTGCGCGATTGGACGCCGATAGCGGTGGGTCCTACGCCGTGCGTTCCTCGGCCACGGCCGAAGACCTGCCCGACGCCTCGTTCGCCGGGCAGCAGGAGACCTTCCTGAACGTCCGCGGCATCGATGACGTGCTGCACCGCATGAAGGAGGTGTTCGCCTCGCTCTACAACGACCGGGCGATCAGTTATCGCGTGCACAAAGGATTTGCGCACGACGGTGTGGCCTTGTCTGCGGGGGTGCAGCGCATGGTGCGGTCGGATCTCGGTGCCGCTGGCGTGATGTTCACAATTGACACCGAGAGTGGGTTTCCCGACGTCGTGTTCATCACCTCCAGCTACGGCCTGGGTGAGACCGTCGTGCAGGGCGCGGTCAACCCGGACGAGTTCTATGTGCACAAGCCCGCGGTGCGTGCGGGGCGCTTCCCGATCATCCGGCGCACGCTGGGCTCCAAGCTGATCCGCATGGAGTTTGCGCCCCAGGGCGATGACGCCCCTGGCGGGCGCCTGGTGCGAACGGTCGACAACGCCACCGAACTGCGCAATCGCTACTCGCTGAGTGATGACGACGTGATCGAGCTGGCACGCTATGCCCTGGTCATCGAGCAGCACTACGGGCGGCCGATGGACATCGAGTGGGGCAAGGACGGCGGCGACGGGCGGCTGTACATCCTGCAGGCCCGGCCCGAAACCGTCAAGAGTCAGAGCTCGGGCCAGGTCGAACACCGCTACCGCCTCAAGGGCAAGGGCCCGGTGTTGGCCGAGGGCCGAGCCATCGGTCAGAAGATCGGGACCGGCCCCGTGCGCATCGTGAGTTCGCCGTCCGAGATGGACACGGTGCAAGCCGGTGACGTCCTGGTCACCGACATGACCGATCCGAACTGGGAGCCGGTGATGAAGCGTGCCAGTGCCATCGTCACGAACCGTGGCGGCCGCACCTGTCACGCGGCCATCATCGCGCGCGAGCTCGGCATCCCTGCGGTGGTGGGATGCGGCGATGCGACCGAGCGCGTGCAGGACGGCGCCCTGGTCACCGTGGCCTGCTCCGAGGGGGATACCGGCTATGTCTATGACGGCCTGCTCGAGACCGAGGTCCGTGAGGTGCGACGCGGCGAGATGCCGTACTGCCCGATCAAGATCATGATGAACGTGGGCAATCCGCAACTCGCGTTCGACTTTGCGCAGATGCCCAACGCCGGGGTCGGGCTCGCGCGGCTCGAGTTCATCATCAACAACAACATCGGCGTGCACCCGAAGGCCATCCTCGACTATCCCAACGTCGACACCGAGCTGAAGAAGGCGGTGGAGTCGGTGGCGCGCGGTCACGCCTCGCCCCGTGCTTTCTACGTCGACAAGCTCGCAGAGGGCGTGGCGACGATTGCGGCGGCCTTCTGGCCCAAGCCGGTGATCGTGCGGCTGTCGGACTTCAAGAGCAACGAGTACCGCAAGCTCATCGGTGGCACGCGCTACGAGCCCGACGAGGAGAACCCGATGCTCGGCTTCCGCGGCGCCAGTCGCTACATCAGCGGCGAGTTCAGCGACGCCTTCGGCATGGAGTGCGAGGCCATCAAACGCGTGCGCAACGACATGGGACTGACCAATGTCGAGATCATGGTGCCCTTCGTGCGCACGGTGCGCCAGGCGCAGCGGGTTGCGCAGATGCTGGCCGATCGCGGCCTGCGGCGCGGGCACGAAGGCCTGCGCCTGATCATGATGTGCGAGGTGCCGAGCAATGCGATCCTGGCGGAGCAGTTCCTCGAGCATTTCGACGGGATGTCCATCGGCTCCAACGATCTGACGCAACTCACGCTCGGACTCGACCGGGATTCGGGCCTCGAGTTGTTGTCCCATGACTTCGACGAACGTGACCCGGCTGTGAAGGCGATGATCTCGCGTGCGATCGCAGCCTGTCGGGCCACTGGCAAGTACATCGGCATCTGCGGTCAGGGACCCAGCGACCACCCCGACTTTGCGGATTGGCTGGCGCAGGAAGGTATCGTCTCGATCTCGCTGAACCCCGATTCGGTGGTCGACACCTGGCATCGGCTTGCGGGCGCAGAGGCCTGACTGCCCGAGTGCCTGGAAGGCGCCCTTCCCATGCCCGACCTGCCTGTCTGGACGCTTCGGCCCGTCGGTGCGGATCCGCGCCACGGTCAGGCGCATGTTCCGGGCTTGGGCCTGCATTCAGGGCGTCGGGCGGTGCCCTTCGGGCACGCTGGGAACGCGTCCAGCCGGTGAGCGATCGGCAGGCCCGGGCGCAGGGAGGATGGACATGCGAGCCTTGAACGTCGCGCGCAGGGGGCCGCTCGGTGCTCGGGTGCCTCAGCCGCCCGCACTTCCCGGCCGCCGCCTGGTCAGGAGCGAGGCTTGAGCCGTCGCGTCGAGCAGGAGGGGGCCGCGCGGCAGATGCGGCGTGGCCTCGACCGGGTGTTCTTCGGCTATCTGCTGGGGCTGCTGGGTTTCCTGGGCGTCCTGGCGTTGCTCGAACAGTCGGGCGTCAGCCGCGCTGTGATCGGCATCGTCTTCCTCCTGGCGCCGGTCGTGCTCTACGCCGGTATCGGTATCGTCAGCCGCACCAACGACGCCGACGAGTACTACGTTGCCGGACGCCGCGTGCCGGCGGTTTACAACGGCATGGCCACCGGGGCTGACTGGATGAGCGCTGCCTCCTTCCTCGGACTGGCAGGCACGCTGTACCTGACGGGCTACGGCGGGTTGGCCTTCGTGCTGGGCTGGACCGGCGGCTTCTGTCTCGTCGCGCTGTTCCTGGCCCCTTACCTGAGGCGTTTCGGTCAGTTCACGATCCCCGATTTCCTCAGCGCGCGCTACGGCGGCCATGCCGCCCGCGGCGTCGGTCTGGCGATCGCGATCCTGTGCTCCTTCACCTACGTCGTGGCCCAGATCTACGGCATCGGGTTGATCACCACGCGCTTGTCGGGTCTGGCGTTTGAGATCGGGATCTTCGTCGGGCTGGGCGGGGTCCTCGTGTGCTCCTTTCTCGGCGGCATGCGTGCCGTCACCTGGACCCAGGTCGCGCAGTATGCGATCCTGATCGTCGCCTACATGATCCCCGTGGTCTGGCTGTCGGTGGAGCAGACGGGCAGTCCCGTGCCCCAGTTGACCTACGGAGTCCAGTTGCAGCAGGTCAGCGATGCCGAGCAGCGACTGCTGCAGGATCCCAAGGAACAGGAGGTGATCGAGCACTTCCGTCGGCAGGCCCAGGCCTATCGGGCCAAGCTGGCCGACGTGCCGAGCGCACTGCGCGCCGAGCGCGAAGCGGCAGCCCGGCACATGGAGCAACTCAAGCTGGCCGATGCGCCCGTGTCGGAGTTGGAGGCGGCCGAGCGTGTGCTCGACGCCTTGCCGGTGGACGAACAGGCGGCCCGACAGGCATGGACACGGGCTTACGAGCAGGCACAGGCTCGCGCACAAGCCCTGTCAGGCATGCCCCGGCATGCGGCGCAGTTCGCCGCCGACCCGACGTCCGATGGCACTGAAGACTTGCAGGCGGCGGAGACGTCCCGCCGCAATTTCCTTGCGCTGGTCTTCTGCCTGACGGTGGGCACGGCAGGTCTGCCCCACATCCTGACGCGTTACTACACCACCCCGTCGGTACGTCAGGCCCGCAGTTCGGTGCTGTGGTCGTTGGTCTTCATCTTCGCGCTGTACTGCACCGCACCTGCGCTGGCCGTGCTCGTCAAGTACGAGGTCTTCCACGTGCTGGTGGGGGCGCCGTTCGACCATCTCCCCTCCTGGATCACCGCGTGGTCCCGGGTGGATCCGAGTCTGCTGTCGGTGACCGATGTGAACGGCGATGGTGTGGTGCAACTCGGCGAGATCCGTATCGGCGGCGACATCATCGTGCTGGCGATGCCGGAGATGGCGGGGCTGCCCTTCGTCATCACCGGGCTGGTGGCTGCCGGCGGCTTGGCCGCGGCGCTGTCGACGGCGGATGGCCTTCTGTTGACCATCGCCAATGCGCTGTCTCACGACACCTATTTCAAGATGGTGGATCCCAAGGCGCCGACGTCCCGCCGCGTGCTGGTCTCCAAGATCACCCTGTTGTTCGTCGCGGTGCTGGCCGCCCTGGTGGCAGCGCAGAAGCCGGCGGACATCCTCTTCCTGGTGTCGGCCGCGTTTTCTCTGGCCGCCGCAGGCCTGTTCCCGGCATTGGTCATGGGCATCTTCTGGAAACGTGCGAATCGATGGGGCGCGGTGCTGGGCATGGTCTCCGGTGCCGGTGTGACCTTCTACTACATGGCCACGACGCAGCCTTGGTTGCGCGAGATCTTCGGCGTCGATTCGCCGGTGTCCGAGCACATCTGGTGGGGGATCCAGCCGATCTCCGCAGGTGTGTTCGGGGTGCCGGTGGGGTTCGCCGTCATCGTGCTGGTCAGCCTCCTCACCCCGCCCCCGGGCGATGACGCGCAGTCACTCGTCGATCGCCTGCGTTTCCCGGGTAGACCGGCGGGTGGCGTGCCTCCGGGCGAGGCCTGACAAGGCTGGCAGGTCGATTCTCGCGAATGGTTTACAATACTTGGTTTTCTTCTTGCCGCACCCGAGGATCCGACGCGTCGGGGCGGCTTCCTTGCCAGGAACCCATGAGGAGTGTGCATGCGTCACTATGAGATCGTGCTGCTGATCCATCCGGATCAGAGCGAACAGGTTCCCGCGATGCTGGAACGCTACAAGACCTTGATCACCAGCACGGGTGGCAAGGTGCATCGGGTCGAGGATTGGGGTCGCAGGCAACTCGCCTACATGATCCAGAAGCTGGCAAAAGCCCATTACCTGTGCCTGAACATCGAGTGCGGTAACGAAACCCTTGCCGAGCTCGAGACGGGTTTCCGTTTCAATGACGCTGTTCTGCGCCACCTCACCGTGGCTCGCAGCAAGGCCGAGACCGCTCCGTCGGTGATGATGAAGGTGGTCGAGCGCGAGGAATCCCGCAAGGCCGCGCAGGAGGCTCAGGCCTGATCACCCACCGGTGCGTGCGGCTGAACCAGGTTCGATGAATCGTCTGTTGCTGATGGCCCAGGTGGCTGAGCGAGGAGCTCTGCGGTACACGCCGGCAGGTGTGCCGGCTCTGGACCTCCAGCTTCAGCACGAATCCGATCTGGTTCACGAGGGACAGTCCCGTCGCGTGTCGGTGTCGATCAAGGCACTGGCCATCGGGTCGGTGGTGTCTGCGGTGTCCGGGCTGGACCTGGGTGCCGAAGCCACTTTCGAAGGCTTCCTCGCGACCGCGCGCAACGGACGCGGATTGCTTTTCCACATCGCCAGCGTGTCTTGCTGACGCCGACGCCCTGGCCCGTCCACAGATCCAGTTCCAAGGAGCACAACATGCCCCCACCCCGTGGCAAAGGTCGGTCCTCGAAGGACCGTCGCCCCAAGCGCAACCAGCAGTCGTTGCTGTTCCGCCGCAAGCGTTTCTGCCGATTCACCGTCGCAGGCGTCGAGGAGATCGACTACAAGGATGTCGACACCCTGCGCGATTTCGTTGGTGAAAACGGCAAGATCACGCCCGCGCGCCTGACCGGCACCAGCGCGATCTACCAGCGGCAGCTGACCACGGCGATCAAGCGTGCGCGCTTCCTCGCCCTGCTGCCTTACTCCGACCTGCACAAGGCCTGAGGAGACTGCCATGCAAGTGATCCTTCTCGAAAAGGTTGCCAACCTCGGCAACCTCGGTGACGTGGTGCGCGTCAAGGACGGCTATGCGCGCAACTTCCTGATCCCGACGCGCCAGGCGCGTCGTGCGACCGACGCCGCCATCAAGGAGTTCGCGGACCGTCGGGCGGAGCTCGAGCGCGTGGCCGCCGAGAAGCTGTCGGCGGCCCAGGCGGTTGGCGCACAGATCGAGGGCCGTACCGTGCGGATCGCGCAGAAGGCGGGTGTCGACGGCAGGCTGTTCGGCTCCGTCACCAATCACGACATTGCCGAAGCGCTGGGCAAGGTGGGTATCACCGTGTCCAAGGCACAGGTGCGCATGCCCAATGGTCCGCTGAAGACCGTCGGCGAGTACTCGGTCACAGTCGCTCCGCACACCGACGTGGTCTCCACGCTGACCGTCCAAGTCGTGGCTCAGGCCGACTAATCCTGCGCCGCTTCGCGCAAGCAGCCTCTGCTTCAGCCCGACAAGGGCTGGCAGGGGTTTTTTCATGAGGGCGGGCCGTTGTCGGGCAGGGTGTTCAGGGCAGGGCCGATGACCTCGCAGCCGTTGTGATGGCGCTGCTGTATGCGTGCGTTCGAAGCCACCCGCCGCCTTCGTCCCCCGCTGCGCCAGCGCGCAGGCCATGGCGAGCAGCACGCTCTCGAATCAATACATCAGGTGAATCGAGTCACCTCGCGCGGTCTGGCTTCGTCCTGGCCCTAAGATGCCGCCGCCGACGTCGGCCGTGTCATGCCCTCCCGAGCCTCCACCTCCTCCTTGACAGGTTTCGATGTCGTCGTGGCCGGTGCCGGCGTCGTCGGGGCCTCGGTCGCCTGGCATGCGGCCCGGCGCGGGATGCGTGTGGCGGTACTCGACGGTGTCGGGCCGGCGGCTGCAGCCTCAGGGGCGAGCGACGGTGCAGTGTCGGTGGCCAGCAAGCGGCCCGGTCCGCTGGCGCGGCTGGCAGGCCAGTCGCTGCGGTACTGTCGGGAGACCTTGTCGCTGTCCGGTGGCCCCTTGCAGCAGGTCTTCGAGATCCGGCCGAGCTATTTCTTCGCCACCGATGATGCGGAGAGCGAGGCGCTCGACGGGTTGGTGGCGAAGCTTGGCGAGGTCGGGGCCGTCGTGCGTGTGAGCGGCGATCACGCGCAACCCCGCCGCCTGCTGCCGATGTTGTCGGGGGTCGTGCGGCGTCTGGTCGTCGTCGAGGGCGAGGGGCACATGCTGGGATATGCCGCAACCGCGGCCTACCTCGGAGCGGTGGACGTCGAGCGTGTCTGGCCGGTGGCCATCGACGGCTTTCGCTCGGGTGGGGGCACCGTGGCCGTCGACACGAGCGCAGGCACGCTGCATGCGCGTCACCTGGTGCTGGCCCTGGGTCTGGGCACTCGCAAGCTCTTCCCGAAGGCGCCGTTGATCCCGCGCGCCGGGCAACTGGCTATCACCGATGCGCGGCGTGCGGGTGCCGACCGCCTTCCAGGGTCGTTGACGGCGGCGGCCTATCTGGCGAGCAAGTCCATCGGACGCGCAGCGCCCTCGCAGGTGCCCATCGTGATCGACCCTTTGGCCACGGGGCAGGTGCTGGTGGGTAGCAGTCGGGAGCCCCACGAGGACCGACTGCGGACCGATCTGGCGGTGTTGCGTCCGGTGCTCGAGCGGGCCGTCCAGGTCTACCCCGCACTGGGTGCCCGACGGCTGGTGCGCGCCTTCACGGGCGTGCGGGCCGCGGTCGACGACGGTTTGCCCTTGCTGGGGCCGCTGGCTGAATGTCCGGGCGTGTGGCTCGCCACAGGCTTCGAGGGCGACGGGATCTGCCTGTCCGCCTTGGCCGGGCGCGAACTGGCAGCCATGATCGCAGGGGAATCGGTGCATGAGGATCTGGGATGCCTCTCGCCGGCACGCTTCGGCCCAGCCTGGCAGATGATTCGAACATGAGCAATGTCTTCCTCTGGCGGGGCAGGCCTGTCCGTTTCGATGCACGCGACACCGTGGCATCTGCCCTGTGGCGGCACGGCATCACCGATTTCGGTTCGACGCCGCGCGGGGGGTCGCATGCGGTGTTCTGTGGCATCGGTCAGTGCCAGGCCTGCCTGGTGATGAGCCAGGACGGGCATGTCTTCGAAGCCTGTCTGCACCGTCCCTCCCCGCAGTCCTGCCTGTCCGGTGTCATGGACGTGCCGCCGGGAGCCGACAACTGCTCGACACAGGGCACACCGTGCAGCGACGGCGCCATCACCTCAGCGTCCGACCAGCGCGGGCACGGGCGGTGATCGGCGATCCTGAGGTTCTCGTCGTTGGTGCGGGCTTGGCCGGCATGGCGGCGGCCTGCGTCGCTGCGGAGAACGGTTGCCGCGTCCTGCTCGTCGATCATGCGCCCGTGGGTGGTGGGGCGGTCGCCCGGCAGCCTCTGGATCCCGCGGTGCGTGCCGTGGACACGCCTCACGCCCGTCGTTGGCTGCGCTGGCGGCGCCGCCTGCACGCACAGGGCGAACGGGTCGAGGTCATGCTCAACGGCCAGTTCGCCGGCATCGATGCGGACGCAGGTGCAACGGTGGTCGATGCGCAGCGTGGACATCACCGCTGGATGCAAGCGCGGGCGGTCATCCTGGCCACCGGCGCCACGGAGAGGGTCTTGCCGCGGCCGGGCTGGCACCTGCCCGGGGTCGTGACGGCCGGTGGATTGCAGGCGACGCTGAAGATGACGGGGATGGTGCCATCCGGTCCGGTGTTGCTGGGGGGCTCGGGCCCGCTGTTGCTGGCGGTGGCGGCTCAGCTCTGCGCGGCCGGGCGTCCGCCGGTGGCGGTGGTCGAGTCCGGTGATCCCCTGCGGCGCTGGCCTCGCGCCCTGCGACTGCCGGTGAGCTACTGGCGTGAGGCAGCCGACTACCGGTGGCGTTTGTGGCGATCTGGCGTGCCCTGGCTCGTCGGTTCGGTCGTGCAGGCGATCGAGCGCAGGGCGGACGGTCTGCAGGTGACGGTCCAGGGGCGCGATCGCTCAGTGGTCTTCGATGTGGGCACGGTGGCGCTGCACGACGGGCTGAAGCCCAACGCCTACGGTCGCGTTGCCGTCGAGGGTCTGCTGGTGCGGCGCGCCGGGGACTGCGCGGGCATCGGTGGCGCCTGGGCGGCCGATGCGCACGGCGCCTGCGTCGGCGCCGAGGTCGCGCAGGCCCTGCACGGCGCATCGACGGCGACCGCGCACTGGGCTCGACGCCTGCGCGCCCAGCAGCGCGCGCAGGCCCTGCTGACCGACGTCTTCGGATCGGATCTGCAGGACGCCCAGCCGGCCATCGGCGACGATACGGTGCTGTGCCGATGCGAGCACCGTACCCTCGGCGATCTGCGCAAGCTCGGACCTGCGCCGACCGTGCGCGAGCTCCGCCTGCTGGGCCGGTTCGGAATGGGGCCGTGCCAGGGACGTTACTGCCTGGAGGCCGTGGCGCGGGCGTGCTCGTCCTCGTCCTCTGGTGTCGATCTGGACGCGGGTCAGATTGCGGCCGATCGCTGGCCCTGGCGCCCCGTGTCGATCGCGGCGCTGGTCACCGCCGGCAAGGCGGAGGCGCCACCCTGAGGTTTCAGTCCCGCGGGTCCGACCCTGGCCGACGGGTGTCGAAGGGAGGCGGCGCCAATGGCGGCTGCACACGCCGATGGTGGAGTATGTCCGTGCAGGCCATGGCGATCCTGCACGCGGGACGAGCCGGTCGAGCTCCGGTCGGTATCGAGGGATCTTGCCGAGGCGCGGCCTCCAGCATATGCACACACTGCCCGCGCATCCCAGTCACGCGGGCGCTTCTTCGGCAAGGCGGTTAAGGCGACCGTGGTGGTGCCGCTGGCGGGTTTCCCGATGATCTCCGTAGCGCAGTCGCCGGAGGTGATGGAGATGCAGGGGGCCTGGGGCCTGAACGAGATCTTCGCCGACATGGCCAAGCAGTACCTCGATCGCGTCAACGAGAGGGCCGGTGGCCGTCTACGCATGGAGTACCTTCCCACGGGCGCCGTGGTGAAGACTTTCGAGATCATGGATGCCGTGAGCAAGGGCGTGCCGGACGCCGGCCAGCACGTTTCGGGCTACTGGTACGGCAAGTCCAAGGTCGCCTCCCTGTTCGGCACCGGCTCGGTCAACGGCGCAACGCCCGACATCGGTCGCTGACCGCCAGTGCCTCGCGCGACCGGTTCGTCGAAGGCCGACCAGACGTCGGGGATTTCCATCGCCACCAACTGACCAATGCGCAACAGGTGCAGGCGCGGGTGCCCCTTCGCCAGCCTGGATGAAGGAGTGGTGATGCCGCAGGCCCAGCACCGCCGCAACGAGTGTCACCGCGGTGATGTGCACGGCGCGCAGTGGGACGTGCCCGTGGCGGTGAAGGACATCATCGACACGGTGGATTTCCCGACCGCTTTCGGTGCTGCGACCCGCATCCTTCCGCGGCGTCTACGGCTTCAAGCCTTCGGTGGGATTGCTGCCGCGCAGCGGTGTGTTCGAGCAATCCCCGACACTCAACCAACTCGGGGTGTTCGCCCGCCACATCGAGGACCTCGCGCTGACCGTCGAGTCGATGTCCGGCGACGACGGGCTGGACCCGGCCAGTCGTGGTGTCGCGCCCCGGCGCCTGCTCGATGTGGCGCGTGCAGAGCCTCCCGTGACGCTAAAGTTCTGTTTCGTGCGTACCCCGTGGTGGAGCCGCCTCGACGAGGAGGCTCGCGAGGCCTTCGACGCCTTCGTCGAGCTGATGGACGGCGTGGTGACCGTCATGGAACTGCCTGGGGTGGTGGACGAGGCGGTCGGCTGGCATCGCATCGTCCATGAAGGCGAACTCGCCTTTGCGATGCAGCGCGAGTACACGCACCACCGTGACCGCCTGAGCGCCCGTCTGGGACAGCAGATCGAGCGCGGCATGACCATCCCGGTGTTGGATTACCTCAGGGGACGTGATCGCGTCCCGCATGTGGCGGCGGCCTTCGACGACTATTTCGATCACGTTGACGCCATCCTATCCCCTGCGGCCCTGGGTGGCGCGCCACGTGGCCTCGAGAGCACCGGCGACCCGTTGATGCAGACGGTCTGGACGTTTGCCGGCCTGCCGGCGCTGTCGATGCCGCTGCTCCACCTCACCGGAGGACTGCCGCTGTGCGTTCAGGCCGTGGGCCCCATGCACCAGGACAGCCGGCTGCTGCGCGCCTGCCGGTGGTTGGTCGATGAATTCATCCGCAGCAGTCATTCATGAGAGGCTTCGAACGTCTGGCTGCGTTGGTGGGCCTGTTGCTGATGCTGGCCTTCTTCGCCCCGTATGTGTTGAAACTGCCGCAGTGGGACATCACCCTGATCCTGTTGGGCGGCATGGTGCTGGCGCTCGTCGATTTCCTGCGATCGAAGTGAATCCGGCTGCGGCGCGCGGGGTGGCATGGGCGGTCCGGTCGTGTCGGTCACTTTCGCAGTCGGGTGATCTTCGTGCCTTCGATGCTCAAGCTGGCCATCAGGCCTTGCTGGTCGGTGACGAAGGCATAGGCATCCTCCTTGAGCGTCGTCGTCGACAGGCTTTGGGCCATGCCCTCGTTGACGAGGACGATGCTCGGACCGACCCCGAGTTCCCAACCCTTGGACTGATCGAGATGCCGAAGCGCGTTGTCGTTCATCAGGAACAGCACATAGGCATAGGACTGCGCGCCTGCCTGCCAGCCCCATGAGGCCGAAGCGCTGCTGTAGTAGCCGACCACCTGCCCACCCTGGAGCATGACACCTTCGCCATAACTGCCGCCGACGATCAGGCCGGCCTTGACGATCTTCGGGAACACCAGGATGGCCTTGGCCTGTCGTCCGATCGCCTCGGCCACCGGGTTGTGCCGATACAAGGTGCCCAATGTGCGCGCGGCGTCCATCTCGAGCTCTGTCGCGCTGGCCGCCAGCGCCAGGGTTGGTGTGGCCGCGAGCAGTCCCCAGGTGCCCGCGGCCACAAGTGTTTCATTGACGTCCCGGCGGGTGGGGCCCCCGGCGGCAGTCGACCGCTGTCGATCCGAGCCGGTCTGCACGGATCGACCCGAACGGGGCGTGGACGATGGTGTGATGGCGGGTTTCATGGGTTCGGTGGGGTCGGGTGGTGCGTCCATCGGCCGATCTCCGGATCCGCCCGTGGCCGCCGGTTATTGTGAGTGCGGCGGTGGAGCGCTGAGCGCTCGCAAGTAGCCTGCCCGTCGCTGCCTTCCACCGACAGCCGCGCTCGGGAGGCCTCCTTGACGGGCCCAAGGTCGCGATCCCGATGCAGTGCGCAGGCAGACGTCGGGTGTCGCGGCGTGCCGGGACGATGTGGACAAATCGTTGACTTTGGAAATATCGGCCTCTAGACTTCGATATCACCGCGAGGTGTCTTGCACCGGAGCACAGGTCCATGGCCGAGAGATCGTTCACCGAAGAAGTCCGCAAGCTGCGTCTCGGCGAGGGCGAGGTCTTCCGCGGCGAGGGCATCCTGGCGGTCACCAAGGCCCTGCTCGAGTCGGGTGTGGCCTATGTGGCCGGTTACCAGGGCGCGCCGATCTCCCACCTGATGGATGTCCTGGCAGACGCGCAGGACATCCTGTCCGACCATGGCATCCATTTCGAGAACAGCGCCAGCGAGGCGACGGCGGCGGCGACGCTGGCGGCCAGCGTCAACTATCCGCTGCGTGGCGCTGCCACCTTCAAGAGCACTGTCGGCACCAACGTGGCGAGCGACGCACTGGCCAATCTGGCGTCAGGTGGCGTCACTGGCGGAGCGCTGATCATCGTCGGCGAGGACTACGGCGAGGGCAGCTCCATCATGCAGGAGCGCAGTCACGCCTTCGCCATGAAGTCGCAGATCTGGTTGCTCGATCCGCGCCCCAACCTGCCGTCCATCGTGCAGGCGGTCAAGGACGGTTTTGATCTGAGCGAGGCCAGCCACACCCCGGTGATGCTGCAGTTGCGCATCCGCGCCTGCCATGTGCACGGGCAGTTCGTCGCCAGCGCGAACCGCCGCCCTGGCTTCACCCTGCGCGAGGCGATGGAGCAGCCCCGGCGCGACACCGCCCGCATCGTGCTGCCTCCGGCGAGCTTCGTGCACGAACAGGAGAAGGTGCGCGAGCGCTGGCCTGCCGCAGTGCGCTTCATCCGCGAACGCGGGCTGAACGAGTTCTTCGGTCCGGGCGGACGCGAAGTCCTCGGTGCCGGCGCGCCCACCGGCGTGGGCACACGGGTCGACCCGGCTGCGGCGGCCGCGGCGCGTGGGATCGGCGTGATCGTGCAGGGTGGGCACTACAACACGCTGATGCGGGTGCTGTTGAACCTGGGGTTGGCCGACCTGTTCGGGCGCAGCGCCGTGCCGGTCTACGTGATGAACGTCACTTATCCGGTCGTCGACGAGGAGGTGGTTGCGTTCTGCGCCGACAAGCGCGCCGTGCTGCTCGTGGAGGAGGGGCAGCCCAACTACCTCGAGCAGAACATCGCCACCGTGCTGCGCACGGCCGGCAGCGACTGCGTGCTGCATGGCAAGGATGTGCTGCCGGTGGCCGGTGAGTACACGGCCGCTGCGATGCTGGGCGGTGTCTTGGCTTTCCTGCGCAGCCATGGCGTACTGCGCGAGACTGCCGCCGCCCCCGTGGGCACCCCTGGCGCTGCACCGCTGCCTGCCGTGGCGGGAGGGGATGCCCTGCGAACGGCCTCGGCGCCGGGTCGGACGATCCCGATCCAGGTCGCGCCAGTGGTACACAACCGACCGCCAGGCTTTTGCACCGGATGCCCGGAGCGGCCAATCTTCACGGCGATGAAGCTGCTCGAGCGCGAACTCGGGCCGCACCACGTGTCGGCCGACATCGGCTGCCACCTGTTTTCCATCCTGCCGCCGTTCAATGTTGGCAACACGACCATGGGCTACGGGCTGGGAACGGCAGGGGCCGCAGCTCTGAACGTTCCCGCAGGCAAACGCGTCATCAGTGTGATGGGCGACGGTGGCTTCTGGCACAACGGCTTGACCAGCGGCATCGCCAACGCCGTCTTCAACCGGTCGGACAACCTGACCCTGGTGGTCGACAACAGTTACACGTCGGCCACCGGTGGGCAGGACATCCTGTCGTCCAGGGCCACCAACCCCACGCGCAGTACGGGGCATGCGATCGAGCAGGCGGTGCGCGGCGTCGGTGTGAAGTGGGTGCGCACCGTCACCCGGACCTACGATCTGAAGTCCATGACCGCAGCCCTGCGCGAGGCGCTGACGACCCCGGAGAAGGGGCCGAAGGTGCTGGTCGCGCAGAGCGAATGCATGCTCAACCGCCAGCGTCGCGAGAAGCCGGTGCAGCGTCAGCGCATCGCCGCGGGCGAGCGCGTCGTGCGCGAGCGCTTCGGCGTCGATGCCGATACCTGCACCGGGGACCACTCCTGCATCCGGCTGTCGGGCTGCCCGTCGCTGACCATCAAGCCCAATCCTGATCCGCTGCGCACTGATCCGGTGGCCACGGTGGTCGATTCCTGTGTCGGCTGTGGGCTGTGTGGCGAGGTGTCGCACGCTGCGGTGCTGTGCCCGTCGTTCTACAAGGCCCGCATCGTGCACAACCCGACCCGCTGGGATCGGTGGCGCCAGCGCGTGCGGCAGGCGGTCATCGGCTGGCTGCAGTCGCGCGATGCCGCCCGGCAGGCGCGCTGGGCTTTCTGAGATGGCAGCGTCCCACAAGGAAACCCTGCAAGACGGCGGCGCGCTGCCGGCGGGGCCTGTCGAAGGGCCGAGCGTGCCGCGCCTGATCCGCATCGCTGTGCTGGCGATGGGCGGCGAGGGCGGCGGCGTGCTGGCCGACTGGCTCGTCGATCTGGCCGAGCACGCGGGCCATGTGGCGCAGACGACTTCGGTGCCGGGTGTCGCGCAACGCACCGGCGCGACCATCTACTACGTCGAGATGCTCGTCGGCGCCGGGGTCGACGCGCGTCCGGTGATGGCGCTGATGCCGCTGCCAGGCGATGTGGATATCGTCATTGCCTCGGAGCTGATGGAGGCGGCCCGCGCGGTCCAGCGGGGTCTGGTGACCCCCGAGCGCACGGTTCTGGTGGCGTCGACGCACCGGGTCTATGCCATCGCAGAGAAGACGGCCATGGGCGATGGCCGGGCCGATCCTGACGCGCTCCTGGCCTCGGCCCGGGCTGCGGCGGCGCGATTCGTCGGCTTTGACATGGCGCGCATGGCCGAATCGTCCGGCAGCGTGATCAGCGCCGTGCTCTTCGGTGCGCTCGCGGCCACCGGGGCGCTGCCTTTCACTCGTGCGCAGTTCGAGGCGACGATCGAGCGCGGCGGCGTCGGGGTCAAGCCCAGCTTGCGTGCTTTCGAGGCGGCGTACAGCCGTGTCGCGCAAGGCCCTGCCGAGGATCCCCCTGCGACGGCTGCAGCGATGCCCGGGATCCGTGTGGAGACGGTGTCGCTCGTCGCGCCCACGTCGTCCGGCGCGGACGACGTCGCTGCCTCGGCGCCCCCACGGCCTGTCGACGCTGCACGGCCTCGACCGAGCGACCCGGTGGTGCGTGCCTTGGTCGATCGGGTGGGTGCCTCGTTTTCCGCTGCAGCGCAGGTGATGGCGCTCGAAGGGGTCCGGCGCCTGCTGGATTACCAGGGGCCCGATTGGGCTTCCGCTTATCTCGACCGGCTCGAAACCGTGCGTTTGGCGCTGACGTCCCGAGACGCCGGGTTGATGGACCAGCCGCCGGGCGTGACGCTTTCCGCTCGCCAGGCGGCAGCGCCGGACGTGCCGTCGTCGGCGTCCGCGTCCGACGCGGACGCGCAGCAGCTGCTGCTCAGCGAACTTGCCCGCCACCTCGCGCTGTGGATGAGTTGGGAGGACACGGTTCGCGTGGCCGAACTGAAGGTCCGCGCCAGCCGCTTCAACCGTGTTCGCGAGGAGGTGCGGCTCAATGACGCGCAGGTGCTGGCCATCCAGGAGTACCTGCATCCGCGATTGCAGGAGATTGCCGAAACGCTGCCCGCGCCGCTGGGACGGCACCTGCTATCTGGAGGCTGGCTCGGCCGGCTCGTCGACCGTCTGGCTTCCAGCGGCCGGGTGGTCGAGACCAGTTCCCTGCGTGGTTTCCTGCTGCTGTGGGGCGTGTCACGGCTCAAGCGCTGGCGTCCGAAGTCGCTGCGCTGTGCGGTGGAGATGGCGCGCATCGACGCCTGGTTGGTCGACGTGCGCGCGACGGTGATGCAAGGGGACCTGGCTTTGGCCACGGAGATCGTGCGCTGCCAGCGCCTGGTCAAGGGCTACGGCGACACCCACGCCCGAGGCTGGCGCCATTTCGAGCAGTTGCAGGCCTGGTGGCGCAGTGCGTCGACGCGTAGCGCGCAGGGCCTCGCGGCGCTGCGCGCGGCCGCGCTGGCGGATGACCAGGGCCATGCGCTGGCCAGGGCGCTGGCAGCGTCCGATCCAGCGAAGCGGTGACCTGCCACGTGGACATGATCCTGCGGTCGCCCCGATGCTCGTGCGTCACCACCCGCGCGCTGTACGTGCGAGGCGACCTCCGTGCCCGTCGTGCCGTGCGGTCGTGGTGCCTGTGGAGTTGCCGATGAGCCGATATGCCGACCGCCCCGACGCGATCGCAGCCCTGGTGCGTGACACCGAGATCCACAGGGACTGCTACGTCGACGACGAGGTGTTCCACCTGGAGATGTCGCACCTGTTCGCCAACACCTGGGTATATGTGGGGCATGCCAGCCAGGTGCCGCGCTTGGGTGACTACCATGCGACGACCGTGGGCGACCAGCCGGTCCTCCTCGTGCGGCACCAGGATGGCACCCTGCGCGTGCTGCACAACCGCTGTGCCCACAAGGGCGTGATGCTGGTCAACGACGGCTGCAGCGGGAACACGGGCCGTCACTTCCGCTGCCCCTATCACGCCTGGACGTACCGCACCGATGGTTCCTTGCTGGCCATGCCTCTGCGCGAAGGGTATGCGCACCCGCAGTTCGCCGGCTGCGAGGCGAACCAGGGTCTGGCGCCGGTGGGCGCGGTCGAGGTCTACCGCGAGTTCGTCTTCTGCCGCCTGAACCCGCGTGGCATCGGTTTCGCCGAGTTCTTCGGAGAGTCGCTGTCCACGCTGGACAACATGGTCGATCGCTCGCCCGAGGGTCGGCTGGAGGTGGCTGGTGGCGTGCTGCGTTACCTGCACCGTTGCAACTGGAAGATGCTGGTGGACAACCAGACCGACACCTGTCACCCGATGGTGGCACACCAGTCGTCGGCCGGCACCGCCGTGCGAGTGTGGGAGCAGGCGCCTCCCGGTACGCCCAAGCCGATGGCGGTGGAGCAGTTCGCGCCTTTCGTGAGCCCCTACGAGTTCTTCGAGAAGATGGGCATCCGCGTGTGGCCGCACGGCCACGGCCATACCGGCGTGTCCGATTCCATCCACGCAGCCTACTCACCGATCTCGGGCTACTGGGAGGCCATGTGTGCGGCCTACGGCGAGGCGCGCGCGCGCCGCATCCTGGGAGAGGTCCGCCACAACACGGTGTACTTTCCCAACATCATGGTCAAGGGTCCGATCCAGACGCTGCGTCTGTTCAAGCCGCTGGCCGCCGATCGCACGCTGGTGGAGAGTTGGACCTTCCGGCTGGTGGGCGCGCCGGACGCGCTGCTGGAGCGTACGCTGATGTACAACCGCCTGATCAACGCGCCGACGTCCGTTGTCGGCCACGACGACCTGGAGATGTACGAGCGCGCGCAGCAGGGGCTGAAGAGCCGCGGCGCGCAATGGGTCAACGTCGCGCGCTTGTACGACCCGACCGAGCGCGACCAGTCCACCGCGGTCACCAACGGCACCAGCGAGTGGCAGATGCGCAACCAGATGCGCGCCTGGGCGCACTTCATGACCGCGTCGATGCCCGGTGGTGCGTATGCCTCGGGGGCGAACGACCCGAGTGTCACGGTCACCCCCATGCCAGGAGCCTGCGCATGAGCCATCCCCCACAGGCCCTCGCGGCGGTCGAGCCGACAGAGCGGGATCTAGTCGACTTCGTGCTGCGTGAGGCCCGCTGGCTGGACGAAGGCCGCTTCGAGGACTGGCTGGAACTCTTCGCCGACGATGGCGTGTACTGGATGCCGCTGACGCCAGGGCAGACCGACATGCGGCTGCAGGCCTCGCTCATGCTGGAGGACAAGTTGCTGCTGAAGATCCGGGTCGAGCGACTGCGCGGGCCGCGCACCTTCTCGCAACAGCCCGCCAGCCGCTGTCATCACCTGCTGCAGGCGCCGACCGTCGAGTCGCGCGATGACGCGGCGGGCGTCTTCACGACCCGATGCGCCTTCCATTACGTCGAGACCCGGCGCGACGAGCAGCAGCTCCTGGCCGGCTGGGCGATCCACACGCTTGTGGTCACGCCCGCGGGCCTGCGGATCCGCCGCAAGCGTGTGGACCTCGTCAACTGCGATGCGGCCTTCGGCAACCTCCAGCTGTTCGTTTGATGCACACCGATCCGCCGCACGACACCCCCACAGCCGCCGATGCCGGCTTGGCCAGCGTCGCCGACGCCTTCGAGCGTGCCGCGCAGCGCTGGCCTGGTGCCGACTTCGTGGACGTGCTGCCCGAGACGGCAGCCGTCTACGGCATCGGTGCTGGCGCCGTGAGCTATGCGCAGATGCAGGCGCGCATCGTGGCCCAGCGGGCCGCCTACGCGCGTGCAGGCTATGGCGCGGGTCACCGTGTGGGCCTGCTGCTGGACAACCGTCCGGCCTTTTTCCTGCATTGGTTCGCGCTCAACGGTCTGGGGGTGTCGGTCGTGCCGATCAACGCCGACCTGCGAGCCGCCGAGCTGGAATATCTGGTGGGTCATTCCGAGATCGCGCTTGCGGTGGCGCTGCCGCACCGGCACGCCGATCTGTCGGCGGCGGCACGCGCCGCGGGACGCGCTCTGGCGCTGATGGCCGGTGGTGCGTTGGAGGTCGTCGATCGGGTGCCACCCGCGCCGTTCGGGCCGCCGGGCGGCTCACCAGCGGACGTCAGCGGCCATCCGAGCACGGCTTGCGGGCGTGGCGACGCGCACCGCGGGCCCGGGGACGGGGACGGCACCTCGGCCCCGACGCTCGCCACCGAGTGTGCGCTGCTCTACACCAGTGGCACCACGGGCCGGCCCAAGGGGTGCATCCTCCCCAACCGATACTTCCTGCACTCGGGCGCATGGTATGCCGCTGTGGGCGGCTTGGCGGCGCTGCGGACAGCCCATCCGGACGGGCAGGGCGGCTGGACCCAGGAGCGGATGCTGACGCCCTTGCCCCTGGTGCACATGAACGCCATGGCCTATTCCACACTGGCCATGGTGTTGACCGGAGGCTGCCTGGTCGTGCTGGACCGCTTCCATCCTGGCACCTGGTGGGACAGCGTGCGCGCCTCGCGTGCCAGCGTCGTGCACTATCTGGGGGTGATGCCCTCGATGCTGATGAAGGCCGCGCCGCGCGACGAGGACCGGGCCCATGTCGTACGTTTCGGCTTCGGCGCGGGGGTGGACCGGGTGCTGCACGCGCCGTTCGAGGCCCGCTTCGGCTTCCCGCTGCTCGAGGCCTGGGCCATGACCGAGACCGGCGCTGGCGCCGTGGTGATGGCCCACTGCGAGCCGCGTCAGATAGGCAGCAACTGTTTCGGACGCGAGGGCCCAGACGTGGAGGTGCGTCTGGTGGCCGACCATGGCGGCGCGGCGGCCGTGGACGAGCCCGCCGAGCTCTGGGTGCGCCACGCCGGGCCGGATCCGCGCGACGGCTTCTTCGCCGGCTACCTGAAGGACCCCGAAGCCACCGCCGAGGCCTGGGCCGAGGGCTGGTTCCACACCGGCGACATCGTTCGGCGTGATGCCGAGGGGCAGCTGCACTTCATCGACCGGCGCAAGAACGTCATCCGTCGCAGTGGGGAGAACATCGCCGCCGTGGAGGTGGAAAGCGTGCTCAACCAGCACCCGGCCGTCAAGGCCTGTGCCGTGGCGGCGACGCCCGATGCCGTGCGTGGCGACGAGGTGCTGGCCTGCATCGTCACCCACGAGCCCGTGCCCGCGACCGACCGGGCGCGCCTGGCGCGTGAGCTCACGAGCCACACCCTGGCGCGTCTGGCGTACTACAAGGCCCCCGGTTGGGTGGCCTTCGTCCAGGCGTTACCGCTCACGGCGTCCAACAAGATCCAGCGCGGCGAGCTCAAGGCCATGGCCCGGACCTTGCCAGGACAGCCGGTCTGTGTGGACACCCGGTTCATGAAGAAGCGGCAGGGGCTCTGAGGTGATCCGCCCCAGCCTCCGCCGCCGACAGGGCTATGAAGGCGTCGCCGTGTGCGTGCCGGTGACCGTGCCCTATGCGCGCTACTCCACGCGCAGCGCGCACTGGTGGATCGGCAAGGCCGTTCGTGGGCTGCTCGACGCCAGCGGCCTCGAGAAGGACGACATCGACGGACTGACCATCAGCAGCTTCTCGCTCACGCCGGACACCGCGGTGGGGGTGACGCAGCACCTGGGCCTGTCCCCACGCTGGCTGGACCACCTGCCCAACGGCGGGGCCAGTGGCGTGATGGCGCTGCGTCGGGCCGCGCGCGCGGTACAGGCGGGCGATGCGGACATCGTGGCGTGCGTGTCGGCGGATACCAACCACGTGGACTCCTTCCGCCTGATGCTGGGCTCGTTCAGCGGCTTCGCGCGCGATGCCACCTACCCCTATGGCTCAGGTGGACCGAACGCGATCTTCGCTTTCATCACCGCCCACTACATGGCGCGTTTCGGTGCCACGCGCGAGGACTTCGGCCGCGTCTGCGTCGATCAGCGCGCCAACGCGCTGGCCTACGGCTCGCGCGTGTTCCGGAAGCCGTTGACGCTTCAAGAGTATCTGGCGGGGCGGCCCATCGCCGAGCCCATCCACCTGTTCGACTGTGTCATGCCCTGCGCCGGTGCCGAGGCTTTCCTGGTGATGACCGAGCAGCGTGCGCGCGATCTCGGCCTGCCCCACGCCGTCGTGCGCGCTGCCATCGAACGCCACAACGCCTTCAGCGACGACCCCATCTTCGAGCGCGGCGGCTGGCGGGTGGACCGCGACGATCTCTATGCCATGGCCGACGTGCGGCCTGCCGACATCGACTTCCTCCAGGCCTACGACGACTATCCCGTCATCGTGATGGTGCAGATCGAGGACCTGGGCTTCTGCGACAAGGGCGAAGCCGCGGCCTTCGTGCGCGCAAACCGCCTGACGCATGACGGCAGTTTCCCCGTCAACACCTCGGGGGGGCAGCTGTCCACCGGCCAGGCCGGGGCGGCCGGTGGCTTTCTCGGCATGGTGGAGGCCATCCGTCAGCTCACCGATGCGGCGTCCGGACGGCAGGTGGCCCGTCGCGGGACGCTGCCAGGGGCGAACGAGCCCGCCCGCCTCGGGCTGGTCGGTGGCTTCGGCATGGTCACCTACGACCGCTGCCTGTGCACGGGTGCGGCCATACTCGGGAGGGCGTCGTGAGCGCGCCGCGCCATGCTCCCTTGTCGGTTCCGAAGGCCGAGGTGCGGAGGACGGCCCCATGACCATGCCCTTGATGCGTCCCCCACGCAAGAACCCGGTCCTGCGCACGCGGCAGATGAACCTGCCGCCCTGGGCGCGCAGCCGGGTGGCAATGGGGCTGACGGTGGCGGCTGCCGAGGGCCGCTTCGCCCTGCAGGTGTGCGACGAGTGCGCCGCGGTGCAGTACCCGCCGCGCGAGGCCTGCCACGTTTGCGTGTCAGACCGACTGCAGTGGCGCCACCCATCGGGCGAAGGCCGGCTGATCGCCGCCACCACGCTGCACCACAGCAACGACCTGTTCTTCCGTGAGCGTCTGCCCTGGCGGCTGGGCCTCGTCCATCTGGACAGCGGCCCCTCCTTGATGGTGCACCTGCACGGTGACGTGCGTGACGCCGGCCAGCGTGTGCGTGTGACGGCGCGACTGGACCGTGCCGGTCGCGCCGTGGTGATTGCGCTGCCTGACCCGGAGACCCCCCACATGAACGACGACTCGATGCTGCGCGAGATGGGCTGCGACCCGAAGTTCCGCAAGGTGCTGGTGACCGACGGCAAGAGTGAGGTTGGCCAGGCCCTGGTGCGCGCCCTCGTCAAGGCCGGCGCCGACACCGTCTGGGTCGGCCACGCCGAGCCCTGGAAGAAGACGCCTGGCTTCGACGACATCGCCGATCTGCCGCAGGTGACACTGGTGCCGCTGGACGTGACCGACGGCCGTGCGGTGGAGCAGGTGGGCGGCGCACTCGGCGGCAAGGTGGACATCGTCGTGAACAATGCCGAGGTGCACCGCACCTACGGCATCGGCGCGCGTCGCGGCACTGACGTCGCGCGGCTGGAGATGGACGTCAACTACTTCGGCCTGCTGCGTCTGGCGCAGGCGTTCGGCCCGGCACTGCGCGCGCGCGCCGCCGACGGCGCGGTGCACGCCGCGGCCTGGGTCAACCTGCTGTCCATCTATGCGCTGGCCAACTTCCCGCCGCACGGCACCTACTCGGCCAGCAAGGCGGCGGCGCATTCGCTGGCCCAGTGCCTGCGCGCGGAGATGCGCCCCGCCGGCATCCGCGTGGTCAACGTCTTCCCCGGCCCCATCGACGAGGCCTGGAACCAGAACCTGCCGCCGCCCAAGCTGACCCCCGAGGCCGTGGCCGCCGCCGTCGTCAAGGCCTTGCGCGAGGGCACCGAGGACGTCTACCCCGGCGACGTGGCGCAGGAGTGGCTGGAGCGCTGGCGCGACGACCCGCGGGTGCTCGAGCGTGAGCTGGCCGCGGGCGGGTGACGCCGATGAGGGATGGACGATGGATCCACCGGGCGCGCCATGGACGGCTTGCTTGCCCGGTCGGGAGCGGGGACGGTTGCAGGCAGCCGATGACCCATCGATCCGACAACCTTGCTCCGATGCAAGCGACAGCCTTTTGGGTTCCGATATGACCGCCAACAACAGCCCTTCCGAGCTGGCCCCCGCCGCCCTGCTGTCGGCCTTGGCCACCTCCCTCCAGCGCGGCGCCATCCGCGTGGTGGACCTGACGCAGACGCTGACGCCGGATTTCCCGCAGATCGCGCTGCCGCCGGAGATGGGGCAGTGCTGGCCCTTTCGCATCGAGGAAGTCTCGCGCTACGACGAGCGCGGGCCCGGCTGGTACTGGAACAACTTCTCCTGCGGTGAGCACACGGGCACCCACTTCGACGCGCCCATCCACTGGATCTCTGGCCGCCACCGCGCGAACAATGCGGTGGACACCATCCCGGTGCAGCATTTCGTCGCGCCCGCGGTCGTCATCGACTGCCACGAGCAGGCGGCGGCCGACCCCGACTACCTGCTCACCGTGGCCGACATCGAAGCCTTCGAGACCGCGCACGGTCGCATCCCGCCCGGTGCCTGGGTGCTGATGCGCACCGACTGGAGCCGGCGCCGCGACCCCGAGGCCTACCAGAACTTCGACGAGACCGGCCAGCACACGCCGGGTCCGTCCACCGAGGCGGTACGCTTCCTGGTCGAGCAGCGCGACGTGCTCGGCTTCGGCTCGGAGGCGATAGGTACCGACGCCGGGCAGGGCTATCACCTGCGCCCGCCGTACCCCTGCCACTATTTCATGCACGGCGCCGGTCGTTACGGCCTGCAGTGCCTGTGCAACCTGGACCTGCTGCCGCCCACCGGCAGCGTGCTCATCTGCCCGCCGCTGAAGATCGAGCAGGGCAGCGGCAGCCCGCTGCGGGTCCTGGCGCTTGTGGCGGGGTGAGGATGGACACCGCCCTCGTCACCGGCACCAGCACCGGCATCGGCCTGAAGATCTGCGAGCACCTGCTGGCGCGCGGCATGCAGGTGCTGGCCCTGTCGCGCCGGCGCACACCGATCGAGCATCCGGGGCTGGTCAGCGTCGAGGTCGATCTGACCGACCGCCACGCCACGAAGGCGGTGGCCGCCGATCTGGCGCAGCAGCATGCGGTGAGCACCTTCGTCCACAACGCCGGGGTGATCCGCCCGGCGCTCCTGGAGGACGTGCGTCTGGAGGACCTGGACGCGTTGACCGAACTGCATCTGGGCAGCGCCATCACCATCGCGCAGGCGGTGCGTCCAGGCATGCGCGAGCGCCGCTTCGGCCGGATGGTGATGATCTCTTCTCGAGGTGCGCTCGGCCTGGCCTCGCGCAGCGTTTATGCGGCCACCAAGGCGGGCATGATCGGCCTGGCGCGCACCTGGGCGGTCGAGTTGGCTGGCGAGGGCATCACCGTCAACGTCGTCGCTCCCGGACCGATTCGTGGCACCGAGATGTTCCACGAGGTCGTGCCCGCCGACAGCGAACGCGAGCACCGGCTGGCGGCCGCGATCCCGGTGCGGCGTCTGGGCACGCCGCAGGATGTCGCGCGTGCGGTCGATTTCTTCGTCGATCCCCTGGCGGGATTCGTCACCGGGCAGGTCCTCTATGTGTGTGGTGGCGCCAGCGTCGGCACCCTGACGATCTGAGGACCGTCGAACCGCTCGCCATGAAGTCTCCAGCGATTGACTTCCATGTGGTCGGCTCGGGTTGCGCCGAGACGACGTGCACCGGCCCCGGAGCCCCGCAGGCGCGCACGGATGTCCATGCCGACCCCAGCGATCGGCCCTTCGTCGACGACTACCTGCCGGCCTTGCTCGGCCAAGCGGCGCAGCGTATCCAGGGGGAGTTCCACCGCGTGGTCCGCGCGCATGGTTTCGCGGTCTCGGAGTGGCGCGTGCTCGCCACCCTCGCGGACGGCCAGGCGATCAGCACCGGCCGACTGGCACAGGTGTCTCTGACCAAGGGACCGACGGCCACGCGCTTGCTGGACCGCATGGTCGCCCGGGGGGAGGTCGAGCGTTTGGCCGATCCGCAGGACCGGCGGGTGACACGCGTCCGGATCACGGGGCAGGGCCAGCGCACCGTGTCTGCCTTGATCTACCTGGCCCGGCAGCACGAACGTCAAGTGCTGTCGCGATTCGGACTCGATCAGGCCGAGACCTTGAAGGCGATGCTGAGAGAGATGATCGGTCCGGTCGATGCGGAGCCAGACCGGTCGCCTGATGACGGTTCGCCTGGCGAGGCGGGTTTCCCGACGGCGGACGAACGGTCGTCCTGATCGAGCGGCCTTCGATGGTGGACATCCGTGTCGTGCGCTCCCGCGGCTCGGGATAATCGCGCGATGACACAGGTATCGGACGACGTTCTCGACGTCGAATCGCTCGATCTCGAGGGCCAGGGCGTCGCACGGCGCGCCGATGGCAAGGTGGTGTTCATCGAAGGCGCGCTGCCCACCGAGCGCGTGACCGTGCAGGTGCACCGGCGCAAGAACCAGTGGGAGCAGGCGCAGGCGACCGCCGTGCTGCGGCAGAGTACGCAGCGCGTGGTGCCCAAGTGCCCGCACTTCGGTCTGCACACCGGCGCCTGCGGCGGCTGCAAGATGCAGCACCTCGACCCCGCGGCGCAGGTGGCGGTCAAGCAGCGCGCGCTCGAGGACGCCTTGTGGCATCTCGGGAAGGTCCGCCCCGAGCGGGTGCTGCGGCCCGTTCAAGGCCCGGCCTGGGGTTACCGATACCGCGCCCGGTTGTCGGTGCGCCACGTGGCGCGCAAGTCGACGGTGCTCGTCGGCTTCCACGAGCGCAAGTCGCGCTACGTGGCCGACATGTCGGTCTGTCCGGTGTTGCCGCCGCATGTCGAGGCGCTGCTGCCGGCGCTGCGCGAACTGGTGGGCGCGATGGCGCTCAGGGACCGCCTGCCCCAGATCGAACTGGCCGTCGGTGACACGGTCACCGCGCTCGTGCTCAGGCATCTAGAGCCGGTGCCGGTCGGGGATCTCGTTTTGCTGAGGTCTTTCGCGGCGCGTCATGGCGTGCAGTGGTGGTTGCAGCCTGCTGGCCCCGACACCGCGCATCCGCTCGACGCGCAGGAGGCCGCCGCCGCACCGCTGGACTATGCGCTGCCCGAGTTCGGCGTGCGCATCGGGTTTCGCCCCACCGATTTCACGCAGGTCAACCCGCGCATCAACCGCGTGCTGGTCCAGCGTGCCCTGGGGCTGCTGGCGCCTCGTGCCGACGAGCGGGTGATCGACTGGTTCTGCGGACTGGGGAACTTCACGCTGCCCCTCGCCCGCCGGGCCCGGCAGGTGCTGGGACTGGAAGGCAGCGAGGCGCTGGTTCGGCGCGCCCGCGACAACGCGATGGCCAACGCGGCCGCTGACCGCACCACGTTCGAGGCGCGCAACCTGTTCGAGTTGGATGCCCCTGGGTTGCTGGCGCTGGGCGCTGCCGACCGCTGGCTGGTCGACCCGCCGCGCGAGGGCGCCTTCGCCCTGTCCAAGGCGCTGGCCGATGCGGTGCAGGCGGAGGGAACAGGCCTGCCAGGGCACTGGGCGCCGCCCCGACGCATCGTCTATGTCAGTTGCAATCCGGCCACGCTGGCCCGGGATGCCGGCCTGCTGGTCCACCAGGCCGGCTATGTCTGTTCGGCCGCGGGTGTGGTCAACATGTTCCCGCACACGGCGCACACCGAGAGCATCGCGATGTTCGATCGTGCCGAGCTTGCGCTGACGTGAACTGAAAACGGCTGCGGGGCCCGAAGGCCCCGCATGATCATCGTCGATTCCTACCGGCGACACCTTGTGCGCCGGTGTGGAGCGTCGCAGTCACTCCCGGTCGCCGCCGAAGATCCCCAGCAGCGCCAGCAGGCTCTGGAAGACGTTGAACACGCTCAGGTAGATCGCCATCGTGGCCGAGATGTAATTCGTCTCGACGCCGTCGAGCACGCGCCGCACGTCGTAGAGGATGAAGGCCGAGAAGATCCCCAGGCACAGCACCAGCAGCGCCAGCATCAGCGCCGACGACTGCAGGAAGAAGTTGGCGATCATCGCGACGAACACCACGAGCGCACCGATCATCAGGAACTTGCCCATGCCGGACAGGTCGCGCTTGATGACGGTGGCGAGCGTGGCCATGACCATGAAGATGGCCGCCGTGCCACCGAAGGCCGTCATGACCAGCGAGGCGCCGTTGCGCAGGCCCAGCACCTGACCGACCAGGCGCGACAGCATCAGGCCCATGAAGAAGGTGAAGGCCAGCAGCACCAGCACACCGGTGCCCGAGTGCTTGGTCTTCTCGACGGCGAACATGAAGCCGAACGCACCTGCGAGGAACACGACGAGCGACATGCCGGCACCCAGCATGTTCATGATCCCGGTGCTGACGCCGACCCACGCACCGAGCACGGTCGGCACCATGGACAGTGCCAGCAGGCCGTAGGTGTTGCGCAGCACGGCGAGTTGCCGCGGATCTGTTGCGCTGATCGCGGAAGTCGGAAGGGTGCGGATTTGGTTGTTCATGAGGCCTCCGGCGAAGGTTGGTTGGGCGGTCGTCGAGGTGTTGATGGACTGGAGCCTGACGCTTTGGGGCGCGACGAGATTCTTGGACTCCAAGCATAGAGTTTAGTTCCATGGTGCAGCCGAGCCATGGCGCAAGCGTACGTTCGGTCGGTTGGACGTTTCCCGGGCTGCTGCATGCCCGGCGATACAATTCCGAGGTTTACCCGCCAACTGCCGCCTCCCCGCGAAACTCGTCTTCCGGTTTCCCCCCGAAGTGCTGCGTCCCGTTTGCGGGTCTGGAGCCGCAGGGAGTGCGCGAACCGGAGCCTTTCTTGCTTCCCGTCCTGCCGCCCGCCGTCCTTGCCCTAGCAGACGGCTCCCACTTTCGGGGCACGTCCATCGGCGCCTCGGGGTCGACTGTCGGTGAGGTGGTGTTCAACACCGCCATCACCGGCTACCAGGAAATCCTGACCGACCCCAGCTACTGCCGCCAGATCGTCACGCTCACCTATCCGCACATTGGCAATTACGGCGTCAACGCCGAAGATGTCGAGGCGCGGCGGGTACACGCGGCCGGCCTGGTGATCCGCGACCTACCGCTGCGCGCGTCCAACTTCCGGCAGACGCTGGCGCTGTCGCAGTACCTGAATCGAGAGGGCACGGTAGCGATCGCCGACCTCGACACCCGTCGGTTGACCCGCCACCTGCGCACCACCGGGGCCCAGAATGGCTGCATCGCGACCTTCGAGCCCGGCCACGAGGTGAGCCAACTGGATATCGACCGTGCCATCGCGCAGGCGCGCTCCGCGCCCTCGATGGCCGGCCAGGACCTGGCGCAGGTGGTCTCGGTCCACGCCCCCTACGAGTGGAACCAGACCGAGTGGGCCCTGGGTGTGGGCTACGGCGTCCAGGGTGCACCGCGCCACCACGTTGTGGCCTACGACTTCGGCGTCAAGCACAACATCCTGCGCATGCTGGCCAGCCGCGGCTGCCGCATCACCGTGGTGCCGGCGCGCACGACGGCGGCGCAGGTGCTGGCCCTGCGACCCGACGGCGTGTTCCTCAGCAACGGCCCGGGCGACCCCGAGCCCTGCGACTACGCGATTGCCGCCGCGCGCGCGCTGATCGACGCCGGCCTGCCGACCTTCGGCATCTGCCTCGGCCACCAGATCATGGCGCTGGCCTCGGGCGCGCGCACCTTCAAGATGAAGTTCGGCCACCACGGCGCGAACCACCCGGTCAAGGACCTGGACAACGGCCGCGTCAGCATCACGAGCCAGAACCACGGCTTCGCCGTGGACGAGGCGACGCTGCCGCCCAACCTGCGCGCCACCCACCGCAGCCTGTTCGACGGCACGCTGCAGGGCCTGGCCCGCACCGACCGGCCGGCCTTCTGCTTCCAGGGCCACCCGGAGGCCTCTCCCGGCCCGCACGACATCGCCTACCTGTTTGACCGCTTCACCGCGCTGATGGCGCAGCCCTCCCATGCCTA
>CAZFVH010000001.1:61931-116290 GCA_964522465.1 uncultured Rubrivivax sp. | reverse complement strand
GTGGCCGCCATGCCGCCGATGGAGGCGTCCGCGCCCGGGTCGATCGGGAAGAACAGCCCCTGGTCTTTCACCGCTTCGTTGAGTTGCTTGCGCGTGACGCCGGGTTGCACGGTCACCGTGAGGTCTTCGGCGTGGATGCTCAGCACCCGGTTCATGCGGCTCACGTCGATGCTGATGCCGCCCTGCACCGCCAGGAGATGCCCCTCCAGCGAGGAACCCACACCAAACGGGATGACCGGCACCCGATGGTGTGCGCACAGTTTCACGGCATCGGCCACGTCCTGAGTGGATTCGGCAAACACCACGGCCGAGGGCGGCGGCACGGTGGTGAACGCCGATTCGTCACGGCCGTGCTGTTCACGAACCACCAGGGCGGTGGAGCACTGGGCGCCAAACCGGGACTTCAATGCCTCGATCAGCGCATCAGGCACTTCCCTGAGCTGGATGTCGGGCAGCAGATGCGCGGGCAGGGGGGCATTCATGTGGTGTCTCCATGGTCACTTCGGCCGTGAAACGGCCAGCCTTCAAAGGGTCAGGATAATGCAAGGATCATCGTCTTTCAACCCCTGATGGAGTCACCATGGGCAATCGCCTGACACAGATCGCGACCCGCACCGGAGACGCCGGTACCACCGGCCTCGGCAACAACCAGCGCGTGAGCAAGAACAGCCTGCGTGTGCACGCCATGGGCGATGTGGACGAGCTGAACTCCCACATCGGGCTGCTGTTGTGTGAAGACATGCCGGCCGATGTGCGCGAGCTGCTGGTCGAGATCCAGCACCAGCTGTTCAACCTGGGCGGTGAGCTGAGCGTGCCGGGCTTCGAGCTGCTCAAGGCCGAGGCCGTGGCGGCCCTGGACGAGGCGCTGGAACGCCACAACGCCCAACTGCCGCGTCTGCAGGAGTTCATCCTGCCGGCGGGCACGCGCGCGGCCTCGCAAGCGCATGTCTGCCGCACCGTGGCGCGTCGGGCCGAACGCCACGTGGTGGCGCTGGGCCAGGAAGAGGCCATCAATGACGCGCCTCGCCAGTATCTCAACCGACTCAGCGACCTGATGTTCGTGCTGGCGCGGGTGCTCAACCGGATGCACGGGGGCGACGACGTGTACTGGAAAAGCGAGCGCCTGCAGCGTGGCGAGGCGTGAGTCACGGACGGCTTCGCCATGTACAACCCTTCCCATTTCACCCTGACCGAGCCGGCCGCGCTGAAGCGCCTCCTGGAAGCCCATCCGCTGGGGATGCTGGTGACGCATGGCCCACAGGGACTGGACGCGAATCACATCCCGTTCGCGTTCGATCCATCGCAAGGCGCGCACGGCACCCTGATCGCCCATGTGGCCCGTGCCAACCCGCTGTGGCAGCAGTGCGCCGACGGCGCTGACGTCCTGGTGGTGTTTAGGGGTGCGGAGGGGTATATCTCGCCCAACTGGTACCCGAGCAAACACGACACGCACCGCCAGGTTCCCACCTGGAACTACGAGGTGGTGCACGCCCATGGGCGCCTGACCGTCCGAGACGATGAAAAATATGTACGCGGTGTGGTGGCCCGGCTCACCCGCGCCCACGAGGCGGACGAACCCCTGCCCTGGAAGATGGGCGATGCGCCGCCCGACTACCTGGACGCGATGCTCCGGGCCATCGTCGGGATCGAAGTGGCCATCACCCGGCTGGAGGGGAAGGCCAAGCTCAGCCAGAACCGGGAACCGCGAGACCGCCAGGGCGCGGTGGGGGCCCTGGACGCACGTGGGCGGTCGGCGCTGGCGGCTGCCATGCGATCGGCGGGCTAGCGACTCGCGTCTGTAGGTATTTGCCTGACACGCCCTGCTTGCGTGCCTGACACATCGAACAGCCGTTTTCCGATTCAAGGTTTGTAGGGCCGATTTCACAATCCATTTCAACGAATCAACGTTTGTCAGCCGTGTTACCCACCCCGACACGGCGGCGTTGAGAGTCTCAACGGAGGTTGAAATGAGCACCCACACCAACGCCCTGATGGATCAGATCCGCGAAGCGAACCTGACGTACCTGATGCTCGCGCAGCAGCTGATCCGCGCCGACAAGGCCGAAGCCGTGTACCGTCTGGGCATCAGCGAAGAATCGGCCGAGCTGATCGAGGCCCTGTCGCCCGCCCAGGTTTTCAAGCTCTCGACCACCAACACCCTCCTGTGCCGCTTCCGTGCCGACGAAGACATGGTCTGGGGCCTGCTGACCAGCAGCCACACCCCGAATCGGGTGGGCAACGACACCACCCAGCGCCTGCATGCCAGCATTCTGATGTCCAGCCGACTCGCCGACGTCACCGCCTGAATTCCACCCTTCCGATTTGCAGGAGCGAACACCATGGCCGCCGTCAAGAGCATCGTCAACGAAAGCAAAGATATCGAACGCGCCGTCGCGCTGATTGGCCTGGGCGCCCGCTTGCAGGTGCTTGAAAGCGAAACCAGCCTGTCGTATGAAAAGCTGCTCAAGCTGTACAAGGAAGTGGCCGGCAAGTCGCCCAGCAAAGGCCAGTTGCCGTTTTCGACCGACTGGTTCCTGAGCTGGCAGCCCAACATCCATTCGTCGTTGTTCGCGAACATCGCCGAGTACCTGAACAAGACCGTGGCACTGGATTCCATCGACGTGGTGATGAAGGCCTACAAGCTGTATGAAGAGCAGATGACCACGTGTGGCATCGAACCTCTGCTCAGCTTCACCCGTGCCTGGCGCCTGAGCAAGTTCATGGATGCCGGCATGCTGGTGCGCACCCGATGCACCTGCTGCGGCGGCCATTTCGTGACCGATCAGTACGAAAACACCCGACACTACGTGTGTGGCCTGTGCAAGCCGCCGGCACGGGCTGGCAAGGGCAAGGCCGATGGCGGTCTTCGACTGGAGTGAACGCTTGCTTTTAACCGGGTGTCGGGTGTCCGGCTAACATGGGCGCCATGTCGACACTTCCACCCATCACGGCCACCCGCCAGCGCATCGATGCCTTCCGTCAACTCGGCCGCATGCAGGCCGGATCGCTCATCATCTCGGTTTTTGGTGACGCCATTCTTCCGCGTGGCGGGCGGCTCTGGCTGGGCAGCCTCATCGATCTGATGGAGGCCCTGGGACTGAACGAGCGGCTGGTGCGCACCTCGGTGTTCCGTCTGGTCAAAGACGAGTGGCTGGCCACGCAGGCTCAGGGCCGGCGCACCGACTACTTTCTCACGGTGGCAGGCCAGCGCCGTTTCGATGAAGCGGCCCGCCAGATTTACGCGGCGCAGGCGCCCGGCTGGGACCGCCGCTGGCGGCTGGTGCTGACGGTGGGCGATCTGGAACCACGCACCCGGGATCGGCTGAGAAGGGCCCTGTTCTGGCAGGGCTTTGGCGATCTCGGCGGGGGTGGATTCGTCCACCCCAGCGCCGATTTGCGACAGGTGTTCGATGCCCTGCTGACCGAGGGGATGGCGGCCAGTCTGCCCTATCTGATGCCACTGGTGGCTGCCAATCCGCAGCTCGGCGCATCGGCCCACGACGCCGACATGGTGCGCAGGGCCTGGAACCTCGAGTCGCTGGCCGCAGGGTACCAGGGGTTTGTCCAGCGGTACCGACCGATGCTCGACGAATGGCTGGACCCCGCCACCCGGCAACTCGATGACGCAACGGCCGTGCAGTTGCGCATCCTCCTGATCCACGACTACCGCCGACTGCTCCTTCGCGATCCCGAGTTGCCCGAAGTGCTGTTGCCTCAGGACTGGCCAGGCCATCAGGCGCGGCACTTGTGCAAGGACCTCTACCAGCGATTGCTGGAGCCGTCGGAGCGCTATCTCGATGCGCACCTGCGTCTCGCCAACGGCGACGTGCCACTGTGCACGCCCATGCTGCAACAGCGCTTTCAGCACATCCAGCCGCTGAATGTGCCAGTCTGACATCGCACGCCCGTACGGGCAGGGAAAACCCTGGCTTGCAGGTGGGGCGGGATTTGAACGATACTATTGATCTTGAAATTCTCAAGATTTTGTATCGCATTCATGTCTCATCCTCTGTTTGACAAGCACCGCGCCACCCTCGACGGCGCCCTCCAGGCCATTGCCACCCGTGGCTACTGGTCGCCTTACAGCGAAATGCCGAGTCCCAAGGTCTATGGCGAAACGGCCGCGGCCGATGGCAAGGCCGCCTTCGACGCCCACCTGGGCCGGAATTTCGAGCTGAACCAGCCCGGCCAGAGCGGCTGGGGTGGGCGTGAGGCCTCGCCCTATGGCGTGGCGCTGGACGTGCGTTACCCCGTCTGCGACCCCGACGCGCTGGTGGCCGCCGGCCAGGCCGCCATGAAAGGCTGGCAGGCCGTGGGGGCCGAGGGCCGCACCGGCATCTGCCTGGAAATGCTGGACCGGATCTACAAGCAGAGCTTCGAAATGGGCCATGCGGTCATGATGACCACCGGCCAGGGCTGGATGATGGCCTTCCAGGCCGGCGCTGCCCATGCGCTCGACCGGGGCCTGGAAGCCGTGACCTACGCCTGGCGTGAACAGAGCTTTGTGCCCACCGAAACCACATGGGAAAAGCCGCAGGGCAAGAACCCGCCGCTGGTGATGAAGAAGCATTACGAGATCGTGGGTCGTGGCGTCGGCCTGGTGATCGGCTGCGGCACGTTCCCGACCTGGAACACCTATCCCGGCCTGTTCGCCGCGCTGGCCACCGGCAATGCGGTGATCGTCAAGCCACACAGCAACGCCATCCTGCCGGCGGCGATCACGGTGCGCACCATCCGCACGGTGCTGGCCGAGAACGGCATCGACCCCGACCTGGTCACGCTGTGCGTGGCCGAACAGCGCAGTGCCACCCAGGCGCTGGCCACCCACCCCGGCGTCAAATCGGTGGACTTCACCGGCAGCAACGTGTTCGGCCAGTGGCTGCTGGACCACTGCAAGCAGGCGCAGGTCTACGCCGAGCTGGCGGGGGTGAACAACATCGTCATCGAATCCACGAACGCCTACAAGGCCATGCTGGGCAACCTGGCGTTCTCGCTGTCGCTCTACTCGGGCCAGATGTGCACCACCTCGCAGGCCATCATCGTGCCGGCCGGCGGCATCGACACGGATGAGGGCCACAAGTCGTTCGACGACGTCTGCGCCGATCTGGCCGCCGCCGTGCAGAAGTTTCTGAGCAAACCCGAAGTGGCCTGTGCCGTGCTGGGCGCGATCCAGAGCAGCGCCACCGCCGAGCGCGTGGACATGGCCAACAGCGGCGCCCTGGGGCGCGTGGTGCTGGCCTCGCAGAAGCTGGCCAACCCCGAATTCCCGGGTGCCGACGTGCGCACCCCGGTGCTGCTGGCGGTCGACGCATCCGACGAAGCGGCCTACATGGAAGAACGTTTCGGCCCCATCAGCTTCCTGGTGAAAACCGCCGATGCGGCAGCCGCCATCGCCTTGTCGGAACGCATTGTCAACACCCACGGCGCGCTCACCGTGGGCCTGTATTCCACCAAGCCCGACGTGATCGACGCCATGACCGAAGCCAGCTGGCGCGGCCAGGTGGCGCTGTCCATCAACCTGACCGGCGGCGTGTTTGTGAACCAGTCGGCCGCGTTCTCTGACTACCACGGCACCGGCGGCAACCCGGCGGCCAACGCCTCCTATGCGGACTCGGCCTTCGTGGCCAACCGCTTCCGCGTCGTTCAGCGCCGCTACCACGTCTGAAGGCGGGCCGCTCCATGACCCCCCCCATCCCCACCGATCCGCAGGCCCTGGCCGAAGCCGTGGCGCAAGCCATGTGGTCGCGCGACAACGCCACCCAGGCGCTGGGCATGCGCATCGAAGCCATCGGCCCCGGCACCGCCACGCTCAGCATGCCGGTGCGGGCCGACATGGTCAACGGCCACCACATCTGCCACGGGGGCTTCATGTTCACCCTGGCCGACAGCGCCTTTGCCTACGCCTGCAACAGCTACAACCTGAACACCGTGGCGTCGGCCTGCCACATCGACTTTCTGGCCCCGGCCCGCGAAGGCGATGTGCTGGAAGCCGAGGCGGTGGAGCGTTCGGCCAGTGGCCGCACCGGGGTCTACGACATCACGGTGCGGGTGCGCGGCGGCAAGACCGTTGCGCTTTTCCGCGGCAAGAGCTACCGTATTCAAGGCGAAGTGATGGCCGGGTTGGCCGCCGAGCCTGCCAGCAAGGCCTGACCGTTTCCCCGCTTTCGACAAATCATCCGCAAGGAGACCCCGATGCCCGTCAAACAGCCCGGTCCTGGTGACCTGGACCCGATTGAAACCGCCAGTCGCGATGAAATTGCCGCGCTGCAGCTGCAACGCCTGAAGTGGACGCTCAAGCACGCCTACGACAACGTGCCGCATTACCGTGCCAAGTTCGATGCGGCTGGCGTGCACCCCGACGACCTCAAGTCCCTGGCCGACCTGGCCAAGTTCCCCTTCACCACCAAGAGCGACCTGCGCGACAACTATCCCTTCGGCCTGTTCGCCGTGCCGCGCACCCAGGTGGCGCGGGTGCATGCCTCATCGGGCACGACCGGCAAGCCCACCGTGGTGGGTTACACGAAAGGGGACATCGACCGCTGGGCCGACCTGGTGGCTCGTTCCATCCGCGCTGCCGGAGGCCGCCCGGGCGACATTTGCCACGTGGCCTACGGCTACGGCCTGTTCACCGGTGGACTGGGCGCGCACTATGGTGCCGAGCGCGCCGGCTGCACCGTCATCCCCATGTCGGGCGGGCAGACCGAAAAGCAGGTCCAGCTCATCATGGACTTCAAGCCGGACCTCATCATGGTCACGCCGTCCTACTCGCTGGTGATTGCCGAGGAGTTCGAGCGTCTGGGCATTGCCCCCGATCAGATCTCGCTCAAGGTCGGCATTTTCGGCGCCGAACCCTGGGGCGAGGGCATGCGCACCGAAATCGAGCGCAAGCTTGGCATCGACGCGGTCGACATCTACGGCCTGTCGGAAGTGATGGGCCCGGGTGTGGCCAGCGAATGCGTGGAGTCCAAAGACGGCCCGGTGATCTGGGAAGACCACTTCTACCCCGAAGTCATCGACCCAGAAACCGGCGAGGTGCTGCCCGACGGGTCTGACGGCGAACTGGTGTTCACCTCGCTCACCAAAGAGGCCATGCCCGTGATCCGCTACCGCACGCGCGACCTCACGCGCCTGCTGCCGCCGACCTCCCGCTCGTTCCGCCGCTTCGGCAAGATCACCGGCCGCAGCGACGACATGCTCATCATCCGCGGCGTCAACGTTTTCCCCACCCAGGTGGAAGAACAGATCCTGCGCGACAAGCGGCTGGCGGGCATTTACCAGATCAACCTGAGCCGCGACGGCCACCTCGACAACGTGGAAGTGCAGTGCGAACTGCAGCGCGACCTCACCGGGCGGATCGACGCCACCGAACGCCAGGCCATCGCCAGGGAACTGCAGCATCACATCAAGACCATCATCGGCATCTCCACCCAGGTCACCGTGATGGATGCCGACAGCATCCCCCGCACCCAGACCGGCAAGGCCCGGCGGGTGGTGGACAACCGTCCCAAGCAAGTCTGAATTTCAACCCGCAGGAGAGTGCCATGTACACGCAATCCTTCAATGTGCCGGACGATGCCGGCAAGTCCGTCAAGCCGATCAAATCCAGCGAGCCGCCCGAGCTGATGGCCAAGTTCGATGCCTGCATCGACGCCGACGGCCGCATCGAGCCGCAGGACTGGATGCCCGAGGCCTACCGCAAGACCCTGGTGCGCCAGATCAGCCAGCATGCTCACAGCGAAATCGTCGGCATGCTGCCCGAAGGCAACTGGATCAGCCGTGCCCCCAGCCTCAAGCGCAAGGCCATCCTCATTGCCAAGGTGCAGGACGAAGGCGGCCACGGCCTCTACCTGTACAGCGCCGCCGAAACCCTGGGCACCAGCCGCGACGAGATGCTGGACGCGCTGCACAGCGGCAAGGCCAAGTACAGCTCCATCTTCAACTATCCCACGCTAACCTGGGCCGACGTCGGCGTCATCGGCTGGCTGGTGGACGGCGCGGCGATCATGAACCAGGTGCCGCTGACCCGCTGCTCCTACGCGCCATACGCCCGCGCCATGGTGCGCGTGTGCCGCGAGGAGAGCTTCCACCAGCGCCAGGGTTTCGATGCGCTCAACGTCATGATGCGCGAGGGCACGCCCGAGCAGCGCGCCATGGTGCAGGACGCCACCAACCGCTGGTGGTGGCCCAGCCTGATGATGTTCGGCCCCCCGGACGGCGAGAGCGTCCACGGTGCGCAGTCCGCCCGCTGGGGCATCAAGCGCATCAGCAACGACGACCTGCGGCAGAAGTTCATCGACGCCACCGCCGAGCAGGCCAAGGTGCTGGGTGTCACGCTGCCCGACCCGGATCTGAAGTGGAACGAGACCCGCGGGCACTACGACTTCGGCCCCATCGACTGGTCCGAGTTCTGGCGTGTCGTCGGCGGTGACGGGCCCTGCAACAAGGAGCGCCTGGGCGCCCGGGTCAAGGCCTGGGACGACGGCGCCTGGGTGCGTGAGGCCGCGCTCGCCCACGCCCGCAAGCAGGCCACCCGGCAACAGGCCGCCTGAGCACACCCGAAACGTCCGCGTCCCGAGCGACCCTCCCCGACTGCGAAGCACGGAGATCCCCATGAGCCAAGCACCCGCATCCCCATCCCCCCAGGCCCTGGAGGCCGCCTCGCGCGAATGGCCGCTCTGGGAAGTCTTCGTCCGCCCCAAGGCCGGCCTGGACCACAAGCATTGCGGCAGCCTCCACGCCGCCGACGCCGCGATGGCCGTCCAACTCGCGCGCGAGGTCTACACGCGGCGCCAGGAAGGCTCCAGCATCTGGGTCGTGCCCTCCAGCCAGATCACCGCCTCCGACCCCGGTGACAAGGACATGTACTTCGACCCGATGGAAGACAAGGTCTATCGCCACCCGACCTTCTACCAACTTCCCGACGCGGTCAACCATATGTGAGCTGGCCCAAGGACACGCCGCAGGACACACGCCGCAGGGCTCAGGGAGCTCGAGGAACCCACGATGATGAACTTGACAGAACCTGGCGCCAGCGCCACGCCGGGCACCATGACCGCGCAGGCCGCATGGCGCCCGCACACTCCGGCGAGCACTGACATGCGCCCCGGCAGCAGCGTCGGACGAGCGGCCTCCGTTCGTCCGGGCCACGCCCCGTCGGTGCGCTATGTGCTGCGCCTGGCCGACACCTGTCTGATCCATGCCCAGCGCCTGGGCGAGTGGTGTGGCCACGGCCCCATCCTGGAGGAGGACATCGCGCTGACCAACCTGTCGCTGGACCTGCTCGGTCAGGCCCGTGCGCTGCTGACCCACGCCGGGCAACTCGACGGGCAAGGTCACGACGAGGACCAACTCGCCTTTCTGCGCGAAGAGCGTGACTACCTGAACCTGACGCTGGTCGAGCAGCCCTCCCGCCGCAGCAGCGCGCACGCGCCGGGGGGCGACTTCGCTGACATCGTCGTGCGCAACCTCCTCGTCGCGCAGTGGCTGAAGCAGCACTGGCAGGCCCTGGCCGGCTCCTGCGATGCAGAGCTGGCGGCCATCGCCGGCAAGGCCTTGAAGGAGGCGCGATACCACGTCGAGCACGCAGCGCAGTGGGTGGTGCGGCTCGGCGACGGCACGCCCGAGTCGGCTTCGCGCGTGCGCGCTGCGCTCACGCGCATCTGGCCGTACACGAACGAGATGTTCATCGACGACGAACTTGACGCCTGTGCCGAGGCCAACGGTCTCGGTCCGCGGCGCAGCCGCCTGCGCGAGGCCTGGCGTGCCGCCATCGGCGCCGTGCTCGAGGAGGCGACGCAGGCGCTGCCGGCCGACAGCGCCTTCGTCAGCACCGGCAGCCGTGGCGTCCACAGCGAGCACATGGGCTTCATCCTGGCCGAGATGCAGTACCTGCAGCGGACCTATCCGGGCGGCCAGTGGTGAACTCATCGCAGGATCGCGATCCGACGGCCCCGCGTCCATGGCTGGTGGCAAGTACGGCACACCCCGATCGCACCGCGGTGGCGTGGTCCGTGCTGGACGACGTGCCGGATCCCGAAGTGCCCGCACTGTCGGTCCGGGACTTGGGCGTCGTGCGCGATGTGCTCGTCGGCACGACCCTCACCGAAGTCGTCCTCACCCCCACCTACTCCGGATGCCCGGCCACCGAAGTCATTGCCGACAGTGTGCGCAGCGCCCTGGAGGCGGCAGGCTTCGGCCCGGTACGCGTCACCTGGCGCCGGGCCCCAGCGTGGACCACGGACTGGATCAGCGCCGAAGGACGCCGCAAGCTGCGCGAATACGGCATCGCGCCGCCAGGGCCGGTGGACATCGACGGGGCGACCGCCGCGGCCGTGCCCATCCGCATCCGCCCCCGCGGCGTGGACTGCCCGCGCTGCGGCAGTTCGCACACCGAGCGCCTGTCGGCATTCGGGTCCACCGCCTGCAAGGCGATGTACCGCTGCCTCGCCTGTCGGGAACCCTTCGAGCACTTCAAGCCGATCTGAGCATCGCCTCGCCATCCGGCCGCCGCGCCCGCCAGCAGGCCCGGCCCCAGACACCCCACGGAACCCAGCCATGAGCGGACTGCATTTCCATCCCCTGACCGTGCGCGAGGTGCACGCCGACACGGACGACGCCGTCGTCGTCACTCTCGAGGTGCCGGAACCCCTGGCCGCAGACTTTCGCTTCGAGCCGGGGCAATACCTGACGGTGCGGCACACGCTCGGCGGCCAGGAGATCCGCCGGTCTTACTCGATCTGCGCCGCAGCGGGTCAGGCGCTGCGCGTGGGCGTGCGCAAGGTGCCTGGTGGCTTGTTCTCGACCTGGCTGCACGCCGCACTGAAGGCCGGTGACACGCTGGAGGTGATGCCGCCGCAGGGTCGATTCGGCGCCGCCGTGGCGGGACTCCAGGGGGGCACCACACCGGTGCATGTGCTCGCGGTGGCCGGTGGCAGCGGGATCACGCCCATCCTGTCCATCGTGCGCACCTTGCTGGAGCAGACACCGCAGGCGCGCTGCACGCTGCTCTACGGCAACCGCAACGCGGCCTCGACGATGTTCAAGGAGGAACTCGAGGACCTGAAGAACCGCTACCTGACACGTCTGGCCCTCCATCCTGTGTTCTCGCGCGAACAGGTCGACTCGCCGCTGTATGCCGGGCGTCTGGACCGCGAACGCGTCGGCCTGTTCCTTCGCACCCTGGTCGACCCACGTGGCGTCGATCACGCCTTCGTCTGCGGCCCGCACGCGCTGAACGACGAGGCCGAAGCCGCGCTTCTCGCCGCCGGCGTGCCCGCGGCGCGCATCCACGTCGAGCGCTTCGGCATCCCGCCGGAACTGCAGCCCACCGGCGATGAGCACGCGCACCGCGACGGGGATGTCGAGGGCGCCCGTGTCACGGTGGTTCGCGACGGTCTGTCGCGGGAGATCGTCTTCGGCGAGCGCGACGCGAGCATCCTCGACGCTGCGGCCCGTGCCGGCATGGACGTGCCGTACTCCTGCAAGTCGGGCGTGTGCGCCACCTGCCGCGCCAAGGTGCTGGAGGGCCGGGTCCGGATGGATCGCAACTTCGCGCTCGAGGCGGCCGACGTGGACGCTGGCTTCGTGCTGACCTGCCAGGCGCACCCGTTGACCGATCGTGTCGTCGTGTCCTTCGACGAACGCTGAGGGGTCTCCCGCGCCGAGCCGCTCTGCGCTCCCCCTCCACGACTGCGCCGGGTACGCCAGAGCCGTTGACCGTTCGACGCATCCGACCGTCCCGATTCCCTTGAAAGCCCGATGGCCCGCCCCCGCGCCGCAGATTACGACGAACAGCGCACGCTGCTGATGCGCGCGGCGGCCGCACTGTTCGCGCAGCGGGGCTACACCGCCGCAACCATGAGCGACGTCGCGGCGGCCTGCGGAGTGTCCAAGGCGACGCTGTACCACTACTTCAGCGACAAGCACGCGTTGCTGGGCGAAATCGTCGGCAGTCACGTGGCACGCCTTCAGTCGCTGGCCAGGGACGTGATGCCCGGGGTGCATGAGCGTCCGCACGCCCACCACAAGGCAGAGTCGGTGTCGTGTGCCGCGGCGTCTCGCGCGAATGGCGATGGCGATGGCGATGGAGCGTCTGCCGACGACGAAGGCCGACTGCGCGAGTTGATCCGTCGCTTCATGCTGGCCTATGCCGACGCGCAGAACGAGCATCGCGTGCTGACCGAGGATGTGAAGTTCCTGGACGACGCCGCGCGGCAGACCGTGCTGGACGGCCAGCGCGAGGTGGTCACCGCCTTCGCACGGGGGATCGCCGCCTGCCGGCCCGATCTGGACCCCGCCCTGGCCAAGCCGCTGGCCATGTTGCTGTTCGGCATGATCAACTGGACGTTCACCTGGCTGCGCCCACAGGGCGCACTGACGCACGATGCGCTCGGCCAGGTCGTGGCGGACCTGTTCTTCGGCGGGCTGGGGCGGGTCGGCGTGCCAGCGCCGGGACCGGCGAACCGGTCCTGTGCGCAGGATCAAGCGAAGGCCCCGACCAGCCCCTAGAGTCCTCGAGGGTGGCCCTGTACGGCCGCCCCAGCGATGGACCGACAGACCCGTTTCAACCTGCTGTACTTCCTGATGGCGCTCACGCTGCTGTGGGGGCTCAACCTCTGGTGGTCGCAGCGCTCGGCGGTGGAGGTCGTGCCCTACAGCGCCTTCGAACAGGCGCTGGCCGACGGCAGGGTGTCAGAGGTGCGAGTGGTCGGCGGGATGCTCGTCGGTGCGTTGAAGGCCCCGGATCCCGGCGGACGGCAGGTGCTGGTGGCCGAGCAGGTGGAGCCGGCGCTCGCCGAGCGCCTGTCACGGTTCGGTGTGCCGTTCCGGCAGATCCACGAGTCGACCTGGCTGTCCCAACTCGTGTCCTGGGTGGCCCCGGCGCTGATTTTCTTCGGCGTGTGGTACTTGCTGTCGCGGCGCCTGGCCAGCCGTCTGGGCGATGGCGGCCTGATCGGCATCGGTCGCAGCAAGGCCCGCGTCTACATGGAGCGTCAGACGGGCGTGCGCTTCGCCGATGTCGCCGGCGTGGACGAGGCCAAGGCCGAGCTGCAGGAGATCGTCGACTTCCTCAAGGATCCGAAGGCGCATGGGCGGCTCGGCGCCCGCATCCCGAAAGGGGTGCTGCTGATGGGGCCGACAGGCACCGGCAAGACACTGCTGGCGCGCGCCGTGGCCGGCGAGGCAGGGGTGGCCTTCTTCTCGATCAACGGCTCGGAGTTCATCGAGATGTTCGTGGGCGTCGGCGCCGCGCGCGTGCGCGACCTGTTCGAGCAGGCGCGGGCGCAGGCGCCTGCCATCATCTTCATCGACGAGCTCGACGCGCTGGGCAAGGCGCGCGGCGCCTTCCCGGTGGCCGGTGGGCACGACGAACGCGAGCAGACACTGAACCAGTTGCTGTCGGAACTCGACGGCTTCGATCCTAGCGCGGGGGTGGTCCTGCTGGCCGCGACGAACCGGCCCGAGATCCTCGACCCGGCGCTGCTGCGCGCGGGGCGCTTCGACCGGCAGGTGCTGGTGGACAGGCCCGACCGCACCGGACGTCTGGAGATCCTGCGCGTGCACGCGAGGAAGATCGTTCTGGCGCCCGGCGTGGATCTGGACCAGGTGGCGGGCATCACCGTCGGTCTGGCCGGCGCCGAACTGGCCAACGTGGTCAACGAGGCGGCGCTGGCCGCCACGCGGCTGAACGCCCCGGCGGTGGGCCTCGAGCATTTCACCTTGGCCATCGAGCGCATCGTCGCCGGCATCGAGAAGCGGCGCGGGCTGTTGTCAGAGGTCGAGCGCCGGCTGGTGGCCTGCCATGAACTCGGCCACGCGCTCGTCGCGCTGGCCCTGCCCGGCGCCGATCGGGTGCACAAGGTGTCGATCATCCCCCGTGGTATCGGCGCGCTCGGCTACACCCTGCAGCGCCCCTCGCAGGATCGACATGTCCAGCGCCGCGCCGAACTCGTGGACCGGCTCACCGTGCTCATGGCCGGCCGCGCCGCCGAAGAACTGGTCTTCGGGGAGCCCTCGACCGGTGCGGCCGACGACCTGGTCAGGGCCACCGACCTGGCGCGCGACATGGTGTTGCGCTACGGCATGGATGCGCGGCTCGGGCCCGTGGCCTGGACACGCGACCGCCCCACCTTCCTGAACGAGCTGACGCCCCCGGTGGCGACCGAGGGCACCAGCACGACGACGGCTCGGCACATCGACGAGGCCGTTCGCGAACTCGTCGGTCAGGCGTTGGACCGGGCCTTCGGCTGGTTGCAGCGTCATCGTGAGGTACTGGATCGCGGCATGGGTCTCCTGCTGGAGCAGGAGACGCTGGACGAGGCGGACCTGATGGAACTCAGCCGGGGCGCGTCGCCCCTGTCGCGTGTGCAGGCCCAGCCGCCGGCCATGTCCGACCCGTCCCGCCGGGTCTCGAACCCTGCACTGAGCGGTCTCGACGCGCAGAGCGTCGCAGCCGTGTCGGCCGACTGACCACTGCGGCCCTCGAGCCCGTCGCGTTCGCGCGCTCTTGATCCAGCGCCGCGGGCAAGGGCCACCTGCCGGGCCGCATCGACGTCGGCATCGACGCCGCTTGCGCGGTCCACGGCGGCGGCGCCCGAGCCGATCCCGCCCACCCCTGGATCCACGAAAGCCGGTGCCTCGAAGCCATCCCTGAGACCGAAGACACGTGACTGCCGCAAAATCCCGTCGGCATGTCCGTATCACCACGCATCCTGATCACCGGTTTCGAGCCCTTCGGCGGTGATCCCGTCAACCCGAGCGCGCTCGTCTGCCGCGCTCTGCACGGGCAGCCGGTGGCCCACGCCGTCGTCCACGCCGTGGAGCTACCCTGTGTCTTCGGCGGCGCGCTGCGGGTCCTCGATCAGGCGCTCGCCGAGACCGCGCCGGTGCTGGTCATCGCGCTCGGCCTGGCCGCCGGCCGTGGCGAGATTTCGGTGGAGCGTGTGGCACTGAACATCGACGATGCCCGGATCCCCGACAACGCGGGCGCGCAGCCCGTGGACGTGCCCGTGGTCCAAGGGGGGCCGGCGGCGTGGTTCAGCACTCTGCCGGTCAAGGCCATCGTCTCGGGGTTGCGCCGGGCGGGGCTGCCGGCGGCGGTATCGCAGACGGCAGGCACCTTCGTCTGCAACCACGTCTTCTACGGCCTCCAGCACCGGCTCGCCGGTTCGGGGGTGCGCAGTGGCTTCCTCCACCTGCCCCTGATCGAGACCCAAGCGGCGACACACCCGGGCGAGCCGACGCTGCCGCTGCAGGATCTGGTGCGCGGCGTGCGCATCGCGTTGGATGTTGCGCTGACGCATGAGGGTGCCGACACGAAAGTCGCCGCCGGTGCCATTGCCTGAAGCGCGCGACATCCCCTGCATGCGTGAACGTCTCCTGACGGCGCCTGCTGCGCGCCAGCGTCTTGCCTTTCGCCCCCAGGGGCGACGCGCCCACCGATGATCGACCGTCACGCGCTGCGTGTTCTGTCGCCCGGTCTCGAGGTGCTGGCGCGCTGGCTGGCGCGCCTGGGCGCGAGCGCCGACAGCGTCACCCTCATGGGCTTTGCGTTGGGCCTCGGCGCGGCACTGGCGATCGCGCTGCAAATCTGGTGGCTGGGGCTCGTGCTGATGCTCGCCAGTCGGCTGTGTGACGGTGTGGACGGGGCACTCGCCCGACAGACGCAACCCACCGACCGTGGCGCCTTCCTCGACATCACGCTGGACTTCATGTTCTACGCCAGCATCCCTCTGGCGTTCGCCTTCGCCGACCCGGCGCGCAACGCGCTGCCGGCCGCGGCGCTGCTGGCGGCCTTCATCGGTACCGGCTCGAGCTTCCTGGCCTTCGCCATCCTGGCCGAGCGCCGGGGGCTGGCGCGCACCGCCTATCCGACCAAGGGCTTCTTCTATCTCGGCGGCCTGACCGAGGCCACCGAGACGCTGCTGGCCTTCGTGGCCATGTGCCTGTGGCCACAGGCCTTCCCGTGGATCGCTGGCATCTTCGCGGCCATGTGTCTGCTGACGATGCTCACGCGGCTGGCGGCGGGTTGGCAGGCCTTCGGTTCGCGGTGACACTGCGCGCACGCGTCCCAGCGCCTGGGGCGCGGCAGCCTTGTTGGGAAGGGATGGTGATGGTCAACCAGGTATTCGTGGACGGCGGGGCGCAGCGGGGGACGGAGCCGGTCCTGTGGCGCATGCGGGTGCGCGGCAAGATGCGCGGCACGGGCGCGCGTGGAGGCCAGATCTGGCTCGTCGCGCTGACGCTTGCCTTGCCGCTGCCGCCACCCGCGGTCGCCTCGCCGGGTCTGGCGCCGCTCGACGACCCGACGGCCTGGGTGTCCGCTGCGCTGCCGTCGCAGAAACTGCCGCTGACACGCTTCGAAACAGTTCAGATCGACGGGGGCGCCGCGTTGCGCGTCAGCGCCAGCGGCAGTTACGGCAATCTGGTGCATGCGATCTCGCCCCCGTCTGTCGCGCCCGGCACGTTGCGCTGGCGCTGGCGGCTCGACACTGCGATCGACGGTGCCGATCTGCGCACCAAGGCCGGGGACGACGCCGCGTTGAAGGTGTGCGCGCTGTTCGACATGCCGCTGGAGCGGGTCCCCTTCGTCGAACGACAGCTCCTGCGCATGGCGCGCAGCGTCTCGGGCCAGGCGCTGCCGGCGGCGACCGTGTGCTATGTCTGGGCGCCACTGGCTGCATCCGGCGCCGTCATTCCCAACGTCCACTCGCGCCGGATGCGCTGGATCGTCCTGCAGGGGCAGGGGATCCGACTCGGCACGTGGCAGGACGAATCGCGGGACCTGGCGGCGGACTTCCTTCGTGCCTTTGCAGACGAGACCCGCGCGGTGCCGCCGCTCATCGGTGTGCTGGTCGGAGCCGATGCAGACAACACCGGCGGCAACGGCAGTGGCTTGATCCAAGGCCTCCAATGGGCACCAGGCGTTCGGTGATGGTGGCAATCCGCCAATCGCGCTGCGCTGCCCGCGCCCGCCCCGTGCCCGAGGGCGCGCCGAGGGTCGGGCGGGGCCCGGCCCGGCCGCCGCGGAGGTCGGGACAACGCGGGGTGGCCTGGCGTCGCCCCCAGGGGCCTCTGTGACCCAGCGCCTCGTCCTGCTGGGCGGTGGACATGCGCACGTGCATGTGCTGGATGCGCTCGGGCGCGAGCGCTGGCCGGGCGTGGACACCGTGCTCGTCACGCCTTACGCGCGGCAGGCCTACTCGGGCATGCTGCCAGGCGTGGTCGCCGGCCACTACCGTGCCGAGCAGGCGGTGATCCCGCTGCGCCCCCTGGCCGAGGCAGCGGGGGCCGACTTCGTGCAAGCCTGGGGCACAGCTCTCAATCCGGGCGCGCGCGAGTTGAGGCTGTCCGACGGTCGGACACTGTCGTATGACCGGCTGTCGATCGACATCGGCTCGGCGCCCGCGCTGGGCTTGATCGCTGGCGCGGACCGGCACGGCCTGTTCGTGCGGCCGATCGAGGCCTTTCTCGCGCGCCTGGAAGCGCTGCCCGATCGGGCCACGCGCGGGGTCGAACGGGCGGTGGTCGTCGGCGGCGGGGCGGCGGGCTTCGAACTCGCGCTGGCCCTGGACCGGCGATTGCGTCTGGACGACGCCTCCTCCCCGGTGTCCTGGGTGACAGGCGGTGGTCAGCCGCTGGCAGGCTATCCCTCGGGGGTCATCCAACACGCGCTGGATGTCCTGCGACAGCGAGGCGTGACACTCTGGTCGACCGCCTGCAGCGCCGTGGACGCTTCATCGGTGTTGCTGACCGACGGCCGCACGCTGCCCTGCGACCTGGCGGTGATCGCCACCGGTGCCGCACCGCCGCCCTGGCTGGCCCACACCGGTCTACGGCTGGACGCGCGGGGCTTCATCGCCACCGGCCCCACGCTGCAGAGCCTGTCGCATCCGGAGGTCTTCGCCGCCGGCGACGTCGCGTCCAGGCAGGATGTCAGTCATCCGCGCAGCGGCGTCCATGCCGTGCGGGCCGGCCCGCCACTGGCGGCGAACCTGCGCCGCAGCTTGGCCGGGGAGGCGCTCAGGCCCTATCGCCCTCAGACCCGGACGTTGAACCTCCTGTCCTGCGGCGATCGGACGGCCATCGCCTGCTGGGGTCGATGGTGGACACACGGGTCTTGGGTCTGGCGCTGGAAAGACCGCATCGACCGGGCCTTCATTGCACGATTCGGCGGGCCGGGCTGAGCGGCCTGCCCGCCGGGGGCATGCCTGGCGGCGGTTCAGTCGCTCGGACGGAAGACGATCACTACCTTCGGCGGGACGCGACCGTCGATGTCCCTGGGCAGCTCGCGCGTGCGATCGATGGCGCGCAGCACCGCCTCGTCCCAGTCACGGCGTCCGCTGGACTTGGACAGGCGACGACCGGTGATCCGCCCATCCGGCTCGGCAGTGACCTCGACTTCCGCCGCCGGATTGCCGGCCAACCGTTCGGTGAACACGATGTTGGGGCGCACCGCGGCGATCAGCAGGCCCGCATAGCTGTCCGACGGCGCGGCATCGAAGGCTGCGCTGCCGCGGCTGGAAGCGCCACCGGTGCCGGTGCCCGGTGGCGCCGTGCCCCCGGAGAAAACACGCAGGGCCGCGTCGCGATCCCGTGCCAGCCGGATGGCGTCCTCGACCTTCGGCCGGTCGACGGGCTCGGCCGCAGGCTTCGGCGGGGGTGTGGAGGGCGGCGGTGGGGGAGGCGGCGTGCGGTCTCGCTCAGGTGGCGGTGGCGGCGCGGGTGTCGGCGCCGCAGGCGCGGCGGGTGCAGCCTTCTCGCGCTCGGCACGTTGGCGCTCCAGCCGTTCCTGCTCCTCCTTCTCGCGCTGCAGTCGTTGCCTGTCCTGCCGCTCGCGTTCCTCGCGTTCCTTCTGCTGGCGCTCGGTCTCCTGCTTCTCCCGTTCGAGCCGCTCGCGCTCCCGCGCCAGACGCTCGGCTTCCCGCTTGTCACGCGCGGCCTTGTCCGCCGCTGCCTTGTCGGCTGCGGCCTTCTCGGCCTTCTCACGCTCGATCCGCTCGCGCTCCGCGCGATCCGCTGCCGCCTTGGCCGCCCGATCGGCGGCCTCCTTCTGGGCTGCCGCCTTCTCGGCGGCAGCCTTCTGCCGGGCCTCACGCTCACGCGCTGCCTTGTCACGGGCGGCCTGTTCGCTTTCGGCCTTGGCGGCCGCTGCCTTCTCTCGCGCGGCTTTCGCGTCGCGCTCGGCCTTTTCCCTCGCGGCGCGCGCATCGCTCTCAGCCTTGGCCGCGGCTTCGCGCTGAGCCCTCTCCCGAGCCTCCCGCGCGGCGCGCTCGCGATCCGCCTGTTCCTCCCTGGCGCGCGCCTCGCGGTCCTGGGCATCACGTCGGGCGGCTCGGTCCTTTTCCACCGCGATGTCGGCTTCTCGAGCCGACGGCGTCGGGGGCTCCGGTGCGGGTGGCGACGGCGGCGCCTGCGCGATCACGCGGGCGGGTTCAGGCGCGACCTTGGCAGTCGACGCGGGCGGCGGTGCCGGACTCGGCCGGGGCGGCGCAGCCACCGAGGCCGGTGACGGCGCTGGGGGCATGACCAAGGGCGCAGGCGCGGCAGACACCGACGGCGCCGAAGGCAGCGGTAACGCCGGCGCCGGGGGCATGGGCGCAGGCGGTACCGGCGCAGGGGTCGGATCGGGGGCAGGCGCTGGACGCACCTCTGCGGGCGCCTTCGCCGGTGTCGAAGGGGAGGGATCGGACGCCCGGGGCGAAGCCGTCATCGGCACGGCGGCCCAGAGTTCCGCCGAGACCTCGACCGGCGGAGCACGCCAGCTCACGCCCCAGGCAAGTGCCGCGAGCAGACCGCCGTGCACCAGGACGGACAACCCGATACCCTTGGCGTTGCCCTCCGCGGGAGGCGGCAGGCTCGGGTCGTGACGCTCGCCGTCGTCGGCCATCGCGGGCTCAACCTCCCTGCTTGACCGACAGGCCGACCCGGGGCACCCCCGCACGCTGCAGCACGTCCATCACCCGCACGACCTGTTCGTAGCGCACCGCCTTGTCGGCGCTGATCACCACAGGGATGTTGTCGTCACCCCGCTGCCGGCCCTTGACCGTCTCGGCCAGGGCGTTCAGGCGCACCGGCTCCAGGGGCTGGCTGTCGACCCGCATCTGCAGGCGCTCATCCGTCCCGACCACGATCTCGATGACGCTCGTCGGCCGAGCCTTGGCCTTACCCACACTGGGCAGGTCGACGAGGCCGGTGGTGATCATGGGCGCGCTGACCATGAAGATGATGAGCAGCACCAGCATCACGTCGATGAAAGGGACCATGTTGATCTCGTTCATCGAGCGTCGGCGGCGAACGCCGCCACGGGGAGCGATCGACGGCATGGCTCACCTCGACGCCGGCAGCGGCGTGGACGCCGGCGCGGCCGTGGCGTTGCGCTGCAGGATGTTGGTGAACTCCTCCATGAAGGTGTCCATCTTGGTGGCGATGCGGTCGATGTCGCGCGAGAAGCGGTTGTAGGCGACGACCGCGGGAATGGCCGCGAACAGGCCGATGGCGGTGGCCACCAGCGCCTCGGCGATGCCCGGGGCGACGCTGGCCAGCGTGACCTGCTGGAGGTTGGACAAGCCCACGAACGCGTGCATGATCCCCCAGACGGTGCCGAACAGGCAGACATAGGGGCTGACCGAGCCCACCGAGGCCAGAAAGCTGAGATGGCGTTCGATCTCGTCGAGCTCGCGCTGCAGGCTCGCTCGCATCGCCCGGCGCGCGCCGTCGAGTTGCGCCGACGCCTCGAGTCGCCGCTCGCGCAGTTTCAGGAACTCGTTCATGCCGCTGACGAAGATGCGCTCCATCGGTGAAGCGTCACGCTTCTGGCGCGCCAGTTGGTTCAGCTCCGTCAGGCTGCGGCCGGACCAGAACTCGCGCTCGAAGCCCTCGTTGCCGTCATGCACGCGCTTGAGGCTGAAAACCTTCCCGAAGATCGCGGCCCAGCTCGCCACCGAGACCAGCAGCAGGCCCGCCATCACGAGTTGCACCAGCAGGCTCGCATTGAGGACGAGATAGACGATGGACAGATCCTGGCTCATGGTGCGTGGCGTCGGAGGAGGGGCGAAGCGTCGATTGTTGCAGTGTCTGAGTTCCAGGGCGATGCCGAAGATCTTCGGACGTGCCACAAATCGTACGGTCGGTCGGAGCAACCTGACGATTTGAGGGCCTCACGGGGGCTGGGTCATGGACCGAGATCGGCGACTTCTGCTGGCAGCCGTCTCGGCCGCCGTGTCGCGGCGTCCACGCAAGCGACGCGCACCCGGCCGGTGCACAGGGTCTGCCCCTGTCGAAGGACTGACTGCGCCAGCCAGATCGACGCTCGCCCAGACTCCACCCGGGCGACGGTGACGGTCAGCAGATCGTCGAGCCGCGCGGGCTGCAGCCATCGAAGCTCGATGTCGCTGACGACGAACAGCAGCCCTTCGGTCTCGCCCAGGCGCTGCTGTTCGAGGCCGATGCGGCGCAGCCACTCGGTACGCGCGCGCTCCATGAACTTCAGGTAGTTCGCGTGGTAGACGATGCCCCCGGCATCGGTGTCTTCCCAGTAGACCCGCAGGTCCAGATGGAAATCCGCGGCGTGATCGCGCCTCATGGGCCGCTCGGCGCGGGCTCCGCGCTGGCGCGCTCAAAGTCCGGATGGTGCATGTCGCGTCCAACGCCCGAGGGGACCGCGGGCAGCAGTCCTGCCTGGAGCACGGCGTCGATGCGCAAGAGCGCTTCGGCGATCTCATTCATCGAGCTCGCAAAGCTCAGCCTCAGGTAGCGCTCTGCTGCCGCCGGGCCGAAGTCGCGTCCGGGTGTGAGCGCCACCTGCGCCCGATGCAGCAGATGGTGGCACAGGTCCCAACTGCCCAGCCCGGTGGCGGTGGCGTCGGCCCAGGCGTAGAACGCCCCATCGGGCTCGACGGGCACCGGCAGCCCGATGCGCTGCAAGCCCCCCACGACCGCATCGCGCCGGCGCTGGAACTCGCCGCGGCGACGCTCGCACTCGGCCAGCGTCTGGGGCTCGAAGCCGGCCAGCGCGGCATGCTGCGCCAGGGTCGAGGCACAGATGTAGAGGTTCTGCGCCAAGCGCTCCACCACCGGCACCAGGGACGGCGGCAACACCAGCCAGCCCAGGCGCCAGCCCGTCATCGCGAAGTATTTCGAGAAACTGTTGATCGAGACGATGTCGTCGCCCAAGGCCAGTGCGCTGCGCGAGAAGTGCGCGTCGTAGCTCAGCCCGAGATAGATCTCGTCGACGAGCGTCACGCCACCGCGCTCACGCACCGTCTGAGCAATGGCGCGCAGTTCGGCCGGATCGATCGAGGTGCCGGTGGGATTCGAGGGCGAGGCCAACAGCACGCCACGCGTGCCCGGACCCCAGGTCTCGCGCACGGTGGCCGCGTCGAGCTGGAATCGCTGGCCCGGCCCGCAGGGCAGCAATCGCGGGGTGGCGCCGCTGGCGGTGACGAAGTGGCGGTTGCAGGGATAGCTCGGGTCCGGCATCAGCACGTCGTCACCAGGCTCGAACAGCGCCAGGCAGATCAGTTGGAGGGCGGCCGAGGCCCCAGCCGTGATGAAGATGCGCGAGGGATCGATCTCCAGGCCGTGGCGCTGTGCATACCACTCGGAAAGGGCATGCCGCAGTGCAGGCAGCCCGGCCGCCGGGGTGTACTGTGTCCACCCCCCTGAGAGCGCGGCATGTGCGGCGGCCTCGATCCGTGGTGGTGCCTTGAAGTCGGGCTCGCCGATGTTCAGATAGATCATCGGCCGCCCGCCGCGCGCCGGGTCGCACATGGGCGACTGGGCGAGTTCGCGCGCGGCCTTGGCCATCTCCATGACCCAGAAAGGTTCGATGCGGTCGACTCTGGAGGCGGTTTTCATCGGCAGGTGCCCGAAGAGCGGTGAGCGCCCGGCGCCGCGGGCGCGGGCAGCAGATTCAGGTCTCGCGCGATCGGCCCGGTGCACGCACCTCGTCGGCCGGGCGAGCATGCCCTTGCGCCAAGCGCTCGGCACGCTCGGCGCGCGCCTGCGCGACCTCTGCCGGCCGCAGGTCCTTGGCCACTCGGTCCAGCACGCCGTTGACATACTTGTGGCCATCGGTACCGCCGAAGACCTTGGTCAGTTCGACCGCCTCGTTGATCGCCACCCGGTAGGGCACCTCCACCAGATGGGACAGTTCCCAGGCGCCGACCATGAGCGCGGCATGCTCCACGGGGGACAGGGAGGCGGTGCTGCGGTCCACGTGCCGGCTCAGCATCTCGTCGAGCGCCGGCGCATCGCGCACGCAGCCGTGCAGCAAGGCGTCGAAATGCTTCGCATCGCACTGCTCGAAACCCTCCTGCTCACGCATGTGGGCGTCGATGACCCCGGCGTCACCGCCCGAGACCAGCCACTCGTACAGTCCCTGGAGCGCGAACTCGCGCGCGCGTCGGCGCGGTGACTTCGCCGCTGGTTTGCGGTGTTCGCCCTTCACGCCGGCGTGATGTGGCGCGCCAGCCGAATTCGGCTGGGAGGGCAGTGGCGATGGCATGTCGTGGGGCAGGGCGGTGAAGACGTGGAGAGGGTGCGACGGCATCGCGTCGGCGCCGGAGCGGGTGACCCGATCAGCGGTCGGTGTCGAGCGTGTCGATCCAGTCCAGCAGGCGTGACATCTCCACGGCCACCCGGGCGGCGTCGCGGCTCTTGTCCTCCACCCGCGCCCAGGCCTGCGCCGGGTTCTCGACGGTGAGGATCGCATTCGCCACCGGGATCCGGTGGTCGAGCGCAATGCGGCTGACACCGGCGCCGCTCTCGTTGGCAACGAGTTCGAAATGGTAGGTCTCACCGCGGATCACGCAGCCCAGGGCGATCAGCGCGTCATGGGCGCCCGTGTCGGCCAGCGCCTGCAGTGCGATCGGCACCTCGAGCGCGCCTGGCACGTCGACAACACGTACGTTGTCGGCCTCGACTCCAAGCCGGTTCAGCTCGGACAGGCAGGCATCGGCCATCGCCGAGGTGATCTCGTGGTTGAAGCGGGCTCGGACGATGCCGATGGACAGGCCCTTGCCATCGAGGTCGATGTTCGGGCCGCGGTCGGACTGTTGCATGGTGGATCTCGGAAAGCGTTCGGGTCTGGGTCAGCCTGCCGTCGCGGGCGGGGGCTCGAAGCCGGTGACCTCCAGCCCGTATCCGGTCATGCTGGGGATGCGGCGAGGCTGACCGAGCAATCGCATGCGCGTCACGCCCAGGCCGCGCAGGATCTGCGCGCCCACGCCATAGGTGCGCAAGTCCATCGGCCGCGGCGCCGCCGCGCCGATGTCGGCCGGCATCACCTGCCGAAGGAAGGCCGAGGGCTCCTGGCCACAGTTGAGCAGCACCGCGACACCGGCCCCGGCGGCGCGCAGCGCCTGCAGCGCCCGTGGCAGTGGCCAGGAATGCCGCGACGCACCCAGATCCAGCAGATCCAGCGGGGACAGCGGCTCGTGCACACGCACCAGCACCTCGTCGGCGGGACCCCACTGCCCATGACTCAAAGCCATGTGGACCCCACCGCCCCGGTCTTCGTAGATGCTGCAGTCGAAATCACCCTGGACCGTGGACAGCCGACGGGTACCGACCCGGCGCACCAGGCTCTCGCTCTGGCTTCGAAAACCGATCAGGTCGGCGATGGTGCCGATCTTCAGACCGTGGTGCTGCGCGAAGACTTCGAGATCGGGCAGACGGGCCATCGTCCCGTCGTCGTTCATGACCTCGCAGATCACCGCCGCGGGTGTGAGTCCGGCCATGCGGGCCAGGTCACAGCCCGCCTCGGTGTGGCCGGCGCGCATCAGCACGCCGCCGTCCTGCGCCTGCAGCGGAAAGACATGTCCGGGCTGGACCAGGTCTGCCGGCCGCGCATCGCGGGCTACCGCAGCTTGCACCGTGCGCGCGCGATCGGCGGCCGAGATGCCCGTGGTCACCCCCGTGGCAGCCTCGATCGACACCGTGAAGGCGGTGCCGTGCCGGGTACCGTTGCGCGTGGCCATCGGCGGCAACTGCAGCCGCTCGCAGTGCTCTCGGGTCAGCGTCAGGCAAATCAATCCGCGCGCATGGCGGGCCATGAAGTTGATCGCCTGGGGCGTGACGTGATCCGCGGCGATGACGATGTCACCCTCGTTCTCGCGGTCTTCCTCGTCCACGAGGACGATCATGCGACCCGCAGCCAATTCGGCCACGAGTTCAGGGATGGATGCGATCGGCATCCTGTGATTGTAAGGAGCCGCGCCCATCCAGCACGGGCGCGTCCTGCCATCCGAGGTCGGGCGTGGGCGCGAACGGGCGCTGCGTCGAGATCCGACCGCCGCGGCGCACATCCCGAGAGCCTCGGTCCGCGGGGCCCGGGCGAGCTCCGGCGTCGGCGTCAGTCGGCGCGCAGGTTCAGCCGGCGAGCGATCTCCCCATAGCGGGCGTCGTCGTTCTTCATGAAGGACTGCAGCCGCGCCGCATCGCCGCCCAGCGGCTCCAAGCCGGCTTTGAGCATGCGTTCGCGCACATCCGGCGACTGGAGCGCGGCGTTGATCTCGGCGTTGATACGCGAGAGCACCGCAGCCGGCGTGCCGACCGGCGCGAAGACACCGTACCAGGCGTTGACCTCGACATTGGTGACGCCCTGTTCGGACGCGGTGGGCACTTCGGGCATCAGTGCCGAGCGGGCGGGCTCGGTGACGGCCAACGCGACGAGCTTGCCGGCGCGGATGTGCGGCAGGGCGCCGCCGAGCGCGACGAACAGCAGCGGGGTGTCTCCCGACAAGGTTCCGGTGATCGACGGCGCGACCCCGCGGTAGGGCACGTGGAGCAGGTCCACGCCTGCGGCCTGCTTGAACATCTCACCGGCGAAATGCATCGGCGAGCCGTTACCCGCGCTGGCGTAAGCCATCCCGGGCTCGGCCTTGACCTTGGCCAGCAACTCACCGACGCTGCGCACCCCCAACCGCGGGTGGGCGACCAAGGCCATCGGCGTGGTCGCCGGTGCGACGACGGCGACCAGGTCGCGATGCACGTCGATGCCCGCGGAGGCGGCGGCCGGCAGCACGTGCGGGGAGATCGCCATGGTGTTGGGTGTGAGCAGCAGCGTGTGTCCGTCGGGCGCCGAACGCGCCACCGCCTGCGCGCCGACGAGCGCACCTGCGCCGGGCTTGTTCTCGACCACCACGGCTTGCCCCAGCCGCGGCGCCATCTTCTCCCCCAGCATCCGGGCCAGCAGGTCTGGCCCGCCGCCCGGAGGGAAGGGCACGACCAGCGTGACGGGCTTTGTCGGCCAGGCCTGCGCCAGAGCGGGAGAGGCCGGAAACGCGGCCGCGAGCGCTGCAGCGGCGGCCAGAGCGACGAAGTGCCGGCGAGGGGTTGCGGACATGCGGGTCTCCATCCAGGGTGTTATGGGGCGGCGGCGGTTGCGGCCGAACAAATTCGAATTGGACCAGCGCACTCTCCAATGCGAGGTCAAAGCCCCTGTCGAGTCCAGGGGAATGCCCGACGAACCGGTCACGTAAGGGCATGGGCGCGAGCGACGGCCGGTGAGGGACCCTGCGCCGCGTGCAGCGCGGTACAAGGCTTGCCTTGCGGTGACAATGAACGCTTTTGGGCGGACGGGCGGCCACGCCAGGCGGACGTCGCAGCCGTGTCGGGATCGGGGGCTCAAAATGACCTATCTGCTCGCGCTGGACCAGGGGACTTCGAGCTCCCGCAGCATCGTCTTCGACGCCGCTGGGCGGGTCGTCTCGATGGCGCAGCGCGAATTCCGCCAGATCTACCCTCAGCCGGGCTGGGTGGAGCACGATCCGCGCGAGATCTGGGACAGCCAGCTCGCCACCGCGCGGGAGGCGCTGACCAGCGCGGGCCTGACCGGGCGAGACCTTCGCGCGATCGGCATCACCAACCAGCGCGAAACCACGGTCGTGTGGAACCGCCGCACCGGTGAGCCGATCCACAACGCCATCGTCTGGCAGGACCGCCGGGGCGAACCGCTGTGCGCCCGCTTGCGCGCCGACGGGCTTGCGCCCGCGATCCGACACACCACGGGGTTGGTGGTCGATTCCTACTTCTCGGCGACGAAGCTGCGCTGGCTGCTCGACAGCGTGCCCAACGCCCATGTGCTGGCCGCGCATGGCGAGCTGGCCTTCGGTACGGTCGATAGCTGGTTGCTGTGGAACCTGACCGGCGGCCGGGTCCACGCCACCGACGTGACGAACGCTTCGAGGACCATGCTCTTCGACATCCGCCACCAGCGCTGGGACACGCAATTGCTCGCCGCGCTGCACGTGCCCGCCAGCGTGCTGCCGGCGGTGCATCCCTCCAGCCATGTCTTCGGCGAGACCGAACCGCACCTGCTCGGCGCCGCCGTGCCGGTGGCCGGTATGGCCGGTGACCAGCAGAGCGCACTGTTCGGGCAGGCCTGTGTGCGCCCTGGCAGGGCGAAGAACACCTACGGCACGGGCTGCTTCATGCTGATGCACAGCGGTGACCGAATGCTGGACTCATCCAACGGCCTGATCGCCACCAGCGCCGCGCAGGTGGCCGGGCAGGGGCCGCAGTATGCGATCGAGGGCAGCGTGTTCATCGGTGGTGCGGTGGTGCAGTGGCTGCGCGACGGGCTGGGGGCGATCCGCTCCAGCGCCGACGTGCAGGCCCTGGCCGCCAGCGTGCCCGATGCGGACGGCGTGGTCTTCGTGCCCGCGTTCACCGGGCTGGGCGCGCCGTACTGGCAGGCCGACGCGCGGGGCGCGATCGTCGGCCTGACGCGGGGCTCGACCGTGGCCCACATCGCCCGCGCGGCGTTGGAGAGCATCGCCTTCCAGTCCGCGGCACTGCTGCAGGCGATGGCACGCGACGCACGTGCTGCCGGCGCGCAAGCGCTGACGGAGCTGCGCGTCGATGGCGGGGCCTGCGTCAACGATCTGCTGATGCAGTTCCAGGCCGATCTGCTGGGCCTGCCGGTGCTGCGTCCGACGGTGGTGGAGACCACGGCGCTGGGTGCCGCCCGTCTGGCGGGGTTGGCCACCGGGGTGTGGGACGGGGTCGATGAGCTCGAAGGGCAGTGGGAGGTCGACCGTGTGTTCGAGCCGCGCATGTCGCGCGATGAGGCCGCCCAGCGCCAGGCCGACTGGGATCGCGCGGTGCGGCAGGCGCTGGCCGGGGTGGACCGATGAGCACAGACGCCCAAGTCGCCGGCCAGGAGGCATCCGCGCCGGTGCATGCCGTGTGCTTCGACCTCGACGGCACGTTGCTCGACACCGCCGCCGACATCGCCCTGGCGCTGAGACGGGCCTTCGCCGACCGCGGCCTGACGGCGCCCTCGGACGACAAGGTGCGACAGATGATCGGCAAGGGCTCGCCCACGCTGGTGGCGCGGGCGATGGCGGCCTGCTCGATGCCACCGGATGCGGTCGTCAGCGCGGCGCTGCTCGAGGGCTTCTTCCACCACTACGGGCACCTGCAGGACGTGGGCGAATGCAGTGCGCAGCCCTATCCGGGTGTGCGGGAGACGCTGCCAGTGCTGGCCTCGGCCGGTCTGGCGCTAGCGGTGGTGACCAACAAGCAGCACCGCTACGCCTGTGGACTGCTGGACCACCTGGGCCTGAGCGGGTACTTCGACCTTGTCGTCGGCGGCGACACCTGCGAGCGCCGCAAACCCGACCCGCTGCCCTTGCAGTGGGCCTGCGAGCGTCTGGGCGTGCGCGCGTCGAGCGTCGTCATGGTTGGCGACTCGGTCAACGATGTCCAGGCGGCGCGCGGCGCGGGGATGCGGGTGTACTGCGTGCCCTATGGCTACAACGAGGGACAGGACCCGCGGCTCCTGCCCTGTGACGGGCTGATCGACTCGATCGCCCACCTGCCCGGGCGCATCGGCCTGGCCGTCGACGTCCCGGGCGCCTGATGCCGCTGCGTCCGGCTCCTTGGGATGGCCGCGGTGTGCGGCGGCCGGATGTGCGGCGCCACGCTGGCGCCGGAATCCCCCTTTGCAAGGTGGGTCCGTGGGTCCGTTGAGTGGGCTGCGCGTGCTCGAGATCGCCGCCATCGGGCCGGTGCCTATGGCGGCAACACTGATGGCAGACCTCGGGGCCGACGTCGTGCGAGTGGACCGCCCGCAGCCGAGCGGCCTCGGCGTGCCGCTGCCCCGGCACTGCGACGTCCACGGGCGCAGCCGGCGCTCCGTGGTGCTCGACCTGAAACACGCCCAAGGTGCAGAGGTGCTGCTGACGCTGGTGAGCCGCGCCGACGTGCTGCTGGAGGGTTTCCGCCCCGGTGTGGCCGAGCGCCTGGGCATCGGCCCGCAGAACTGCCACGCCCGACACCCCGGGTTGGTCTACGGCCGCATGACCGGCTACGGGCAGGAGGGGCCACTCGCGCAGTCGGCCGGCCACGACCTGAACTACATCGCGCTCAGCGGGGCCCTGCACGCCATCGGCCCCGACGGCGGCGCGCCGGTGCCGCCATTGAACCTCGTTGGCGACTATGGTGGCGGGGCCTTGTATCTGGCTTTCGGCGTGATGGCGGCGCTGTACGAGCGTCAGCGCTCAGGAAAGGGGCAGGTGGTCGATGCGGCCATGGTGGATGGCGCCGCGTCGCTGATGGGGCTGTTCCATGGCCTGCGTGCCGCCGGCGGCTGGCGCCAGGCGCGCGCATCGAATTTGCTGGACGGCGGCGCGCCGTTCTACGCCACCTACGAAACCGCCGACGGTCGGCATGTCGCGCTGGCGGCGCTCGAGCCGAAGTTCTTCGCCGAACTTGCACAGCACATCGACCTGCCCCGGGAGTTCGTCCACGCGCAGCACGACCGCTCGCAGTGGCCGAAGATGCGCGAAGCGATCGCGTCCCGTATCCGCACCCGCACCCGAGACGAGTGGTGTGCGCGTCTGGAGGCCAGCAACGCCTGCTTCGCGCCGGTGCTGTCGCTCGAGGAGGCTGCATCGCACCCACATGCCGCGGCGCGCGGGGCCTATGTCGAGGTCGAGGGCGTGGTGCAGCCCGCCCCGGCGCCTCGATTCGACCGCAGCGCGACGGGGAAACCCACGCCGGCGCCGGAGGTCGGGCAGCACACCGACGAGGTCTTGCGCGACGCGGGATTCGACGATCAGGCGCTCGCGCGCCTGCGTCAGGCAGGGGTGATCCTGTGAGTGTGTCCGCAGGGTCGGCACACCGCCGCGTCATCTGCTTGCGCAGGGCGGCGAGGCGCTCGTGGGTTGGTTCACGCAGCGGCGGCGGACATCGGGCCGCCATATCGGGAGGGATCCATGACGGAAGCTGAACACGATGTCCTGGAGGGCGCGCGCAAAGCGGCGTCGGTCATCGTGCTGCGCGACGCCGCAGGCGGCGGCGTCGAGGTGCTGATGATGCGCCGCCCCGAGCGGGACCAGGATTTCCGCAGCGGCGCCGCGGTGTTCCCGGGTGGGGCGCTCGATCCTCGGGATGCGTTGGCCCGTCGACACGTCGTCGGATGGGACGCGGCCCGCGCCAACGCGAGGATGGCGCTCGAGGACGGTGCGCTCGACTACCTGGTGGCCGCGGTACGAGAGTGCTTCGAGGAGGTCGGACTGCTGTTCGCCGGTCCGCTGGACGACCGCCGACGACAGGCCGCGTGGCGGGGCTGGCGCGAGCATCTGCACGGTGGCCAACGCACGCTGGCCGACCTGTGCACCGAACTCGACGTCCGGCTCGACCTGAGCGACTGGCACTACTGGAGCCACTGGCTGACACCGCCGGGGCACCCCAAGCGCTTCGACACGCGTTTCTTTGTCGCGCGAGCACCGGACGGGCAGACCGCACAGGCCGATTTCGGCGAGGCGGTCGAACTGCTGTGGCTCACACCCGCGCAGGCGTTGGACCGCGCGACGGGGCTGAAGCTGCTGCCCGTCACGCGCAGCACGCTCCAGGGGCTCGCAGGCTTCGGCGATGTCCAGTCGGTGCTCGAGCATGCAGCGGCATTGCGCGAGATCCCGATGGTCATGCCGCGTCGTGCGCAGGATGCGCGCGGGCAGCTGCGCATCCTGTTGCCCGAGGAGCCCCCGTACGCCGAAGTTTCGCGGCTCGATCCCACAGGACAGTGGGGCGCCTGCTGCGAGATCGTACCCGGCCGCGCCGTCCGGCTGTCGCCGCGGGTGTGGCGTGTGACGGCACCAAACGCCGGCATGATGACCGGCCCCGGGACGAACACCTATCTCGTGGGCGACCCGCAGGGCGGTCACTGGCACGTCATCGATCCCGGACCGGCCGACGCGCAGCACCTGGAGGCGGTGCTCGCCGCAGCGCCCGGGCCGATCGCCGGCATCCTCGTCACCCACACCCACGTCGACCACTCGCCGGGTGCGGCTGCGCTGGCCGAGCGCACCGGTGCGCCGCTGTTCGGTCGCATCGCCGACCATCCGCAAGGGCAGGACAGCAGCTTCCAGCCGCAGCATGTGCTTCGGCACGGGCAGACGCTCACGCTGGGTCCGTCGACGACGCTGCAGGTGATCCACACCCCAGGACACGCGTCCAACCACCTGTGCTACCTGCTGTCCGAGGAGCGCATGCTGTTCACTGGTGACCACGTGATGCAGGGCAGCACCGTCGTCATCAACCCTCCCGATGGCGACATGACCGCGTACCTGAAGGCGCTGAACGACCTGCTCGACCTCGAACTCGACTGGCTGGCGCCCGGGCACGGCTTCCTCGTCGCCCGCCCGCATCAGGTCATCCGGGCGCTGATCCGCCACCGTCTGGGGCGCGAGGAGAAGGTCCTTCAGGCCCTGCGCATGCTCCAGCCCGCGGCGGTCGAGGCGTTGGTGCCACAGGCCTATGCCGACACGCCGGCGCACCTGCATCGGCTGGCCGCACGTTCGCTGCTGGCGCATCTGGGCAAGCTCGAGCAGGACGGACAGGCTCGGCAGTGCGACGGGCTGTGGTCCTTGCGCGGAACCTGATTTGACAGGCACAGGGCTCGGCCGGCGCTCCGTGCGGGGATGTATCGGCGCGCGGCCGCCCCGCACCGGCCCGTGCGGGGCAACCTCCCCCGCATGACGGGGGCGCGCCACGCCCCCCACTGGATCGCTGCCGGCCTGCGCGAACGTCAAGTCGGCTCGAGCGCGCGCCACGTACCGTCGACGAGCACCTCGCAGGGCTGGAACTGCGTCTTGTAGGCCATCTTCCGACTGTGTTCTATCCAGTAGCCGAGGTAGACGTGGCGCAGACCGAGCTGCCGCGTCTGCTCGATCTGCCACAGCACGCCGTAGGTGCCGTAGCTCGCGCCGATCTCCGGCTCGTAGAAGGTGTAGACCGCCGACAGCCCGTCGTTGAGCACGTCCAGGATCGAGACCATCTTCAGGACGCCCAGGCCTGCCGTCCCTGGCAGCGGCGGCTCACGGTACTCGACCAGCCGCGAGTTGACCCGGCTCTGCAACAGGAACTGCGTGTACTGATCGATGCTGTCCTGGTCCATGCCGCCGCCACAGTGGCGTCCCGACTGGTAGCGCAGATAGAGCTGGTAGTGATCGGGCTGGAAGCCCAGCCGTAGGACCCTCGCCTGCAGGTGTTGGTGGGTCTTCCAGGCCCGACGCTGGCTGCGGCTGGGAATGAAGCCATCGACCGGGACGCGCAACGGGACGCAGGCGCGGCAGCCGTCGCAATAGGGACGGTAGGTGAACAGTCCGCTGCGCCGGAAGCCGTTGGCCACCAGACCCGAGTACAGATCGGCGTTGATGAGGTGGCTGGGGGTGGCCACCTGCGACCGCGCCTGGCGGTCGGCCAGGTAACTGCAGGCATAGGGTGCCGTCGCGTAGAACTGCAGCGACGACAGCGGGAGTTCCTTCGGGTGTGTCACGGCATGTCCGGCAGGAGGTCCTCACCTCCGAGGTCGAGATGGCGCCAATGCTGCGGACGGTAGATCCACTCGTCCACATCCGGCTGGGCCACCGCCTGTCGCAGGTGTCGTTCGAAATCGACACGCGGGATCTCCCGCGCGCCCAGGCTGGCCAGATGGCGCGTGTTCTGCTGGCAGTCGACGAGCGCGATCCCGTGGGCCCGGCAGTGGGCCACGAGCGCCGCCAGGGCGATCTTCGAAGCGTCGTCGCGACGCGCGAACATGGACTCGCCGAAGAACATCCGCCCGATGGCCACGCCGTACAGACCACCGACGAGTTCGCCGTCGATCCAGGTCTCCACACTGTGCACGCGGCGCTGCTGATGCCAGCGGGTGTAGGCGCGCACCATCTCCGGCACGATCCAAGTGCCGGACTGCCCGTCCCGCGGCGCGCTCGCGCAGGCCTGGATCACCTCGGGAAAGCGCGTGTCGATACGGATCTCGCAGCGATGATCCCCCGCGAAGCGACGCAGCGTGCGCCGGAACGACCGCGAGATGCGGAAATCCGCCACCGCCAGTACCATCCGCGGATCAGGCGCCCACCACAGCACCGGCTGACCGGCGCTGAACCAGGGGAAAACACCGTGACGGTAGGCCTGTTCAAGCCGCTCGGGCAGCAAGCGCCCGCCTGCGGCCAGCAGGCCGGGCGCCCCGCTGTCCCGGCCGAGTGCGGTGTCGGTCGGGGGCAGGGGCTGGTCGTCGTCGATCCAGGGCACCATGGCGGCGATGGTAGCGTGCCATGGACGGCCTGGACAACGGCGATGGTCTCCGCCGCACGCCGGAGGGGCGTACGCCGCCGGTGCTCAATGGTCCTCGATCCGCACTCGGGCATCTTCGGCCAGCTCACCGGTCTGCGGGTCGATCCAGTCGCCCAGACCGAGCAGGCGCTCGGTTTCCTGCAGTGTCAGGCCGGCGTCCGGCCCGGCATCGCCGGGCTCCATGTCCGCGAGCACCGCCTCCATGCTGTCGAACGGTCCGAACTGCTGGTGACCGTCCGGGGCGATCCAATACCAGCCGTCGGGGTGCTCGACCACCCGGGACAGCCGTTCATCGTCCGGTCCACCGTCGTCGTTCGGGGCAATGCGGGCGGACGTCGACGACGCGGGGTCTGCTGCAAGCCTGCGCTTCATCGCTGCAATCCGTCATCGCCGACCTCGACGACGGCGGCCAGACCCGCGCCGTGCCCCTCCACCGAGCCGCGGGCCTGCGCGGAGCCGCTCGTCGCATGCCGCTTGACGTCGCCGCGGCGCCGACGTACCTGGTCCTCGATCTGGCGAACCATGGCGTCAAATGCCTCACGCACGGCCACGTGGAAGTCATGGTCATGTTGCTTGCGCACGGACAACTCGTGGCGCGGCAGACGCACATCCAGTCGCACGGCCAGTGGCCGGCCGAGCCGATGGTGCTTGTGCAGTTCCTCCACCACGATGCGGCACGACATCAGATCGGGTGCGTAGCGGTCCAGTGCCGCGGCCTTCTCCCGCAGCAAAGCCTCCGCCCCCGGCCAGGGGTCGATCTGGTGAAACACGATCTGCACGGGCAACTGCATGGACCCCTCCGAAGGCCGTCGAGCCGATGAGCCGACTGTGGGGGCGGGCGTTGTCGGGGGGTTGCGCTGAGTCAGTTCGACATGCTGGGCTCTCACCGGCATGCTCGGCGTCGATCAAGGAAAGTCGCACAAGATGACGCTGGCGGGTCGGGCAGGGATGATCCCGGTTTGCGCGCCCGAGCTTGGCACACGCTGAAGAGCCGTCAACACCTCACCACGGACCAACCCTGTCAAACACTCCGTCGGCGCTTCCACCATGCCGGCAACACGAGCAAGAGCAGCGAGATCGCCAGAAGGGTGCCCGAGATCGGCCGGGTCACGAAAGCCGACCATTCGCCCTGACTGATGGTCAAGGCTTGGCGCATCGATTGCTCGGCCATGGGTGCGAGGATCATGCCGACGATCAGCGGCGCGGCAGGAAAACCGAAGCGGCGCATCGTGTAGCCCAGCAGCCCGAAAGCAAACAGCAGGCCGATGTCGAAGACGGAGTTGCTCGCACCGAACACACCCGCCATCGACACGACGATGATGCCGGCGTACAGCCAGGGGGGCGGGATCTTGAGCAGGCGCACCCACAAGCCGATCAAGGGCAGGTTCAGCACCAGCAGGATGACGTTGCCGACATACAGGCTGGCGATCAGCGTCCACACCAGCCCGCCCTGGAGCGAGAACAGTTGCGGCCCCGTCTGGATGCCATAGCCCTCGAAGGCCGAGAGCATGATCGCGGCGGTGGCCGAGGTGGGAATGCCCAGGGTCAGCAGGGGCATCAGCACCCCAGCGGCGGCGGCGTTGTTGGCCGCTTCCGGCCCGGCCACCCCCTCGATGGCGCCGTGCCCGAATTCCTCCGGGTGGCGTGAGAGTTTCTTCTCGGTGTAGTAAGACAGCAGCGTCGGCAACTCGGCCCCCCCGGCCGGCATGGCGCCGATCGGAAATCCGTAGAACGCGCCCCGCAGCCAGGCCTTCCAGGAGCGAGCCCAGTCGCTGCGGCTCAGGCGCAGGCTGCCACTGACCTTCATCACCTCGGCGCTGCGCGACTCTCGCCCTTGCCACGCGAGATACAACGCCTCGCCGACGGCGAACAGGCCGACGACCGCCACCGTGATCTCGATGCCATCCAGCATCTCGGCCTGTCCGAAGGTGAATCGCGGTTGTCCCGTCTGCAAGTCGATGCCCACCAACCCAAGCAGCAGACCCAGGCTGAGGCTCACGATGCCGCGCAGCACCGAATCGCCCAGAACCGCCGACACCGCCACCAGCGACAGCACCATGAGGCTGAAATACTCTGCCGGACCGAAGGCAAGTGCCGCTTCGACCACCCAGGGCGCGACGAAGGTCAGCGCGAGCGTGCCGATCGTGCCGGCCACGAAACTGCCGATCGCGGCCGTGGCCAGCGCTGGCCCGGCGCGGCCGCGCCGGGCCATCTTGTTGCCCTCCAGGGCCGTGACGACCGCCGCCGACTCACCGGGCGTGTTCAACAGGATCGAGGTGGTCGAGCCCCCGTATGCCGCGCCGTAGTAGATGCCGGCGAACATGACGAACATGCTTGTCGCCGGGACGTGATAGGTCAGCGGCAGCAGCAGGGCGATCGTCAAGGCCGGGCCGATGCCCGGCAGTACGCCCACCAGCGTGCCGAGGAAGCAACCGATGAAGCCCCACATCAGCGTGGCCGGCTGCAGCGCGGTGGCGAAACCACCCATCAGGGCTTCAAAGGTTCCCATGACGCAAGATGTCCCGAGGGATGGCGCCGCCGCAGCGGCGCGGGATCACAGCGGCCAGCGCACGGCTGGGCCGAGCCCGACGCCCAGCCAGACCGAGAACACGACCCAGAACGCAAGAGCGATGGCGCCGCACACGGCCGCAGACTTCAGCCCTGGCCGGGCGTCAAATGCACGGGCCACGCCCATGCCACACAGCGTGGCCGGGATCACGAAACCCAGCGGCACCACCAGCAGCATGAAGGCCAAGCCACCGCCGAGCAGGCTGAGAAAACGGCCGGCCGCGCCCGGCAGCGGGGCTACCGCGGGGTCGCCGGCCTCGTCGATCTGACGCCCGCGCCATGCGCTGTAGCCGTAGGCGATGGAGACCACCGCGAGCGCGGCCGTCACCACCGCAGGTACCAAGACCGGGCCGACCGCCATCTGGATGGCCGACTCCGGAATCAGGGTGACCTGCCAGGCCGCGACAGCGCACACCGCCGCCAGCAGCCAGGCCACACGCAGCGGCGTCATGCCAGGCCCAGATCCTTCATCACGCCCTCGGTGGCGGCGATGTCCGCCTCGATGCTGCGCCCGAACGCGTCGCCTGAGAGGAAGACATCCGTCCACTTGCGGGTGTCGAGTTCCTGCTTCCACGCGGCCGAGGCGTGGACCTGCGTCATGAAGTTGGTCAACGCGGCGCGCTGGTCGGCCGAGATCCCCGGCGGCGCGAAGACACCACGCCAGTTCGCAGCGGTCACTGGCACACCGAGTTCGGACAGCGTGGGCACGTCCACGCCCGGGATGCGGCGGTTGCCCGACACGGCCAGCGCGATCATCCGGCCACCCTTGATCTGCTCTTCGAACTCGGAGTAGCCCGAGATCCCAGCCGACACCTGCCCGCCGAGGATGGCCGCATTGGCCGGGCCGCCACCGGCGAAGCCGACGTAGGCCGCATCCTTCGGGTTCATCCCGAGCGCCTTGACAACGAGACCGAGCAACTGGTGATCGGTGCCACCGGCGCTGCCGCCAGCCACCGAGACCGCCTTGGGGTTGGCCTTGATCGCGGCTTCGAAATCCTTCCAGGTCTTGAGCTTGCCACTGGCCGGCACGACGATCACGCCCGCTTCCTCGGTCAGGCGGGCGATGGGTGTGACGTTGCGCATCGTCACCGGGCTCTTGTTCGCGATGGCCGCGCCGACCATCACCGAGCCGCCGACCATGAGGCTGCCCCCCTGTCCCTTGCGCTGGTTGACATAGCGCGGCAGGCCCACCATGCCGCCAGCGCCGCCGACGTTCTCGAAGTTCATGTTGCCGACCAGACCCGCGGCCTTTGCGGCACGCTCGATCGCGCGGGCCGTGCCGTCCCATCCGCCGCCAGGTGCCGCCGGCACGAACATGTGCAGCGTGTCGAAAAGGGGCTTGCCCTGGGCCCAGGCGGGCAGGGCCCAGGCAGCCGCGGCGGCAGCGCCGGCAGCCAGGAATTCGCGCTTGCTCGAGGTCATCGAAGTCTCCCGATCGAGGTGAAGAAGAACAGTCCGGCGGCGCAACCGCATCACGGCGCACGCTGCCGCCGCACCACGCCCGATTGTCCGACAACGGATGCCCGGTCCTGCGCATCCATTCGCGTCCATGCTTGGGGAGTTACCCTGATATGCCGATACCCGAGCGCACGCGGACATTGCGCACGGGGCCGCGCGCGCTTGAACGGCGATCGACCGCACGCTGTCCAGCCCGTCAGGCGCTGGACGGTGGTTGAGGATCTCGGCCGATCAGCCCGTCACTCGATCCGCGAGCCCAGCCACAGCAACAGCAGGATCACCGCGATACCGGCCGCCCAGGGGCCCCAGGGCACGTCCCGATCGGCGAAGGGGTCCGACATCGACCGCGTGGCACCAGGCGGCAGGCGCGGCACTCCGGTCAGGGAGGTGCCGAAGGGCACATTGATGCGCGCCCGGATGTTCACCGCCCAACCGTTGGCGTCGAGCAGCGGGCCCAGGTTGCGCCGCCTCAGCTTGAACCATGCGAGCAACATCGAAGGGCCCGAGACGATCAGGGTCAAGCCGACCAGCACCAGAGGCATCTTCCACAGCGGCAGGGAGAGGAAGCCGCTGATCACTGCGGCCAGCGCTGAGCCAATCGCGCCGAGCGCCAGACCGATGGCCGCGAAGATGCCCGCGAACCGTGCGATGTCGAAGCCCTGGGCGACGACACCCTGACCGGTGGTGGCCTGCTGCCCGGCCTGGGTGAGACCGACGGAGGCCCTGGCGTCCAGCGCTTTTTCCTGCGCGGCGGCAAACTTCTGCACCTGCTCGGCCGCCATGCGCGCCGCGCGGCGATACGGGCTCCAGAAGGCCTGGCGCACGCTGATCGGGTTTGCGACGATCTTCACGACACTGGCATGCCAGTCGCGCCCTGCACGGTCATAGAAGATGCCGTTGCGCCCGGGCACCATCATGTCGTCGACGTCGCCGTCGGTCATCGCAGCGACGATGTGGAAGGGCGGCTCGCCGTTGCGCGTGCACAGGCAGTACACCAGGAAGGTCCCCGACAACGGAGCCATCGCGGCGTGCCGGGCCATGTCCGGCACTCGAAGGCACAGCTCGCAACTGCGCTGATCCAGGTACAGCGTCCCCGCCTGGAAGATCGCGTGGCGGTCTGGGGTGTAGAAGTCCGCCAGGTTGACGAAGTTGTGCAGCAGGGTGCCGAGGTCTCGGCGCAGCCTCACCAAACGCTCCAGTGCATCAACCAGGGCGGCGCTGGTGTCGGAGGCGGCATCGCGGTCGATGAGCTCGGTCAGGCGTGGACCCAGGTCCCCATCCAGCCACGCCTTCAGGACCGAAGGATCCAGCGCGGCCACTGGCGTGTCGGGCCGGCAGGCGTGCCAGGCCCGCCAACCCTGGAGCTGCCGCGCGAGCTGCTGCCACTGGGCCTGCGAGATCGACCACTGCTCGCCGAGCAAGGGCACGACCACGCGTTCACGAAAGCGCGCGATCGCCGACATCCACGCCGGATTCAGCCCGTCGCGCAGCGGCAGATCACGCCCTGGCGCGGCTTCGCACAGCGGCAGGGCCTGCATCCCGGCATGGTCGGCCGACAACAGCATCACCGCAAGATCGCCGTAGCTCGAAGCCTGCGGATTGAGCGCGGCAGCGGATTGCGCATCGAAAGCGATCAGCGCACACCGCGCGAAGTGGTCCTCGACTTTTTCCCGCACGGCGTCGAAGGCCGCCACAGCGGCCTCCGTGTCCTGGCCCAGCGCCATCACGGAGACGGACGACTCGTGGGCCTGCGCGTGCCAGTCGACGACGGCGCGGGCCTGCGTGGTGAAGGCCTCGAGCAGGGCACGGTCGACGCCCGGCTCGCCACTGCGGTCCTTGGCGCCGCCCAGCACACCGACGATCATGCCGATCGCCCCCGCCAACGCTGCTGTGTCGGCCAGGGCCGCCGGGACAATGCCGTCGCCGTTGAAGTGGTCAGGCGGGAAGAGTCTCGCGGGGTCGGCGAAATCGCCGACCTCGAGTGCACCTTCCGGCTCCTTGCCCAGGCGTTCGAGCAACTGCCTGGCCGCCGATGCCAGACGCTGCCCCTCGGTGTCGGTCTGCGAGATCGCCGAAACCGGCAGATCGGCTCCGCCGTCGAAGACGATGCCGGGGTCGGACAGGCGCGCGCACACCCAGCCCACCGCGGCGAGCACTTCCGACACGCGCAGACGTCCTTCGTTGGCCACGTCGATCAGTCCCAGCGTGCGGCTGTCGATCTCCAGGCCCGAGCAAGGGCAGGCCAGCACGGCCCAGAGCTTCTGGTCGAGCTCGTGCAGATGCCGCAGGTCGTCGGCGGTCTCGATCCGGACCTGGTCGAAGCCACCGATACGGAAGAAACGCCACCGATGGGCCTCGGTGACCGGGTTGACATCGGCCATGATGACAGCGCTCGCCTGAAGGTGCCGTCTCAGCGATAAACGAGATCCCTCAGCCAGAGACTGAGCTCGGGCACGAAGGTGATCACCGCCAGGCAGCTGGAGATGACCAGCACGTAGGGCAAGACGGCTGGCACGATCTGATCATAGGAGATCCGCGCCACCGTGCAAGCGGCGAACAGGTTCACACCGAAAGGCGGCGTGATCATGCCCAACGCCAGGTTCACGACCATGATGATGCCGAAGTGCACCGGATCAACGCCGAACTGCATGGCCACCGGCACGAGGATGGGTGCCAGCACGACGATGGCCGCACCCGTCTCGATGAACATCCCGACCAGGAACAGGAACAGGTTGACACCCACCAGGAACACGATGGGACCGTCCAGGTTGGCGGCGACCCAGTTCCCGAAGGCCGCCGGCACACCGGCGCGCGTGATGAGGAACGCGAACAGTCCCGCCGCGGCGATGATGACCATGATGACGGTGGTCGACACGACGGTGCGTTGCAGGGCGCGCCAGAGGTCCGGCAGCCGGATGCGACGGTAGACGAACATGCCGACGATCAGTGCGTAGAACACGGCGACGACCGACGCCTCCGTGGGCGTGAAGATGCCGCCGTAGATGCCACCGAGCACGATCACCGGCATCAGCAGGGCCAGGCTCGCCTGGCGCAGCGCCACGCTGATCTCGAGCCGTCCTTCTCCGTCGCGCTTGCCATGTCCGGTGAGCTTGCACCAGACGAAGACGAACAGGATGAGCGCGCCGCCGATGAGCAGACCGGGACCGAACCCGGCGATGAACATCTCGCCGATGGACACCTCGGCGGCCACGCCATACAGGATCATCGGAATGGACGGGGGAATGATGACACCCAGCTCGGCCGATGTGGCTTGCAGGGCAGCGGCGCGCTGCACCGGGTAGCCGAGCTTGACCATGGCCGGGATCAGGATGGCGCCGATCGCGAACGTGGTGGCCACACTGGAGCCGGAGACGGCCGCGAAGATCATGCAGGTGATCACGCAACTCATCGCCAGACCACCCTGCACACCGCCGACCAGCGCACGCGCAAAGTTCACCAGGCGTTCGGAGATGCCGCCGGCCTCCATCAGGTTGCCCGACAGGATGAAGAAGGGGATGGCCACCAGGGGGAACTTGTCGATCGTGACGAACAGCTGCTGCGCCGTCACGAGCATGGGCATGTTGGAGAAGAAGGCCACGCCGGCCATCGACGCCAGCCCGATCGCCACGGCCACGGGCACGCTCAGCGCGAGCAGCGCGAGGAAGACGGTGAAGACGGCGGTGGTCATGACTGAAGCCCCGAGTGCAGAACAAGTTGACAGGTCGGGTCGATCACTGCTGGGCTTCCAGTTCGCCGCGCCTCGGATCGAGGAAGTTGGCGATGACGCCCAGGATGCCGAAGGTCGCGCCGATCGGCACGGCCGCATACGCCCAGGAGATCGAGATCTCGAGCCCGGCGAGATTCTGGAAGCGGACGCGGTAGACCACGTCCCAGCCGAACCACACGACGACGGCCAGGAAGAGCAGCGTGCATCCCGTGATCAGGAAACGCAGCAATTTCAAGTACGGCGTGCGCGAGGCGATCCGGTAGAGCAGGTCCACCGACAGCAAGGCTCCGCCCCGCAGCGCCCCGGCCAGCCCGAGATAGACGCTCCAGATGATCATCGTCCGCGTCAGCACCTCGGTCCAGTCCGAGGGCTGCTCGAGCACGAATCGGGTGACGATCTGGAACAGACCCGACAGCGCCGCGACGGCCAGCGTCAGACATGCAGCCACCATGACGACGCGACCGATGACTCGGTCGGCCGCGAGGACGAGTTCGCGCAAGGCCGGGCTCCTTCTGGGATGCGCGATCTGCAGGACGCAGACCGCGCAATGTCACACGCTGGCCCGTCGGCGCTCACGCCGCCGGGCCAGCCACAGGTCACTTCGCGTTGCGGATGGCGTCGATGTTCGCCTGACCGAAGCGCTTGCCGAACTCGGCGTAGGCGGGCTTGAGCGCATCCTGGAAGGCTGTCTTCTCCGCGGTGCTCAGCGTGCGGATCTGCATGCCGGCGGTGCGCAGTTGCTCGATACCCACGCGCTCCAGTTCCTGAACGCGGGCACGGGTGACCTGCGCGCCTTCACGCGCGATCTGCACGATCATCTTGCGGTCGGCTTCGGACATCTTGTTGTAGGCCGCAGGCGACATCAGCACCAACGCAGGCGAGTACAGGTGCCCGGTCAGCGTCAGGTGTTTCTGCACCTGGTTGAGCTTGGCCGAGACGATGACGCCGATCGGGTTCTCCTGACCGTCGACCGTGCCCTGCTGAAGTGCGCCGAAGACCTCGGGGAAGGCCATCGGCGTGGGCAGGACGCCGAGCGTGCGGAAGGCCTGCATGTGGACCTGGTTCTCCATCGTGCGGACCTTCAGGCCCTTGGCGTCCGCCGGCGAGGCCACTTCGCGCCGGTTGTTGGTCATGTGGCGGAAGCCGTTCTCCGACCATGCCAGGCAGATGAGCCCCTTGGCCTGGCACTTGTCCAGGATGCCCTGACCGATCGGACCGTCGAGCACGCCGCGCGCATGGGCGTAGTCACGGAAGAGGAACGGGATGTCGGTGATCAGCGTGTCGGGCACGAAGTTGCCCACAGGACCGGTGGAGGTGATCACCAGGTCGATCGTGCCGAGCTGTGCGCCCTCGGTCATCTCGCGTTCGCCGCCGAGCTGGAAGTTCGGGAAGAGCTCGATCTTGTAGCGTCCGCCCATGCGCTCGGCCACGAGCTTCTGCATATGGGCGGCACCGACGCCGTAGTGTGCGTCGACGGGCAGACCGAAGCCCATCTTCAGCACGGTCTGTGCGTGGGCAACAGTGGCAGTGGCGGCCATTGCGGCGGCGAGCAGCACGGGCTTGAGGAAACGCGACATCTTCAGGGCCATGGGGACCTCCGTGGGTTTCAGCGATTCATGGACAACGGAGCGGGCCAGTCGGACCGGCTTGCCCCGGGGAGCCCGGACTGTAGTCGCAACGACCGATCCGACACATCCGAGAAAACCCAAGGATCTGTGCGGTCGGACTGGCGCCGCCGCAGGCCGATCAGGCGCTTTCCCGGATCACGATCTCGAAGCCCAGGTCGACGGTGCGCGGTACCGCCTCGACCCGTTGCGGATCACTGGACAGCAACTCGGCGATCATGTGTGCAGCGGTGCGACCGATCTGCTCGCCCGGGATGCGCACGGTCGTCAACGGCGGGTGGGAGGCACCGGCGAGTTCGAAGTCGCCCAGGCCGGCCAGCGCAAGCTGCGTGGGCACCGTGATCCCTCGGCGCTGACAGGCTTGAGCGGCGCCGAACGCCAGGACGTCGGTGACGAAGATCGCGGCATCGGGAACGGGGTCGAGCGCGATCAGTTTCTCCAGCGCCACGGCGCCACTGGCGATGTCGAGCACCAGCCCCGGAAGTTCGACGGTGCAGGGAGGGCGGCCAAGGTCGGTCATCGCCTGCAGATAGCCCCGCAGCCGCTGGGTGGCGCGCGGCTCCGCTCCGGCGGCCGACCCTGCGAAGGCAATGCGTCGGTAACCACGATCGGCCAGGGCCCGGGTCATCTGCCGCATCGCCTCGAAGTTGGAGAAGCCCACCACGCGGTCGATGGGGCGGTCGGTCAGATCCCAAGTCTCGATCACCGGCATGCGGCGCTGCGCGAGCAGTTGCCGGACCGCACGGGTGTGGCCGGTCCCCGTCAGCACCACCGCCGCGGGCTGCTGGCCCATCAGGTGGCGCAGGATCTCCTCCTCGGCGGCAGGCGAATACCCGGAGCTGGCCAGCATCAGCTGGTAGCCCTGGGCTCGCAAACCTTCGGCCAGGGCGTCGGTGGTCTGGGCGAAGATCGCATTGCGCAGCGTCGGGACGATGGCCGCCACGATGGTCGAGCGGTGCGACTTCAGCGTACTGGCCGCAAGGTTGGGCACATAGCCGGTGGCCTGAACCGCTTCGAGCACGCGTTGGCGCACGGCGGGCGACACCAGATGCGGGGTCTTCAAGGCACGGGACACCGTGATCGTGCCCACGCCCGCGCGCGAAGCGACGTCGCTCATCCGGGGGCGACGGGCCACGGGCCCGCTCATCGGGAGGAAGACCTGGATCGGTGCATGAACCCGATCCTAAGCGAGCGCCCGTGGCGCCCGGGGATCGTCAGCCGTCGCGCTCGATCATCAGCATGCCAGCCTCGACCCGCACCGGATAGATGCGCAACGGCTCGCAGGCAGGCGGGCCGTCCGGACGGCCGGTGGGGATGTGGAAGCGGCCGTTGTGCATCGGGCACTCGATCACGTCGTCGATGACGAAACCCTCGGCCAGACGAGCCACCGCATGGGTGCAGATGCCGTCGGTGACGTGGTGGGTGCCAGACAGTCGGTAAGCGCAGTAGACGTGTCCGTCGGCGACCACCTCGACCACGTCCTCATCGGGCACGTCGGCCACAGCGCACAGGGGCTTCCACATCGTCGGGTTCTCCAGGGGTCAGGCTCTCGGATGATTCAGACGGCTTGGGCGATTCGGGCGACTCGGACATCACCGCAGGAGGCACGCGAAGGCGACGCGGGGAGCGCTTGCCTGTGCTTGGCTCGACCTCTCAGGCCTGCGCGCCCGCGACGGCCTCGCCCGGCAGGCGCCGGGCGGCCACGGCCGTCGGATCCTGTCGCTGCGCGGCGATGGTACGCAGGATCTCGGCGTGCGCGCCGAACAGCCCCTCGCAAGGCGCCGGGAGCTGATCGCGGATGGCCGCGTTCAGGCCGGGCAGGGCGTGAAAGGGCACCGACGGGTAGATGTGGTGCTCGATGTGGTAGTTCATGTTCCAGTACAGCGTGCGGGCGAGCCAGCCGTTGTGCATCGAGCGGGTGCACAGGCGATGGTCGTTGACGTCCTGCGCCATGCCCATGTGCTGCGTCGTGATGAAGGCGTAGACCCCGAAGGCCCCAGCGAAACGCGGGATGAAGAAGTAAAGGAGCGGCACCCAGGTCTGGCCCAGCACGGCCCAGGCCAGCAGTCCGATGTAGCCGGCCATCAAGATCCGCGCCTCCCGCACCATCACGGGCACTTGCGCCGGTGGCAGATAGACGAGTTCGCGTGGCAGCACGCGGCCGCTGGCGTGGCGCACCATCAACTTGGCCCGGGGCCAGAACTCGAGCAGGCCGATGACGTCACCCAGCCAGGTCCTCAGTCGCACCGGGTTGCTGTAGCCCATCTGGGCGTCGACCTTCCAGTGCCAGGTGTGGGTGTGGTGGTGCGAGTGGGCGAAGCGCCGGTGCGTGGGTGACTCGCCCCAGATGAAGGAGGTCAGCCACATGACCGCCTCGTTGAGCCAGCGGGTACGGAAGGCGGTGCCGTGGGCGCACTCGTGCGAGGGCGCGTACGCGAACCCCAGCACCAGACCGTAGACCACCACCGCTGGTACGACCCACCACGACCCGACGCTGAAGTGGATGCCCACGCCCGCAAGGGCAAGCAACCCGCCCCAAACCCCGAGGAACCACAGGCCTGGCGCGTCGGCACGCTGCATCAGCGCCTTGAGACGCGCGCGCTCGATGCGCGGCTGCCACCACACGTCCTTCACCGTCTGCATCCTTGCCTCCGTTCGTCAGAACATCCCTGCCCCCGTCCCGATCGGAAGGCGCGGCGGCGAAGATGGTATCGATACCATCGCTGCACGTCAACAGGTCAAACGCGGGTTGACGCAGTCGGTACTGCGGGGGACAGTCATGCCATCGATCCCAATTGCGGACGCTACAGCACACCACGATGAGCCTGAATGCCGAACAAGTCGACTTCTACCGCGAGCACGGCTATCTGGTGCTGCCCGGGCTGCTGCCACAGGCGACGTTGCAGCACCTTCGCGCCGCCGTCGACACGCTGCTCGAAGGCGCCTCGCAGGTCAGCACCAACACCGACCTATACGACCTCGAGGACAGCCACACGCCGCAGCACCCGCGCGTGCGCCGTTTGAAGGCGCCGCATCGGCATCACCCGGCCTTCGGCGACCTGATTCGCGACGATCTGCTGCTCGCGCCGCTGCGTGCGCTGCTCGGGTCTTCCGTGCGCCTGCAGGGCGTCAAGTTGAACCTGAAGTCCGCTGGCTACGGCGCGGCGGTGGAGTGGCACCAGGACTGGGCCTTTTATCCCTACACCAATGACGACGTGCTGGCGGTGGGTGTGATGCTCGACGCCTTCGTGCCCGACAACGGTCCGATGATGGTGATCCCCGGCAGTCACCGCGGGCCGATCCTCGACCACACCGGCAATGGCGTGTTCTGCGGCGCCATCGACCTGACGCGTGATGCGCTGCCCATGGAGCGGGCCGTGCCCCTGCTCGGGCCGGCGGGGTCGGTGTCGCTGCACCATGTGCGCTTGATTCACGGCTCGGCGCTGAACACTTCCGGGCGCCCACGCAACTTCCTGCTGTACGAGGTGGCGGCGGGCGATGCCTGGCCCCTGGCCGGCGGCTTCGCACCCTACACCGACCATGCCGAGTTCGAGAGCCGGCGCCTGTGCGGTGACGAATGTCTGCAACCGCGCATGACGGCGGTACCCCTGCGCATGCCGCTGCCGCGTCCTCCCGACCCTTCGTCGCTGTACCAGGCGCAGAAGAACCTGGCCAACCGATTCTTCGAAGTCGCCCGATGAAGGTGACCCTTCCCCCACGCCCCGCGACCTGACGGGGCCTTCACTTCCACTGACCTGACAGGAGACATGCACATGAAGATGTGGTTCAGCGCGATTTCCCTGGCCGTGGGGCTGCTGGCCCCGGGGTTGTCCCAGGCCCAGCAGACGCTGACCTTCGGCGGCTCGGACGCCGTGGGCACGGTGATCGACCGGACGAACGCGATGTTCGCCAAGCTCGTCAACGAACGCGCCGCCGGAAAGGTGAAGGTCAACTTCATCCAGGGCGAGCAGCTCGGCAGCGACGTGCAGGTGATCGAGCAGATGATGAAGGGCTCGGTGGCGATGTACGGTGACGTGCTCGACTGGTACGCCAACTGGGTCAAGGACTTCGCGGTGCTGGCCTGGGGCTTCACCTTCCGCGACAACGACCACTTCCAGAAGTTCATCGAGTCCCAGACCTTCGCCAGGATGGCCGAGGAGTTGCGGACCAAGCAGGGCTTGCGCATCCTCGCGGCCGCGCCGACCCAGCCGCGCATCCTGTTCGCGAAGAAGCCTGTCAACACGCCCGCCGACCTCGACGGCGTCAAGATGCGCGTGCCGGAGATCAAAACCTACCTCAACCTCTGGCAGACGCTGGGCACCAAGCCCGCGCGGGTGGCCTGGGCCGAGGTCTTCCTCGGCCTGAAGACCGGTGTGATCGACGCAGCCGAAGGGCCGGTGGGCTCGGCCTACGCGCAGAAGTTTCACCAGGCGGCCAAGTACGTGATGCGCACCGATCACCTGATGTCGTCGCAGCACATCACGATCAACGACAAGGTCTACCAGTCGCTGCCCGAGGACGTCCGCAAGATCATGGTCGACGCCGCCCGCGAGGCCATCGCCTGGGGCCGCAAGGCAGCGGAAGCCGAGACCGAGGACGTGGTGCGCAAGATGGCCGCCGAAGGGGCCACTGTCGTGAATGTCAATCGCGCACCCTTTGCCGAGAAGGCGGTCTCCGCCGCCAATGGCATGGAGAAGGACGGCGCGTGGTCGGTCGGTCTATACCAGCAGATCCGCGCGATCCAGTGAAGGACGGCGCGCACGCCGGCTGACCGCCGCCGCGCTGTGCGCGCGGGCCTGACCCGTGGGTTCCGGGCCCCACAGGTCCGCGGGCCGTGGCTGCGCAGCTGCGCTGCGACGGCCTTCGGGTCTGTTGCGAACACGCCGTGCGCGGCATGGAGGAGACGGCATGGATCGTTTGCTTGGTCGGTGGTGGTGGCTGCTCGAACGCATCGGCCGCGCAGAGTCCGCGATCGGTGTGGGGCTGGTCGTGCTGATCGTGGTGTCGATCACGGTCCAGGTCTTCACGCGCTACGTCTTCGGCGAGCCGCTGGTATGGGTCGAAGAACTGGCCGGCTACTGCTTCCTGTGGGCCGTGTTCATCGGCGCCGCGGCCGGCACCAAGCAGATGCGCCATCTGCGCATCGAAACCTTCGTCGGCCGCCTGGGGCCGCGGGCCCGTGCCTTCTGGCGCTGCCTGGCGTGGATCGTGGCCAGCGTCGTGATGCTGACGGTGGCCTGGCAGGCCTGGGACATCATGGAGGTGGAGTCGCGCAGTCGCACCATCTCGCTGCCGGTGGACCTGCCGCGCCACCTCTTCTACTCGGTGCCGCTGTTCACGAGCGCGTTGTCGATCGCCTTCACGACCGTCTACCTGGTGCTGGCGGAGTGGGCATCGATGACCCATGGCCGGCCGGTCGACGCCGAGCAGGCGCGCCTGCAGCGTGAGGCCCGTGACCGTGCCGAGGACGGCTGGGACGAGGCTCGACCGATCACGACCGCTTCCGACAGCGCGCCGCGCGGCGCGGGAGATACGCGATGAGTGACGTCCTGCCCCTGTTCCTGCTGCTCTTCGGGCTGATCGCCGTCGAGGTGCCGGTGGCGTTCGCGCTGATCGCCGCCGCGCTCGGCTGGCTGTTGTTCTTCTCGCCGGTACCGATGTCGCTGGTGGTGCAGCGCATGACCTCGGGCATCGACAGCTTTCCGCTGCTCGCGATCCCGCTGTTCGTCCTGGCAGGCAACCTGCTGAACTCGGGTGGCATCGCCTCCAGGATCTTCGCCTTTGCGGCCGCGCTGGTGGGCCACCTTCGTGGGGGTCTGGCACAGGTCAACATCGCCGCCAGCCTCGTCTTCGCCGGCATGTCCGGCGTCGCGCAGGCCGATGCTGCCGGCCTGGGGACGGTCGAGATCAGGGAGATGCGGCGTGCAGGCTTCGACCCGGCGTTCGCCGCGGCGGTCAGCGCTGCTTCTGCGATCGTCGGCCCGATCATCCCGCCATCGGTGATCATGGTCCTGTACGGCGTGCTGGCCCAGGTGTCGATCGGTGACCTGTTCCTTGCCGGGATCATCCCGGGTGTGGTCGTCGGCTTGCTGCTGATGGGGATGGTGTGGCTGCTGGCGGTCACCGGGAGAGTCCGCGCACCGGTCGAGCCGCGGGCCACGCTGCCGCTGATCGGCCGAAGCTTCGTCAGGGCGGTTCCGGCGCTGATGGCGCCCGTGATACTGGTCGTCGGCCTGCTGTCAGGCGTGGCCACGCCGACGGAACTCGGCGCAATCACCGTCGTCTACGCCACCGTCCTGGGCTTCTGGTATCGCGAACTCACCTGGCGGCGCCTGGCCCGCGCCATCCAGGAGACCTTCGTCACCGCCGGTGTGCTGGTGTTCATCATGGCCGCGGCCGTGCCCTTCGGCTGGGCGATCGCAGTCAACAATGTCCCGGCCAACCTGGCCGCGGCGATGCTCGAGATCACGCAGAACCCTTGGCTCATCCTGCTGATGATCAACGTGCTGCTGCTGGTGGTGGGTTGTTTCATGGAGACCACGGCCATCCTGCTGATCGCCGTGCCGACGCTGCTGCCGCTGATCCTGATGCTGGGCATCGACCCGGTGCACTTCGGTCTGGTCATCGTGCTCAACCTGCTCATCGGGGCCGCCACCCCGCCCTTCGGTGTGCTGCTGTTCATCGTGCAGCACATCGCGCAAGTCAGCTTCGGCGCGGTCGTGCGCGCCTTCATGCCCTTCTACGTGCCGCTGCTGCTCGCGCTCGGGCTGATCACCTTCTGGCCGGGGTTGTCGCTGTGGCTGCCCGGGCTGTTCAAGGGGTGAGCGCCTGCGCGGCCGAACTCCAGCCCCGTGCATCTCGATGCCCGCTCGACCCCTTGAGGTGGCCGGACGTGTGCCCAGGGGGTGGGCCGGTCAGTCCCCGAGGTCGACCGTGACGGCACGCCCCTGTTGGGCGCTGTCGAGCACCGCCAGCGCCACCGCCAGCGAGCGCAGACCAGCGCGGCCGTCGGCCAGCGTGTTCGGCTCGCCGCGCACGGCGGCATGGAACTGCGTCAGGCACCGCTCGTAGAGGTTGCCGCGGTCCAGATCCTGCGCCTGCGCGCCTGCGGCGGTGCGCAGCAGCAAGGAGCCGTCGGCGCGCTGGTTCAGGATACCGTCGCCTTCGAGCGTGCCCTCGGTGCCGTGGATCTCCAGGCCGATGCGGGCATGCGGGGTGGTGAAGGCCTGGTGGGTGAAGGCGGTCAGTCCGCTCGGGAAGCGCCACAGCGACATCGCGTGGTCTTCCATGCCCTGGGCCAGTCCGGTGCTCGCGACCATGGCCTGGACCTCGACCGGGTATTCACCCAGCAGGAAGGCCAGCGAATCGGCGTTGTGCACGGCGATGTCGAGCACGACGCCGCCACCCGCGTCCCGGTCGTGGATCCGCCAACCCTGCAGCACCGGTCGTAGGTAGACCGCATGGTGCACCCGCGCCGCCACCAGCCGACCCAGGCGGCCTTCGGCGATGAGTTCGCGCATTCGGCGGTGGGCCGCGTTGTGGCGCAGGTGGTGGTTGGTGCCCATCACGACACCGGCCTCGGCGCAGGCGCGCACCATGCGTTGAGCCGCCGCGAGCGTGGTAGAAACCGGCTTCTCGCACAGCACGTGCCAGCCGTGGGAGGCGGCGTGCAGCACCGAGGCCTCGTGCTTGTCGTTGGTGGAGGAAACGTACACCGCGTCGATGCCCAGCGGCGCGAGATCGGCTTCAGTCGTCAGCGCATGCGCGATGCCGTGCTGGGCTGCGAACTGCCGCGCCCGCTCGGCGCTGCCCGAGACCACCGCGACCACCTCGTCGCCCACCGCGCGCAGGGCGCCGACCATCCACTCGCCGGCAATGTTGCTGGCCCCGATCAATCCCCAACGCATCGCTCGTCTCCTTGGTTCGATGGCGATGATGATAACGTTTACATCCGATCGGGTCAAAGATTGACGTCGGATGTAAACGTTTCCATAATCAGACCCGAGAGATCGGCGCCGCCACGGTCCTGCAAGGAAGGGCGGCGTCTGCCTGCAACGTCTTCGCCGCGCTCCACGCTCGCCACGGATCGACCGACCGACCGAACACCTTCGACCGATGACGCCTGAGAAGCCCACCGTCCGCACCCTGGCCAAGGCCACGGGGCTGTCGCTCGCGACCGTCTCGCGCGCGCTGGCCGGCTCGTCCAGCGTGCTGCCCGCCACGCGCGACAAGGTGCTGCGGGCCGCGCGCGAACTCGATTACGTGCGCGACCGCGCCGCGGTGCGCCTGAAGACCGGCCGCACGCAGGTCGCGGCGTTCATGATGGACCGGCTCGATGCCAGCCAGCCGGGCTACAAGCAGTTGATGCTGGGCATTGGCGATGCGCTGCGCGACACCGACTACCACCTGATCGTGCTGCCCGACACCCGCGACGACGACCCCTTGTCGGGTGTGCGCTACGTGGTCGACCGCGGGCTGGCCGACGGGTTGCTGCTGTCGCACACCACGGCAGACGACGCGCGCGTGCGCTACCTACTCGAACGGCGCTTTCCCTTCGTCACCCACGGACGCACCCGGCTCGCGCAGCCGCACGCGAGCGTGGACTTCGCCAACGAGCAGTTCGCCGCGATGGCGGTTGATGCACTGGTCGCGCGCGGGCGGCAGCGGCTGGGCATCCTGCTGCCCCAGCCAGGCAGCGAGTTCCGCGACCATCTCTCCGACGGTTTCGACGCCGCCTGCGCCGCGCATGGGGTGGCGGGCCGGCGGGTGCTGTCGGTCTCGCTGGACGACGGGCCGGAGGCGATCTACCAGTGGGCGCTGCGCGAGGGCGGGGGCTTCGACGGCCTCGTGCTGTCGCTCGAGGCGCCGGCCCTGCCCTTGCTCGGTGCACTGGCCGATGCCAACCGTGAGCCCGGTCGGGACATCGACATCGTCGTCAAGTACAGCAGCGACCTGCCGCACTACATCCGCCAGCCGCTGATCGCCTGTTTCGAGGATCTGCACCTGGCTGGGCTGACGCTGGGCCGGCGGTTGCTCGAACAGTTGCTGCAGCCTGACCACCCGCCCGGTCAGGTGTTGTTCACCCCGCCGTGCCTGGAGCACCTGCATGTCAAGACCTGACCCGAACGCCCCCTATCGCGAGCGCATCGTCGCCGCCAAGTGCCTGCTGAAGGCGCAGATCCCCGACCTCGCTGAACGCTTCGCACGCCTGACCGCCTCGGTCGAAGAGCAGGTCGAGGTCATCGAAGCCGAGCGCGCGCGCGGGCAGGCCTCGGTGCCACAGATTCCTTACGCCGATCTGGAGGCCATCGACGACGCCACGCGTGCGCGGATCCGCCAGCGCGGCTGCGTGATCGTGCGCGGGGTCTTCGACGCTGCGCGGGTCGGGCGCTGGAACCACGAACTCGAGGACTATCTGGCGCGCAATCGCTACATCGAGAAGTCGGTGGCCAAGCGCGGGATCGACCAGTACTTCAGCGCGCTGGCCAGTGCGCGTCCGCAGATCTACGGCATCTACTGGTCGCCCCCCCAGATGCAGGCGCGCCAGTCCGAAGAGCTCGCGCGCACCCGCCGCTGGCTCAACCGCCTGTGGGATGTGGACCAGGACGGCACACCGGTCTTCGATCCCGACCTGGAGACGACCTATGCCGACCGCGTGCGCCAGCGCGAGCCGGGCGATGCCTCGCTGGGTCTGTCGCCCCACGTCGACGGCGGCTCGATCGAGCGCTGGATCGACCCGGGCTACCGCCAGGTCTACCGGCACGTCTACGGCGGGGACCTGTCGCGCTACGACCCGTTTTCCGCTGCCTGGCGCACGTCCACCGAGGAGATCCCGTCCCCGGCCGTGTGCCGGATGTTCCGCACCTTCCAGGGCTGGACCGCGCTCACGCCGCAAGGCCCCGGCGACGGCACGTTGAACCTGGTGCCGGTGGCCAACGCGATGGGCTGGATGCTGCTGCGTGCACTGCAGGACGATGTGGCCGACGACGACCTGTGCGGCGCCCGCGCCGGACGTGCCATGGTGGTCTCCGAGCAGCACCACGCCTTGCTGCTGCGCGGCTATGTGCCGATCCCGAAGGTCGAGCCGGGTGACACCGTGTGGTGGCACCCGGACGTGCTGCACGGCGTTGAGGACCGGCACACCGGGCAGGGCTACAGCAATGTGATGTACATCGGCGCGGCCCCCGACTGCGCGAAGAACCGCGCCTTCCTCGCGCTCCAGCGACCGGCCTTCGAGACCGGGAGATCGTCACCCGACTTCGCCGCGGAGGACTACGAGATCGACTTCGAGGGCCGTTTCACGCCTGCGCAGCTGACCCCGCTCGGACGTCGGCAGATGGGCTACGCCGATTGACGCTGACCGCCACGGCGACGTCGCCAAGGCGCGTCGTCATGACGACCCGGCGCCTCAGCCCAGTCGTGCGCCGGAGTCGGCGTCGAACACATGAACCTTGGCCGGGTCGAAACCCAGGGTCAGCGTGTCGCCTGGGCGGTGGGTGCTCTCGCCGGGCAGGCGCACCGTGAACTCGCCGAAGGCGCCCTGCACCAGCACATAGCTCTCGGCGCCCGTCGGCTCGACCAGGGTCACGCGGGCAGCCATGCCCTGCGGTTCGGGTCGAAGGTCCTCCGGCCGGATGCCAACCTGCACCCGCCGGCCCGCCGCGGTCGGCAGACGTACACCGGTGTCGATGCCAGCCATGCGCACACATCCATCGGCATCGACCTGGCCCTCGCACAGATTGATCGAAGGCGAGCCGATGAAGCCGGCCACGAAGAGATTGGCCGGGCGTGCGTACAGCTCCATCGGCGTGGCAAGCTGCTGGATCAGACCGTCCTTGAGCACGGCGATGCGGGTGCCCAGCGTCATCGCCTCGACCTGGTCGTGGGTGACGTAGATGGTGGTGACGCCCGTGGACATGTGCAGCTTCTTCAGCTCGGCGCGCATGTCCACGCGCAGCTTGGCGTCCAGGTTGGACAGCGGCTCGTCGAACAGGAACAGCGAGGGGTGACGCGCCAGCGCCCGCCCGATGGCCACGCGCTGACGTTGCCCGCCGGAGAGCTGACGTGGCTTTCGGTCGAGCAGGTGGTCGATCTGCAGCATCTTCGCCACCTCGGCCACCGCCGCGGCGCGCTGCGCCTTGGGCACCTTGCGCATCTCCAGCGGGAAGGCGATATTCTGCGCCACCGTCATGTTGGGGTACAGCGCGTAGCTCTGGAACACCATCGCCACGTCGCGTTCGTCGGGGGGCAGGGCAGTGATGTCGCGTCCGGCCAGCTCGAGGCTACCGGTGCTCGGCTCCTCCAGCCCGGCGACGATGTTCATCAGCGTGCTCTTGCCGCAGCCGGAGGGGCCGACGAGGACGAGGAACTCGCCTTCGGTCAGCTCGAGGTCGATG
>CAZFVH010000001.1:1893-61921 GCA_964522465.1 uncultured Rubrivivax sp. | reverse complement strand
CGTCTCGCTGACCTCCTGCTCGACGCGCACGGAGGTCAGCTCGAGGTCGATGCGGTGCAACACCTGCGTCGCACCGAAGGTCTTGGAGACGTTGCGTATCGAAAGCGTGGCCATGTCCGTCGTCCGTGAACCTCAACCCTTGACCGAACCGGCCATCAGGCCGCGCACGAAATACTTGCCCGACAGCACGTAGACCACCAGCGTGGGCAATGCGGCGATGAAGGCCCCGGCGAAGTGCACGTTGTATTCCTTCACGCCGGTGGAACTGCTGACCAGGTTGTTCAGCGCCACCGTCAACGGGTAGGAGGAGTAGTCGCTGAACGAGGCCCCGAAGAGGAAGTCGTTCCAGATGTTGGTGAACTGCCAGATCACGTTGACGACGATGATGGGCAGGCTGTTGGGCAGCATCAGGCGCCAGAACAGCACGAAGAAGCCCGCGCCGTCCATCCGCGCCGACTTGACCAACTCGGGCGGGAAGGCCGCGTAGAAGTTGCGGAAGAACAGCGTGCCGAAGCCGATGCCGTAGACGGTATGGACGAAGACGAGTCCGCTGACCGTCCCCGCCAGGCCGAGCTCACCGAGCAGCCGTGCCATCGGGATCAACACGATCTGGAAGGGAATGAAGACGGAGAACAGCAGCAGGCCGAAGATCAGTGTGGCGCCGCGGACCTTGAACTGCGTCAGCACATAGCCGTTGAGCGCGCCGATGAGGGTGGACAGCACGACGGCGGGCACCACCATCAGGAAGGAATTCAGGAAGTACGGCTTCAGGCCCGTGGCCTGCACGCCGATCTGCGCCTGGCTCCAGGCCTGCAGCCAGGGCTGCCAGGTGGGCTCCTGGGGCAAGGCGATGAGGTTGCCCGCGCGGATCTCGTCCAGGGGCTTGATCGAGTTCACCACCATCACATAGATGGGTGCGAGGAACACCAGCGCGACAAAGGCCAGTACGAGGTACAGCAGCACCCGCTCCGGACGCAGACCACGCCCGGCGGACCGTCCGACTGCGGTCGGTCGTGCCGTCGCGCTCACGGCCGCGCCCTCCGCGCCTGACGGATCTCGCCGCGGATGTAGGGAACGACGACGACGGCCACCGCCACGAGCATCACCACGGCGCTGGCGGCTCCCACGGCCATCTCGTTGCGCGTGAAGGTGAACTGGTACATGAACACCGACGGTAGCCAGGTGTCGCGCCCGGGGCCGCCACCGGTCAGCGCGATCACGAGGTCGTAGCTCTTGATCGCCATGTGGGCCAGGATGACGAAGGAAGAGATGAGACTGGGGCCCAGTTGCGGCAGCACGATGCGCCAGTAGATGCGCCAGCCCTTGGCGCCGTCGACGCGCGCCGCGTTCAGCACTTCCTGGTCGATGCCTCGCAGGCCGGCGAGGAACAGCGCCATGACGAAACCCGTGGTCTGCCAGACGGCGGCGATCACGACGGTGTAGATCGCCATCTCACCGTTCTTGATCCAGTCGAAGGTGAAGGCCTCCCAACCCATCAGCCGCACCGTTCGCTCCAGGCCGATGCCGGGGTCGAGCAACCATTTCCAGGCCGTGCCGGTGACGATGAAGGACAAGGCCATGGGATAGAGGAAGATCGAACGGAAGATGTTCTCCGCGCGGATCTTCTGGTCGATCAGGATGGCCAGCAGCATGCCCAGCAGCAGACATGCGCCGACGTACAGGCTGGCGAAGATACCCAGGTTGCGTGCCGACAGCGCGAAGGTCGACAAACCGAACAGCCGCTCGTAGTTGTTGCGCTCGCTCCACTGCATCACCGGCAGCAGGGTCGAGGAGGTGAACGACAGCGCCACCGTGAAGGCGATGAAGCCGTAGACGCAGGCGCCCACCAGCAGCAGGCTGGGGCTCAGTACCAGGGTCGGGAGCCAGCGTTGTCTCATGGGTAAAGGAAGATGGAAAGGGCAGGGGCCTCGCGGCCCCCGCCCGTGCTTCAGTGCTTCGAACCGACGGTCACTCGGCGGCCATCACCATGGCCTTCACGGCCGCAGCGCTGTCCATCTTGCCGTTGAAGTGCTGGGTGATGACATCGTAGAAGGCGTTCTTCACCGACGCCGGCACACTGTGGCCGTGCGCCATCGAACCCACCAACGTGCCCTTGGTATTGGCTTCCGCCAGATCCTTCATGCCCTTCTTGCCGCAGTCGTCGAAGGCGGTGTCAGGCACGTCGGTGCGGGCGGGCACCGAGCCCTTGACGACGTTGAAGGCGCTCTGGAACGAGGGGTTCATGATGGCCGAAGCCAGCTTGACCTGGGCGTCCTTGGCACCGGCGCCGACGTTGAACATCGCGAACTGGTCGGAGTTGAACGACACCATGCCCTGCGTGCCCGGCACGCGGAAGCACAGGAAGTCCTTGCCCGGGACCTTCTTGGCGTTGATGAACTCGCCCTTGGCCCAGTCGCCCATGATCTGGAAGCCGGCCTTGCCCTGGATGACCATGGCCGAGGCCAGGTTCCAGTCACGGTTGGAGAAGTCCTTGTCGACGAACCTGCGCAGTTGCGCCATGCGGTCGAAGGCACGCTTCATCGTGTCCGAGCCGAGGGCGGCCTTGTCCTTTTCGACCAGCGCCTTCCTGTAGAAATCGACTCCACCGGTGGACAACACGACACCGTCGAAGATCGTGGCTTCCTGCCAGGCCTGGCCGCCGTGGGCGAGTGCGATGAAGCCGGCCTTCTGCACCTTGTCGAGCGCGGCGATGAAGTCGTCCCAGCTGGCGGGGGCGGCGCTCACGCCGGCCTTGGCCAGCACGTCGCGGCTGGCCCAGACCCAGTTGGTGGAGTGGACGTTCACCGGCGCGGCGATCCACTTGCCCTGGTGCTTGGAAAAGGCCTGCAGCGCGGCGGGCACGGTCCTGTCCCAGCCCTCCCTGGCGGCCAGGGCGTTCAGGTCACCCAGCGCGCCCTGCTTGGCCCAGTCCTGGATGTCGAAACCCAGCATCTGCACGGCCGTGGGCGGGTTCTTGGCGGTCACGCGGGCGCGCAGCGAGGTCATCGCCGCCTCACCACCGCCGCCGGCCACCGGCATGTCCTTCCAGGCCACGCCTTGCTTTTCCAGGTCCTTCTTGAGCACGCCCAGCGCGGCCGCCTCGCCGCCGGACGTCCACCAGTGCAACACCTCCACCGACTGAGCCCAGGCCCCACCGGCGGCAAACAGCCCGGCTGCCGCCGCGGCGATCACGTGACGCTTCATGACTTCTCCTCGAGGAATGAATGGGTCGGTTCATCCGACGAAACGCATGTTAACGTTTACATTCGGGCGTCACACTAGGGAAATACCCAGTGGAACCGTGAGATTGCCGTGAGATTGACGGGCGGGCGAACGGACTGGCGACCGGTATTGGCACCCGGTGTGAGGCGCCATCCCCGGCACCTCAACCCCGGCGAACCTGCCTCAGCGCACCATCCCCCAGGCGCGCAGCCGCGACAGCGCGTGCGCCGAGGCCTGGCCTTGCGGGACGCTGCGCAGGTAGCGTGCGTATTGCTGCGCGGCGGCGTCGCGCCGGCCCATGGCCTCGAGCGACACACCCTGCAGGAAGGTGATGCCATCGTCGCCGGGCAGCACGCGGTCGTAGGTCTGCAGCTCGGTCAGGGCGCCCGCAGGGTCGCGCAGGCCGAGCTTGAGCGAGGCGGCGAGCTTCATCGCCTGGGCCTCCTGCGGATAGACCTCGCGCGCCGTCTGCGCATAGCGCTGGGCTTCGCGCAGCCGGCCCTGGGCCTGCTGGCACTGCGCCATGCGCAGCAGGGCGGGGTAGTCGCGCGGTGTCAGGCGCAACGCCGTGGCGAACTGCCGCTCGGCCTCGGCGTGCGACTTGCGCGACATCGCGGTCTCGCCGTTCTGGCAGGCCTCGATCGTGGGCGCCAGCGCGCGCAGATGGGCGGTGCGGTCCATGTAGCGCTCGCGCTGCGCGGGCGCGCGGGCGCTGGCGGCGTAGTCGGACTCGGCCAGAAGTCGCGCCGTCTCGAGCCGCTGCGCGCTCATCGGATGGCTCGAGAACATGGTCTCGATCAGGCTGGGCTGCTCGCGCGACTGGTCAACCAGCACCTGGTGCAGGCGCACCATGCCGCTGGCGGGGTAGCCGGCCTCGACCAGGTAGCGCTGGCCCAGCGCATCGGCCTCACGCTCGTTGTCGCGCGAGTAGCGCGCCAGCAAGGCGCTGGCGCCGAGCTGGGCACCCAGCCCGATCAGCGGCGCCCAGTCGGAGTTCTCGGTGCTGGCCGCCAGACCGGCGAGCGCGACCTGCGCGATCAGCGCCTGGCCCTGGCGCTGCGCCGCATGCCGCGCGTTGACGTGCCCGAGTTCGTGGCCCAGCAGCGCGGCCAACTCCGACTCGTCCTGCAGCTTCACCAGGATCCCGCGTGTGACGCCCACCGCGCCCGCCGGGAAGGTGTAGGCGTTGACATAGTTGGCGTTCAGCGCGCGATAGCTGTAGGGCAGGCCGGCACGTTCGGCGTGCGCATCGACGCGCTGCCCGACTTCAGACAGATAGGCGTTCACCGACGCGTCCTGCACCGCGCCGAGGTCGGCCGAGAACTGGTGCGGCGACTGCTGGCGGTCGATCGCGATCTCCTGCGATTCGCTCAGGCCCACGAGGATGCGCTTGCCGGTGACCGGTGAGGTGGCGCAGCCCTGCAGCGTCGCGGTGCCCACGCTTGCGCCCAGCAGCCACAGGGTGTCACGCCGGGTCAGGGCGTTTCGCCCGATGCGGCGGGTCAGTCCGGGCGGGGCAGGGGATTCGGCATGCATGGCAGGGGTGCGGCGGGGGGTGGACCTTGACAGCGGGATCAGAGGAAGGCGCTCTCCTTCGACTGCCCCAGCCGCAACACCGCGTAGACGCAGGCGCCGGTGCACAGCAGTAGCAGCGTGGACAGTGCCGCGGCCACACCGAACTCGCCGTCGAGCACCGCCACGAAGACCTTGACCGGCATCGTGGTCGTCGGCGCCGTGTACAGCAGCAGCGTGGACGACAGTTCGTTGATCGAGGTGATGAAGCTCATCATCGCGCCGGCCACGATGCCCGGCAGCATCAGCGGGACCGTCACCGACAGGAAGGCCTTGCGCGGCGAGGCGCCGAGGTTGACGGCCGCCTCCTCGATCGAGGGCTTGATCTGGCGCAGCACCGCGGTGGAGGCCCGCACGCCATACGGCAGCCGACGGATGAACATGATCAGCACGATCACCGTGGCCGTGCCCACCAGGTCGATGGGCGGGCGGTTGAACACCAAGAGGAATCCGATGGCCATGACCACCCCGGGCACGACGTAGGGCACCATCAGCACGGCGTCCAGCCAGGCCGTCAGGCGGGTTTCGCGGCGCACGATCAGGTAGGACATCAGCGCGCCGACCGTGGTGATGCACAGCGTGGCCAGCCCGGCGAACCACAGCGTGTTGGCGATCACGTCGGGCACCTCGTCGAGCACGCGGCGGTAGCTCGTCAGGCCGAACTCGTCGAGGAAGACCGGGCCGTTGGTCTTGAGCAGCGAGGTGTAGACGACGACCGCGATCGGCAGCATCGCCAGCGCCACCACGCCCCAACAGAAGACGTGCATCAGCAAGCCCTTCAGCCCGCGTGCCTCGTGCACCACCGGCCGCTGGATCAGCGAGCCCGCGTACTGCCGGTTGCGGATGCTCCAGCGCTGCAGGAACACCGCCACCATCGAGATCACGATCATCAGCATCGAGATGCTGACCGCCATGCTGGGCGTGCCGCCCATCTCGGAGGTGTACTGGTTGTAGGCCAGCGTGGACAGCGTGCGGATGTCGCGTCCGATGATCGACGGTGTGCCGAAATCCGCCAGCGACAGCACGAAGCACAGGATGGCCGCGGCGCTGACCGCGGGCATCAGCAGCGGAAGCGTCACCCGCCGCAAGCGCTGCCAGGGCGTGCAGCCCAGGTTGTGCGCAGCCTCCTCCAGCGAACGGTTGACGTTCTTCAGCGCGCTGGCCGTCATCAGGTAGACGAAGGGGAAGAACTTCAGGCTGAACACCAGGATGATGCCGTGCATGCCGTAGATCGTGGGCACCTGCAGACCCAGACCCTTCAGCACGTTCGTCAGCCAACCGTTGTTACCGGCCACCACGATCCAGGAGTACGCACCGATGAAGGGTGGCGACACCAGCGCGAGCACGGCGCAAGTGGAGATCAGGTCGCGCCCGCGGATGGTGTAGCGCGTCGTGAAATAGGCCAGCGGGATGCCGAGCAGGCAGGCCCCGAGCATGCCGCCCAGGCCGACCCACATCGAGTTCAGCAGCGCGCCGACGTAGTAGCGGTGGGTCAGCAGCTTGCGGTAGAACTCCAGCGTGATCTCGCCGGTGTCCGGATCCACCAGGCCGATGCGCAGCACCTCCACCAGAGGCCAGATCAGCAGCACCGCCAGCAGCGCCACGGACAGCGCCATGGCGCCGGACCAGAAGTCCGGCCGTCCTCGCCACCGGATCGCGCGGCTCACGTCAGGCGCTCGCCGACGACGTCGGCAGCGAACCACATCAGATCCTCGGCGCGCACGTGCACGCAGGCGCGATCGCCGGACCGCCACTCGGTGGCCTCGCTGTGCGCGTTGACGATGGCGTCGATGGCCATGCCGTCATCGGTGCGCAACTGCAGGTGGATCTCGCGGCCGGTGAAGGTGGCGGTCTCGATGGTCGCGCCGCAACCTGGCAGGCCGTCGACCGGCGCCCGTGCGACCCGCAGCTTCTCGGGCCGTACGGCCAGGACGACACGTCGGCTCGGGCGCGCCGCTGCCGGCGCCGTCCAGTCGCAACCCAGCCAGCGCACAGCCCCCCCGTCGCCCACCGCCAGTTCGCTGAAGTGGTGCGCGCCGACGAAGGACGCGACGAAGCGGTTGACCGGCTGCCGGTAGATCTCCCAGGGCGTGCCGACCTGCTGCACGCTGCCCTGGTTCATCACGCAGATCAGGTCGGACACCGACAGCGCCTCTTCCTGATCATGCGTGACGTAAACGGTTGTGATGCCCAGGCGGCGCTGGGTGCGGCGGATGTCCTGGCGCAGCTCGACGCGCAACTGCGCGTCCAGGTTGGACAGCGGCTCGTCCATCAGCAGCACCTTGGGACGGATCACCAGCGCACGCGCCAGGCCGACGCGCTGCTGCTGCCCGCCGCTGAGCTGGGCCGGCATGCGCTCACGCTGGTCCACCAGTTGCACCGTCTCGAGCACGGCCATGGCGCGCTCGTGCATCTCCTGGCGCGGCAGCTTGCGCTGCACCAGGCCGAAGCAGACGTTGTCCCACACGCTCAGGTGCGGGAAGATCGCATAGTCCTGGAACACCATGCCGACTTCGCGGCGCGAGGCGTGCATCTGGCCCAGCGCCACGTCGTCGAGGTGGATCTCGCCGGCATCCTGGAAGTGGAAGCCGGCGATGGCGCGCAGCAGCGTGGTCTTGCCGCAGCCGCTGGGTCCGAGCAGGGTGAAGAAGGTGCCCGAGGGGATGTCCAGGCTCACGTCGCGCAGGGCGCGGTAGGACCCGTAGGACTTCTGCAGGCCTTCGATGCGTACGCGCGCCATGCCGCGGTGCTGTCGTTCAAACCGAACCGGTCACTTCTTCTCGATCAGCAGGTCGTTCCACTTGCGCAGGATGCGCGTGCGGTTCTCGCCCGCCCAGACCTGGTCGTAGGCGATCAGCTTGATCTGGCTCAGCGGGGTCAACGCGGCACTGGAGGCGACGTCCGGGCGCACCGGGCGCCGGCCCACACCGGCCACGAGTTCCTGCGCCGGCTTGCTGAGCATGAAGTTGATGAAGGCCTTGCCGCCCTCCGCGTTGGCCGGCGTGGCCGACAGCGCCATCACGTCGGCGCTGGCCGAGGTGCCGTCGGTGGGGTAGAGCAGTTCGACCGGACCGCCGCCGACCTTGAACTTCAGCAGCGTGTCCTCGTTCGACACGCCCACCGCGGCCTCGCCGTCGTTGACGAACTTCGGCACCGCGCCCGAGCTGTTGGACAGCACCGAGTTGTCCATGATGCGCTTGTACAGGTCCCAGCCCTTGTCCTCGCCGTAGAGTTGCAGCACGGTGGCGAGCTGGATGAAGGACGAGCCAGACTTGTCCACCCGCGCCATCGAGATCTTGCCCTTGAGAGCGGGGTTGGCCAGGTCCTGCCAGGTGCGCGGGTACTGGGCGGGGGTCAGCAGCTTGGTGTTGACGCCCACCGACGTCGCCACGGCGGTGAAGGGCACCGCGGCGCCCTGGATGCGGAAGGCCTCGGCCATGGCCTTGGCGTTGTCGGGCGTGTAAGGTGTGAACAGCGCGGCGTTCGCCAGGATGACCTCGGTGGAGACCGAGAACAGCACATCGGCCGTCTGGCGGCCGCGCTCGCCGCGCAGACGGTTGATCAGGTCGCCAGAGCCGCCCTTGATCAGGTCGACCTTGGTGCCGGAGGCCTTCTCGAAGGCGGGGATCACCCGGTCCAGCAGGTCCTGCGGCGCGGCCGAGTAGATCGTCACCTTGGTCTGGGCCCAGGTCGCCGAGGCGGCCAGGGCGGAGGCGGCCACGATGGCCAGGGTGCGACGTGACAGCTTCATCATCGTTGTCTCCTTCGAGGTGATCGGTTGCTCTTCCGGCCAAGTCCGCGCAGGACGCGGCAGGCGGCGGATTTTGCACGAGTCGGCCAGGCTGACCGGATCAGCCGACCCGTTCGCGTCCCCGTCACGCAGTCACCCGCGACTCGGTGTCACCGGTTTGGCTCACGCGGTGAGCGGCGGCATGCTGGCGTAATCCCCGGCGGCGCACAACGCGAGCACGTGACGCCGCACCGCGGCGAGATCCCCGGGATGGGTCAGTCCGACCCATCCGGTCGATGCCGGCAGCACCTGACAGTGTGCGCGCCCTTGACGAACCATCCTGTCCCAGAAAGCAGGCAGATAGGCTTCAGCCTGATGCGCACGCGTCGGGTCGTCGATGAACGCCGACAACGCGTCGGCCATCGACGCCCAGGGATCACCCCGCCAGCCCCACAGGTTCATCGACACCGGCGTCTGCGGGTCCAGGACTTCCCTCGCTGCGTCCTCGCGCCGGCGGCCTCGCACCCTGCCGTCCGTGTCCAGAGCGATGTCGGTGACCTCGTCCACGCCGAGCAAGAGGCCGTCCCGCAGGCGGCACAGCCCGCGGTTGACCGCGCCGCTGGGCGACAGGGTCGCGCTCAGCGGATAACCTGGCAGGCAGGCCTGCAAGCCCTGCGACCGAGGATCCCAGGCCTTGCCCAGCACGGCCGCGACATCCGACAGCGCCTGTGATCCATAGAGGTCGTCGGCGTTGACCACGGCGCAACGGTTGCCTGCCCGAGTGCGCGCACACCAGACCGCATGGAGCGTTCCCCAGGGCTTTGCGCGCGGACCCGGGTTGCGCACCGATGCCGGCAGGTCGGCCGGATCCTGAACCACCGCGTACAACTGCAACACCTCTGACCAGCGCGGCCCGTAGAGATCCTCGAACACGTCCAGCAGATCCGGACGCAGCACGAAAACGACCCGTCCGAAACCCGCACGCCAGGCGTCGTGCAGCGTGAAGTCCAGCAGCGTCTGACCTTCCGGACCGACGCGGGCGATCTGCTTGTCGGCGCCGAAACGGCGGCCGAGCCCGGCGGCCAGCACGATCAAGGTCAACATCGGCCGGTATGCTACGGCAGGTCGGCCGGCAAGGCAGGCCGACCGTTCGGCGGCACAGAAAACGCAAGCGCTCTGGGTGTCGTCCGCCCGAGAGTGTTGGCATCGCGGACGAACCGCTGGGCTGCATCCAAAGCGCCATCGGGCCGTGGCGCCGCGGGCTGGGCCGTGTGCACGATCAGGCAACGCCGTCTGCCTTCGGCCTGCGGCGTGCTGACCACGGTGTTGAACTCGTCAATGCAGCGGTTGACGCCGTCGCGCCCTGACGGCGAGAAGTCCTCAGGGTTTCAGGCTGCCACCGCGCAAGGCTCGTCCAGCCGCGCCTGCCGCGCCAACATGGCGGGCGTGACCAGGGTGACGCCGCCATCGGTGACGCGGAAGAGGCGCTGGTCCTGAGCCGCATCGAAGCCGATCGACAGGCCATCGGGGATGACGCAACCCTCGGCGACGATGACGCGGCGCAGCCGGACGTCGCGCCCGACGACTGCCCCGGGCATCACCAATGTATCCTCGACCAAGGTGCCGGTCCCCAGACGCGCACGGGGGAACAGGACCGAGGCCCGGACGCTGGCACCCTGCACCACGCAGCCCGGTGAGAGCAGAGTACCTCCACCGGCCATCGCCGCCGTCGCGCCGTCGGACACCATCCACGCTGGCGGTAGTGCAGTGCTCGCACCCCGGATCGGCCAGCCGTGGTCGAACAGATTCAGGCCCTCGTGTGTGCGCACGACGTCCATGTTGGCGGCCCAGTAGGCGTCGAGCGTGCCGACGTCGCGCCAGTAGGGCGCGGTGCCGGGCGGCGCGACGCAACTGCCGGCGAAGTCGTGGGCATAGACCCGTCCGCGGCGCAGCATGCGCGGCAGCAGGTCGTGCCCGAAGTCGTGGCTGGAGCCCGGGTCGGCCGCGTCCAGCGCCAGTTCCCGGTAGAGGAAGGCGGCATCGAAGACGTAGATGCCCATGCTCGCCGCCAGCGTGGGCGAGTCACCGGCCAGCGACTCCGGGAAGTCGGGCTTCTCGTCAAAGCCGGTGACGCGCCCCTTGCCGTCCTGGTGCACGATGCCGAAGGGCCGGCACTGTGAGGCGGGCACCTGCGTGCAGGCCACCGTGGCATCCGCCCCGCGACGCACGTGGTCCTCGAGCATGCGGCGGTAGTCCATCTTGTAGATGTGGTCGCCGGCCAGCACCAGGATGTGGCGCGGCTCGGCGGCGCGCACCAGGTCCAGGTTCTGCCGCACCGCGTCAGCCGTGCCGGCATACCAGGAGGTGTCGACGCGCTGCTGCGCCGGGACGGCCTCGATGAACTCTCCCCGGTCGGCATCGAGGAAACCCCAGGTGCGCGCCAGATGGCGGATCAGGCTCTGTGCCTTGTACTGCGTCAGCACCGCGATGCGTTTGAGGTCGGCGTTGACGCAGTTGCTGAGCGTGAAGTCGATGATGCGCAGGTGTCCGGCGAAGGGCATGGCCGGCTTGGCGCAGTCGTCGGTCAGTTCCCCCAGGCGGGTGCCTCGGCCGCCGGCCAGCACGAGCGCGAAGGTGTGGCGTGACAGGTCATCAGCTGCGCGGCGGCGCGGGATCCGGTCCAGGCCGGTGAGATCGGGCATGCAGGGTCTCCAAGTCCTCGATGAAAACGCACCGGTCTGTCCCAGTTCTTCCCGCATGCCGGCCGGAGCCGGTGCGAACGGCGGGCGGTACCGGGTGCGGACGGACGGCGGGTGACTGGCGCAATCACAGCTTACGCAGCGGCGTCGCCGAGGGGCTGCGCGAGCTCAAGCGACACCGGTGCTGACCGGCGCGAGGCGGAACACGGCTTCGTGCCAGGACCGTCCGCCTCCGGTGGCGTCGTGCCAAGGGGGCGCACCCGCTTGCCGGCAGCGGCCGGGCTGTGGGGTAGGCTGCGTCGAGGCCGAGGCGGGCAGGGCGGACCGGGGGGCATCTCGTGGGCAGGTCGTGCACAGCCGCGGCCCTCGGCACCGCGTATCAGCGTGGCGCACTGGCGACTGGACCCCGTGGGACGATGTCGTCCGCAGGTGTCTCCGCGGGTCCGAGGGCGGACGGTGCCACCCGGGGCGGCGCAGCGCTGTCGTCGCCGCGCGTGCCTGCAGCGCGCATCACGGCCCCCAGCAGATCCATCGGCAGCGGCAGCACCACGGTGGTCGCGCGGTCTCCGGCGACCTGCGTCATCGTCTGCAGGTAGCGCAACTGCATCGCCTCGGGCTGGGCGGCCAGTTGCTGCGCTGCGGCCAGCAGGGCCTCGGCGGCCTGCTTCTCGCCTTCGGCGTGGATGACCTTGGCGCGGCGCTCGCGCTCGGCCTCGGCCTGACGGGCGATGGCCCGCACCATGGACTCGTTCAGGTCGATGTGCTTGATTTCGACGTTGGTCACCTTGATGCCCCAGCCATCGGTCTGCGCGTCCAGGATCTGCTGCACGTCCAAGTTCAGGCGCTCGCGCTCGGCCAACATCTCGTCAAGCTCGTGCTTGCCGAGGACGACGCGCAGCGTGGTCTGCGCGAGCTGGCTCGTGGCCATCAGGTAATCCTCGACCTGGATGATCGCGCGTTCGGGGTCGACGACACGGAAGAAGACCACGGCGTTGACCTTGACCGAGACGTTGTCGCGCGAGATCACGTCCTGCGGCTCGACGTCCATGGTGACGACCCGCAGATCCACCCGGACCATCTGCTGCAGGCCGGGCACGACGATCACCAGCCCGGGGCCCTTGACCTTCCAGAAGCGGCCGAGCTGGAAGACCACGCCGCGTTGGTACTCGCGCAGCACGCGCAGCGAGGCCGCGGTGAGCAGCAGCAGTGCCGGCAGGACGATGCCGGCCAAGCCGACCTGGAAGTCGAACATCATCGCGCGGGCTCCTCGTGGGCGGGGGATGTGAGGCCTGCAGACGGCCGCGGTCGCATGAGCGCGGCGCCGATCGACGGCGAGGTCGGCGTGTGCCCGGTGTCGCCCAGGACCACTTCCAATAGCGATCCGTGGGAGCCGGCCACCCTGACCGGCTCACCGATGCGCAGACCGACCGAGGCACGCACGCGCCAGGGCACCCCCTGCACCTCGGCCCAGCCCTGGCGAGGGTCGGCAGGGTCGATGGCGAGCACCCGTCCCAGCAAGCCGGCCATGCCGGCCGATCCCGCGACGTCAGGCCGGCTGCGGGCTCGCCATGCCAGGCTCGACACACCGACCATGACCAGCACCGACACCAGGCCCAGACCCAGCACGACGGACAGCGGCATGCCGAAGCCCGGTGCGTCGCGCTCGAACAGCAGCAGACCGCCGGCGACGAACGCCGCAGTACCCCCCAGGCCGAGCACCCCCAGGCCCGGGGTAAGCGCCTCAGCCACCATCAAGACCAGACCCAGCCCGAGCAACGCCAGCCCCACGACGTTGAAGGGCAGCATCTGCAGCGCATACAGCGCCAGCAGCAGGCTGACCGCCCCGACCGTCCCAGCCACGCCGAAGCCGGGCTGCGAGAACTCCAGCACCAGTCCCCAGATGCCCAGCATCAGCAGCAGCAAGGCCACGCCTGGCTGGGTCAGCGTGGCGATCAGCCGCTCATGGGTGCGGGGCGGCAAGAGCTGTCGCTCGAGCCCTGCGGTGCGCAGCGTGATCTGCCGGTCGCCGAGGCGCACCGTCCGCCCGTCGAGCGCCTGCAGCAGGTCCTGCGGGCTGTCGGCGATCAGGTCGATCACGCCTTCTCGCAGCGCCTCCGCCGCTGTCAGCGACACCGCCTCGCGCACGGCGCGCTCGGCCCAGTCGGCGTTGCGCCCGTGGTGCTGGGCCAAGCCGCGGATGTAGGCGGCCGCGTCATGCACGGACTTGCGCTCGGCCACCGATGCGGGCGGCGCAGCAGGTGGGTCGGGCGAACCCTCGGGCTGGACACCCGGTCGTGGATCTGGACGTGCATCCGAGCGTGCATCCGGCCCTGCTTCCGGGGCGGCCGCAGGCGTGCCGGGCGGCAGGGTCGGCAGCGGCAAGCTCAAGGGCACCGGCGTGGCGGCGCCCAGGGTGGTGGCCGGTGCCATCGCAGCCACGTGAGCCGCGTAAAGCAGGAAGGTGCCGGCACTGGCCGCACGCGCGCCCTCCGGGCTGACGTGGACCACCACCGGGATCGGCGAGGCCAGCAGCACCTGCACGATCTGGCGCATGGCTAGGTCCAGGCCACCGGGCGTGTCGAGTGCGATGACGACCAGCGGGGCCTGCTGGCGCCGGGCCTGCGCCAGGCCGCGCTCGATGTAGCGCACCGTCGCCGGACCGATGGGGCCGGCGACGTCAAGCCACAGGGCTACGGAAGACGGCGACACCTCGGGGGACGGGACCGCCCGGGCTGGACCTGCCGCGGCGAGCGCCAGCGCCAGGACGGCGGCCGCTGCAAGCGGCCAAGCGCCGCAGAGCGCGCCGCGGAGCCGAACGCCGAGCGCGATCGCAACTGTCTTCACGATGGCGCTCGTTGGAGACCGGGTGTCGGTGGCATCCGATGGAGTGTGGGCACGTCGGGTGGTCGCCACTTGCGCAGGCGCAGCGCGTAGGCACGGGCCGGCCGCGGGGGATCACGCGGGATACGATCGGCGACCCCACCGTGCCCGGCCGCCATGAACCTCCTGTTCGTCCACCAGAACTTCCCGGGCCAGTTCCTGCACCTGGCGCCGACGATGGCCGCGCGCGGCCACACGGTCGTCGCGCTGCACGTCAATGCGTCGGCGCCGCTGCCCGGGGTGCGCTCGGTGGCATATCCGGTACAGCCCCCGGAACGGGCCGGGGGCCCGCATCGCTGGCTGCAGGACCTCGACACCAAGGTGATCCGGGGTGAGGCCGCCTGGCGCGCGGCGCGCGCACTGGACGCCGAGGGTTTCCGGCCTGACGTCATCGTCGCCCATCCCGGCTGGGGGGAGAGCCTGTTCCTGAAGGAGGTCTGGCCGATGGCGCGCTTGGGCCTCTACTGCGAGTTCTACTACCGCCCCGAAGGCGCGGACGTCGACTTCGATCCGGAGTTCCGGCGCGACGAGCCTGAGCAGGCCTGCCGGCTGCGCATGAAGAACGCCAACCACGAACTCCACTTCCCGATCGCCACAGCCGGCCTGTCGCCCACGCAGTGGCAGGCGCAGGTCTTCCCCGCGTCCTTCCGCGAGCGCATCACGGTGATGCACGACGGCATCGACACAGAGCGCGTGCGTCCCCATCCCGGCGCCTTCCTGCAACTGCGCACGCGCCAGGGGCAGGCGCTGGAGCTGCGCGCGGACGACGAGATCATCACCTTCGTCAACCGCAACCTCGAGCCCTATCGCGGCTACCACGTCTTCATGCGCGCGCTGCCGGCGCTGCTGCGCCAGCGGCCTCGGGCGCGCGTGATGATCGTCGGCGGTGACGACGTCAGCTATGGCGCGCAGCCGCCGCTCGGGCCTGATGGGCAGCGCCGCACCTGGAAGCAGATCTTCCTGTCGGAAGTCGCCGACCAGCTGGACCTGTCACGCGTGCACTTCCTTGGCCGCATCCCCTATGGCCGCTTCGTCACGTTGCTGCAACTGTCGAGCGTGCACGTCTACCTGACCTATCCCTTCGTCCTGAGCTGGAGCCTGCTGGAGGCGATGAGCGCCGGCTGCGCCATCGTCGCGAGCGACACCGCCCCCGTGCGCGAGGCCATCACCCACGACGACACCGGCGTGCTGGTGGACTTCTTCGACGGCGCCGGGCTGGTGCGAGAGGTCTGTGCCCTGCTGGAGGACCCGACGCGTCGCGCCCGGCTGGGCGCGCGCGCCCGGGCACATGCGCAGGCACGCTACGACCTGCGCCGCCACTGCCTGCCGGGCCAGGTGGCCTGGGTCGATGCGCTGGCCTGACGTCCGCCGGGCGGACTTCCAGGGCCGGGCGGGGCAAGGACTCGCGACAATGTCCGAGGCCTTTGCGCGGCGGTGCTTCGGATCCACAATCAGACGAGGGTTCAGGCCTGCGCGCGGCACGCGCGATCGGCCTTCCGCAGGAGCGCCACGATGATCACCCCGCACGATCTTGCCCAGAGTCTGGACCTGCCCAAGCGCGCGGTCGCGCTGGTGCTGGCCGGCGGACGGGGCAGCCGCCTGAAGAACCTGACCGACAACCGGGCCAAGCCGGCGGTTTATTTCGGCGGCAAGTTCCGCATCGTGGATTTCGCGCTGTCGAACTGCCTGAATTCCGGCATCCGCCGCATCGGCGTCATCACCCAGTACAAGAGCCACAGCCTGCTGCGCCACATGCAGCGTGGCTGGGCTTTCCTGCGGCCGGAGATGAACGAATTCGTCGACCTGCTGCCGGCGCAGCAGCGCGTGGACGAGGAGTCCTGGTACCGCGGCACGGCCGACGCCGTTTATCAGAACCAGGACATCCTGGCGGCCTACGGCGCCGACTACGTCGTCGTGCTGGCAGGCGACCACATCTACAAGATGAACTACGCCGTGATGCTGGCCGACCACGTGGCAATGGGGCGGGAGTGCACGGTGGGCTGCATCGAGGTCGACCGGCTCGACGCCCGGGCCTTCGGTGTGATGGCCGTGGACGAGCGGCGCAACATCACGGCCTTCGTCGAGAAGCCGGCCGACCCACCGGCGATCCCAGGCAAGCCCGACCGCGCGCTGGCCAGCATGGGCATCTACATCTTCAACGCGCGCTACCTGTACCGCGAACTCGAGCGCGACATCGCCGACCCGAACTCGAGTCACGATTTCGGCAAGGACATCATCCCGCGCGCGGTCCAACTGGGCAAGGCGGCGGCGCACCCCTTCGAGCTGAGCTGCGTCGGGCGGCGTCTGGGCTGCGAGCCCTACTGGCGCGACGTCGGCACCATCGACGCCTACTGGGACGCCAACATCGACCTGACGGCCACCGACCCGCTGCTGAACTTGTACGACACGCGCTGGCCGATCTGGACCTACCAGCCCCAGCTGCCGCCGGCCAAGTTCGTCCACAACACCGACGACCGCCGGGGCATGGCCATCGAGTCGCTGGTCTCGGGCGGCTGCATCGTCTCGGGTTCGGTCTTCCGCAGCGTGCTGTTCTCGCAAGTGCGCGTGCATTCCCACGCCAGCGTCAACTGGAGCGTGCTGCTGCCGGGCGTGACGGTGGGCCGGGGTGTGCGCCTGAACCGCACGGTGGTCGACCGCGGATGCCAGGTGCCTGACGGCATGGTGATCGGCGAGGATCCGCAGGAGGACGCGCGTCGCTTCCACCGCACCGGAAACGGTGTGACGCTCGTCACGCGCGAGATGATCGAGGCCGTCATCGGCGCGCGCGACGGCGCCGGCGCCGGCGTCTGACACCGTCTGCAGCACCGATGCCATCGCGATCGGGAAGGCTCCTCCAGCGCGTCCGTCTGGCCCGCGCTCCTCGTCCATGCCCGTGAAGGTCCTGCACGTCGCCTCCGAGTGCTTTCCACTGGTCAAGACCGGCGGGCTGGCAGATGTGGCGGCGGCGCTGCCGCAAGCGCAGCGCACGGCCGGGCTCGACGCGCGCCTCCTGCTGCCGGGCCTGCCGGGCATCCTGGAGGGCATGTCGCAGACCCGCAAGGTGGCCGACCTGGGCACCTGCCTGGGCGTGGCAGGCGTGCGTCTGCTCGCAGGTCGCCTCGGCGCCGACGGGTTGCCCGCCTGGGTGATCGACGCCCCCTTGCTCTATCGACGCCCCGGCAATCCCTACCTGATGCCCGACGGTCGGGACTGGCCGGACAACCTGCAGCGCTTCGGTTTGCTGGGTTGGGTCGCGGCGCAGATCGCCGGTGCGGGGGTGTTGCCGCGCTGGCGCCCCGATGTGGTGCATGCGCACGACTGGCATGCCGGTATGGCCTGCGCCTACCTGCACAGCCATGCCCGTCCAGCCGCATCGGTCTTCACCGTGCACAACCTGGCCTACCAGGGGCTGTTCCCCCATGCCGACGGCGCCTTGCTCGGCCTGTCATCGGCCTACCTCACGAGCGCCGGGTTGGAGTATCACGGGCAGATGTCGTTCATGAAGGCCGGCCTGAAGTTCGCCGACCGCATCACCACGGTCAGCCCCACGTACGCGCGCGAGATCGCCACGCCCGAATTCGGTCACGGGCTGGATGGCGTGGTCCGTGCGCGCGCGGCCGTGGTCTCGGGCATCCTCAACGGCATCGACACCGCCGTCTGGGACCCGGCGACCGATGCCCACCTGGCTTGCAACTACGACCGTGACCACCTCGACGGCAAGGCCCTTTGCAAGGTGGCATTGCAGACGGAGGTCGGCCTTGCACCCGACGCTGACGCACCGTTGCTCGGCGCGCTCAGCCGGATGACCCCGCAGAAAGGGCTGGACCTGCTGTTGCAGGTGCTGCCGCGATGGCTGTACAGCGGTGGACAGTTCATCGTCCAGGGCAATGGAGACGCCGCGCTCGAAGCCGGTTTCCGCGACCTTGCGCGCCAGCATCCCGGCCGCGTGGCCAGCCACGCCGATTACGACGAAGGCCGGGCGCACCGTCTGATCGCCGGTGCCGACCTGCTGGCGGTGCCGTCCCGTTTCGAGCCCTGCGGGCTCACGCAGATGTACGCGCTGCGCTACGGGACCCTGCCGGTGGTGCGGCGCACCGGCGGTCTGGCCGACACGGTCCGCGACGCTCAGCCCGAAGAAGGTACGCCACCGGCGGAACAGACCGGCTTCACCTTCGGCCGAGCGGACGCAGCCGATCTCGACGAGGCCTTGACGCGCGCGCGATCGGCGTGGCGGGACCTGTCGCGCCGCCAGGCGCTGCAACGCGCGGCGATGGCCGTGGATTTCGGCTGGGCGACGTCCGCCCGACGGTACGCCGATCTCTACGACGCGTGCAGGGCCGGCAGCGGTTCGGACTGATCCGCGCCGGAACGTGCCCGGCCGTCGCGCCGCCCGGCGGTCAACCCGGCGGGTTCAATGCACCGCACCCGGCGTCTCGCGCTGCGGCCAGGTGGCGAGCAGCAGCCCGGCCAGCGCCAGCACCAGCGACCAGGCGTGCATCACCCCCGCTGGCTCTTCCAGCAGGAGGACGCCGACGGCGGCCGCCGCCAGCGGCAGGCACACGGTGAAGACGCCGGCCCGGGATGCGGGCACATGGCGCAGGCCATGCATCCACAGCCACACCGTGACGACACTGGCCGCGATGGCGTAGAACACCAGCAGGCCCCAGATGTCAGGTGTGACCGGGCCGAAATCGAAGCCGCGCAACTGCCACAGCCCGAAGGGCGTGATCAGTGCCAGTCCCCACAGGTTGATCAGTGCGCTGATGCGCCGGGGCGACACACTGGCCGTCAGCCGCTTGCCGATCACGACGTAGCTCGCTTCGCAGAAGACCGCGCCCAGCAGCAGTGCGTAGCCCCACCATGGCGCAGAGGCATGGGCGGCCGCCGCAGCCCCAGCGCCCGTCGCGGGTGCCGCCGGATGTCGCGCCATCGCCAGCAGCGCGATACCGGCGGCCGCGAGCACGATCGCCCACCGCACGCGTGGCGTGATCGCCTCCTTCAGCACGATCCGCGACAGGAGAGCCACCGCCGCAGGAATCGCCGCCATCACGACCCCGGCAGCCAGTGCCGAGGTTGCCGCCACGCCAAACAGCATGCAGATCGAGAAGCCGAAGTTCCCGAGGAAACTCTCCCAGAAGAGCAGCTTGCGATCCCGCGGCGACAGCGCGGGCTCACCGGGGGCTCGCCGCAACCACGGCAGCATGGCCACGGCGGCGATGCCGAACCGCAACCAGGCCAGCAGGAACACCGGGAAGACGGCCACCAACAGCCGGGACAGGCCGACGTAGCAGCCCACCAGCGCCATGGCGGCGCCCAGGCTCAGGTAGGCGAGCGCGGGGATCTTCAGAAGGCGACCGTGACGGAAGTCCCCAGGAGCTCATTGCGCTTGCGGTAGGACCCGTCGGGGTAGAGGAAGACGTTGCCGTTGGCGGCGTCAAGCCGATATTCGATCTTCCAGGTCGTGTTCAGACCGTAGAGGTAGCGCAGGCCCAGACTCAAGGCGTAGCGGTTGGCGCCGCGGCCCGAGCCGTCCGGCTCCCACTCTGCGGAGTCAGCGACGAAATTCATCTTCGGGCCAAAGCCGTTACGTCCGTCAGGGCAGACGCCCACCGCCCGATTGCCCGTCAATGCACCGGCAGCATCGCGATCGGGAAGATCGCAGTCGAAGTTCGGCGCCGATCCGAAGAGACCACCACCACCCTTGGCGTTGTCGATCACGTCGGCTCTCACGGTGCCTTGCAAGCGCGGTGTGAAGGCGTAGCCGACCAATGCCGACATCCCCTTCCATTTCGACAGACTGCCGTCCGCGGCATTGCCAGCCCACTGCCCGATCGCGACCTGACCCTGGAGCGTCCAATCGCCGCGCATGTAGTAGCCATCGATCTCGAACGTGCGGATACGCTGGTTGAACGACCTGCCCTCTACCCCGGCCACGCCCCAGCCGTCGAATTCGCTGCGCGAGTAGTCCACCCGGTAGGCGAGCACCGGTGCACGGTTGTCCCGGTCGTACCGGGACGCGTTCATGTTGCCCACCAGCACCCGGGTCCACCAGTCGCCACGCGTCAGGTCCAGCGCTGCACCGGTGTAGAAACTCGGCGCCGTGAAGTCGAAGAGCAGGTTGTGAGTGACCAGCGGTTGTTCATGGCTCCACCAGTACTCGTAACCGCTCCAGTCGGGGATCTGCCCGACCCACAGTCGGGTCTGGTTGTCGGACAGCGGCAGCGACACGCTGGCCTCGTGCACGACGGACCGGACGTTGTAGCCCGACGATGCATTCTTCTGCGGGGCCAGCGTCAGGCGCCACAGCGTGCCGTCCTCGGTCTCCTTCTGCAGGTCGAGCATGGCCTGGCCGAAGTAGGAGTTGGCGTAGCCGAAGCCGTCGTTCGGGAAGGACAGATCGCCGCCGTTGCCACCGAACTCGTTGAGGAAGGCGAAGCTGCCCCCTCCGCTGCGCGTCCAGATGAAGGCCGGGTCGATCATCCCCTTGATGGTCAGGCCCTTGTAGCCCTGGTCCGTGAAGCTGTCCTCGAGCGATTCGGTCTTGACGGTCACGCGGTTGAGTTCACGCGCCTGGTCGGGCGTCATGCCCCACTGCGGCTTGCGCTCCTCCTGCGCCTTCAATTGCCCCTCGAGTTCGGCGATACGGGACTTCAGCGCACGCAGCTCCTGCAGGACCTGCGCGTTGTCCTGGGCAGCGGCGGGGAAGGCGGCCGCCAACGCCAGCGTGAGCACGGTGATCGGAAACGGCTTCATCTGGACTCCTCTTGTCGGGCAGGGAAGGGGGTTCGGGGGTGTTCGCGACCCGGACTCAGGCGCGTGTCGCCGCTGCCAGTTCGCGGCTGCGCTGCCGTTCGGCGCGCGCGATGAGGTAACTTGCCAGGATGACCCCGATGGCAACGATGACGACGATGACGGTGGCCACGGCGTTGACACCCGGGTTCAGGCCCAGCCGCGCACGCGACAGGATCACCAGCGGCATCGTCGTCGAGCCCGGCCCTGAAAGGAAGCCGGCCAGCACCACGTCATCGAGCGACAAGGTAAAGGTGAGCAACCAGGCCGACACCAGCGACTGACCGATCATCGGGAAGGTCACGAGCCAGAACACCTGGTGCGGCCGCGCGCCCAGGTCCATCGCCGCCTCCTCGAGCTGCGGGTTCAGGTCACGCAGCCGGGCCTGGATCACCACCGTCGCGTAGGCCATGCCCACGAGCAGGTGGCCGAGCCAGATCGTCAGCATCCCGCGCTCAGGCACGCCGATGGCGCGTTGGAGGCTGACCAGCGTCAGGAGCAGCGCCAGACCGATCACCACCTCGGGCATCACCAGGGGCGCGCTGACCATGCCGGCAAAGACCGTGCGGCCGCGGAATCGCCGGTATTTCACGAGTGTGAACGCCGCCAGCGTGCCCAACACCACAGCCCCACAGGCCGTCAGGAAGGCGATCTTCAGGCTGAGCCACAGTGCGGCGAGCAGGTCCTCGTCCTGCAGCAGCGCCTCGTACCAGCGCAGCGAGAAACCGCGCCACACATTGGGCACCGGCGAGTCGTTGAAGGAATAGACGATCAGCGAGACGATCGGCACGAACAGGAAGACGTACCCCGCCGCCAGCCACGCGCGACCGAACCACAGATGGGGGCGCGAGGGCTTCACCGACGGGCCTCCTGCGCCTGCGCCTGGTACTTCTGGAACAGTGCGATCGGCACGATGATCAGCAGGATCATCAGCGCAGCGACCGCCGAGGCCATCGGCCAGTCGTTGTTCGCGAACAGTTCGTCCCAGATGACACGCCCGATCATCATCGTCTCGGGCCCCCCGAGCAGTTCGGGGATGACGAACTCGCCGATGCAGGGGATGAACACCAGCATCGATCCAGCGATGATGCCGGCCTTCGACAAGGGCACGGTCACGCGCCAGAAGGCGACCCAGGGTGTCGCTCCGAGATCCTGTGCCGCCTCGAGCAGGCGCAGGTCCATCTTCGCGAGGTTGCCGTACAACGGCAGCACCATGAAGGGCAGGTAGGTGTACGTCATCCCCAGCACGAGCGAAAACGGCGTGTTCATCAACTGACCGGGCGCGGCGATCAGACCGAGCGCAGCCAGCACATGGTCCAGGCCCGAGCCGACGATGACATCGTGCGCCCAGCCGTTGGCCGTCAGCAGGCCCTTCCAGGCGTAAGTCCGCAGCAGGAACGAGGTCCAGAAGGGAAGCATCACCAACATCAGCAGCGCTGGCTGCACCGACGCTCGGGCGCGCGCCATGAAGTAGGCGAACGGGTAGCCGATCAACAGACACAGCACGGTGGTGAGTGCGGCGTACTGCACGCTGCGGACGTAGGTCCCGACGTACAGCGGGTCGGTGAAGATCAGCCCGAAGTGGCCGAAGGTCAGGGTGAGGGTCAGCTGACCCTCGGCCCAGGTCAGCAGGTCCTCGGGTCGGACCGCGCCCATCTGCGACACCGCGATCTTGACGACCACCGCAAAGGGCAGCAGGAAGAAGGCGAGCAGCCACACGTAGGGCACGCCGATGACAGCGGAGCGGCCCGAGAGCCCGCGCCACCGGCGGCGACGGACGGCGGATTCGTCAGGTGGACGCGGGTCCATCGCGCAGGCTCCTCGAGGATCAGGCCGTCACTGCGTGAGCACGACATGGGCAGAGCGCGACCAATGCGCCCAGGCCTCGTCGCCCCATGTCAGTTCGTCATCACGATGGCGCTGCACGTTGGACTGGCTGACCTTCAGCGTCGCACCGCTGTCGAGCGCCAGGTGGTAGACGGTGAAGCTGCCGAAGTAGGATTTCTCGCGCACCCGTCCCCGCACCGCATTGAACTGCGTCTCGGCCGGAGGCTGGCGCGAGACGTGGATCTTCTCCGGGCGGATCGCCACACTGACGGCCATGCCCTCGGAACCGGTGATGCCATGGCCGACGTAGTGCCGGCAATCGGCGCAGGCGACGATGCAATGGTCATGCTCGTCAACCTCCAACCGGCCGTCCATCAGGTTGACGTTGCCGATGAAGTCGGCGACAAAGCGGCTGGAAGGCGTCTCGTAGATCTCGCCCGGGGAGCCGACCTGCAGCAGCCGCCCCTCGCTCATCACCGCGATCCGCGAGGCCATGGTCATGGCCTCCTCCTGATCGTGCGTGACCATCATGCAGGTCACGCCCACCTGCTCGATGATGTTGACAAGCTCGATCTGCGTCTGCTCGCGCAGCTTCTTGTCAAGCGCGCCGAGCGGTTCGTCGAGCAGCAGCAACTGGGGCTGTCTAGCCAGGCTGCGCGCCAGCGCCACGCGCTGCTGCTGCCCGCCCGAGAGCTGGTGCGGCTTGCGCTGCGCGAACTTCGACAACTGCACCAGCCTCAACATCGCCTCGACCCGCTCGGCGACCTGTGCGGCGGCCATGCCCGCGCGCTTCAGGCCGAAGGCGATGTTGTCGGCCACCGTCAGGTGCGGGAACAGCGCATAGCTCTGGAACATCATGTTCAGCGGCCGCTGGTAGGGCGGCAACCCGCCCAGGTCCTGGCCCGCCAGCACGATGCGACCCGAGGTCGGCGTCTCGAAGCCCGCCACCAGACGCAGCAAGGTGGACTTGCCGCAGCCGGAGGAGCCCAGCAGCGCGAAGATCTCACCCTTGGCGATATCGAGGCTGACGTGGTTGACGGCACGGTAGCCGTCGAATTCCTTGACGACGTCCTCGATGCGCAGGAAGCCGCGCTCGGCGGCTGGCGCGCCGGTGCTCACAGCCCGGTCTTGAAGGTGGTGAAGGTGCGGTTCATCAACCGCCGCAGGTCGTTGCTGAGCGCGTCGGGCGCGACCATCCGACCCATGTCCGCCGCCGACAGGAACACCGTGGCGTTGTTGGCGACTTCGGGCCGGATATGTTTGCGCGAATCGGGCACCGGGTTGGGATAAAACACCTTGTTGGTGTTCAACGCCGCGATCTCGGGCCGCAGCATGAAGTCGATGAACCTGTGGGCATTGCCCGGGCGTTCGGCGTCGGCTGGAATCACCATGGTGTCGAAGAACAACACGCCGCCATTTCGCGGGATCAGGGCCTCGATGTTCTGACCGGTCTTGCTGTCGATCGCGCGCTGGCGCGCGATGTTGATATCCCCGGACCAACCCAGGGCCAGACAGATCGAGCCGTTGGCCATGTCGTTGATGTAGCCCGACGAACTGAACAGCGTGATGTGCGGCCGGATGGCTCGCAGTGTCTTGGCCGCCAGGGCGTAGTCGCCCGGGTTGCGGCTGTAGGCCGGCTTGCCCAGGTAGTGCAGGGCCGCAGGGACAACCTCGCTGGCCGAATCGAGCACCGAGACACCGCAGCTCTTGAGCTTGCTGACGTACTCCGGCTTGAACAGCAGTTCCCACACGTTGTCGGGCAGCTTGCCGCCGAGTGCAGCCTTCACCTTGTCGACGTTGATCCCGACCGTCGTGTAACCCCACATCCAGTTGACCATGTAGCGGTTGCCAGGGTCCATCTTGCCGAGTTGCGCCTGGATCGCCGGGTCGATGTTGCGCAGGTTGGGGATGCGCGACGGGTCGAGCGGCTGCAGCAGACCGCCGTCCATCTGGAGCTTGGCCCAGTTCGACGAAGGGACAACGATGTCGTAGCCGGTCTTGCCGGCCACCAACTTGGCGTGCACGAGCTCGTTGTTGTCGAACACGTCGTAGCGGACCTTGATCCCGGTCTCCTTCTCGAAGCGTTCGATCACCCCATCACCGATGTAGTCCGACCAGTTGTAGACGTTCAGGACCTTCTCCTCCTCCTGCGCGTGCGCCATCGGCGCACACAGCGTCACACCGGCAGCCAGCCACAGGGCAGCCAGGGGGCGGAAGGAGGCGTTGGGTTTCATCGGGACGATCTCCAAAGGGTCACGGGCTGTGAAGAGGTCGCGGGCCGAACGCCCCGCGGCGCGGATTGTGGCGCGAAGCGCAGTCGAGTCCGACACGCTCGGGATTCGCCGATCGGACATCGGGGAAAGACCCACAGATCTTCAGACGTGTAGCAAGAGATGTTCCCGCTCCCAGGGCGAGATCACCTTCATGAACTCGGCGTACTCGATCTCCTTGACCTCGGTGTAGACCGTGACGAAGGCGCGACCCAGCACCTCGGCCAGGGCCGTGTCGGCGCGCAGCAGGTCCAGCGCCTCTCCGAGGCTCTGCGGCAATTGGTGCTCGCCGCGATAGGCGTCGCCGGTGCATTCGGGCTGCGGCTCCAGGCGCTGCTCGATGCCCAACAAGCCACAGGCCAGCGTGGCCGCCAGCGCGACATAGGGGTTGGCGTCGGCGCCGATCACGCGGTTCTCGACCCGGCGATTGGCCGGCTGCGCGACCGGCGAGCGGATGCCCACCGTGCGGTTGTCGGTGCCCCACTGGATGTTGATCGGCGCCGCGGTGAAGCGCGCCAGGCGTCGATAGCTGTTCACGTAGGGGGCGAACAGCGCCATCGCCGTGGGCACGTAGCGCTGCAGCCCGCCGATGTACCAGCGGAACTCGTCGCTGGCGCTGCCGTCCTCAAGGCTGAACAGGTTGCGTCCGGAGGCGATGTCCACCACGCTCTGGTGCACGTGCATCGCGCTGCCCGGCTCGCCGGCGATGGGCTTGGCCATGAAGGTGGCGTACATGTTGTGCCGCAGCGCGACCTCGCGCACCGTGCGCTTGAAGAGAAAGACCTCGTCGGCCAGGCCGAGTGGGTGGTCGTGGAAGAAATTGATCTCCATCTGGCCGGCGCCAACCTCGTGGATCAGCGTGTCGACGTTGAGCTCCATGCGCTCGCAGTAGTCGTACACGTCCTCGAACAAGGGGTCGAACTCGTTGACGGCATCGATCGAGTAGGCCTGACGCGAGGTCTCGCTGCGACCGCTGCGGCCGATGGGGGGCTTCAGCGGCACATCGGGGTCGGTGTTGCGCTCGACCAGATAGAACTCGAGCTCTGGCGCCACCACCGGCTTCCAGCCGCGCGCGTGATAAAGATCGCACACCCGCCGCAGCACCGAGCGGGGCGCATAGGGGACCAGTTCACCGTCCCGGTCATAGCAGTCGTGGATCACCTGGGCCGTCGGGTCCGCCGCCCACGGGACGATGCGCGCGGTGGTCGGGTCGGGGCGCAGGTGCATGTCCCGATCGGTGGCGCGGATCACGTCGTAATAGGGCCCTTCCTCGGGGAATTCGCCCGTCACGCCCATCGCCACCACCGCTTCGGGCAGCCGCATGCCGCGGTCCTCGTTGAAGCGCTCGCGCGGCAGGATCTTGCCGCGCGCCACGCCGGTGAGATCCGGCACCAGGCATTCGATCTCGGTGACGCGATGCGTGTCGAGCCAACGCTCGAGATCGGCGAAGGTGAAGAGCTGTCGATGGACCATGGCAGGCACGGGCAGTGGACCTGTGCCGGATTGTGGCGTCGGCATGGGCCCGCAAGGGGAGATTTTTCCGACGCCAAGGCGCCGCGGATCAAGCCAGGAGGTCGCGCAGTCGGTACCACGCCATGCCGAGCACGAGCGCGGGCGTACGCAACCAGCGACCGCCGGGAAAAGGCCGGTGGCGCAGCCGCGAGAAGACGTCGAAGCGCGTGGCATCGCCGCTGATCGCCTCGGCCACCAAGCGCCCGGCCAGCCCGGCCAGCGCCACGCCGTGACCGGAGAAACCCTGGAGGTAGTACACCGCGCCGCGTGTGCCCAGCCCCCCCGCTGCGGGGCTCAGGCGACCGAAGTCGGGCGCGCGGTTCATCGTGATGTCGACGAAGCCACCCCAGGTGTGCTGCAGGCGCACACCGGCGAGTTGGGGAAAGACCTGCACGACGCGGCGACGCATCACGTGGGCCAGTCGCGTCGGGGTCAGCGTGCTGTAGCTGACACGTCCGCCGAACAACAGACGGTCATCGGCCGACAGCCGGAAGTAGTCCAGCACCACATCGGTGTCGCAGACGGCGGCGGCACTGGGGATCAGGCTGTGCGCCAGCACCGGACCGAGCCGCTCGGTGGCGCAGATGTAGGTGCCCACCGGCATCACGCGCGTGGCGATGGACGGTGCCAGCCTGCCGAGGTGTACGTTGCCCGCCAGCAGCGCGTGTCGCGCTCGGACCTGACCTGTGGCGGTCTGCAGGGTCACCGCGGAGCCCTGCTGCACACGCGTCACCGCACTGTCCTCGTGCAGCACGGCGCCTGCGTCCTCGGCTGCCTGCGCCAGCCCCAGCGTGTACTTCAGCGGATGCAGATGTCCGCAGACCGGGTCGTGCAGGGCCGCGTGGTAACGCGGGCTGTCCAGCCACTGTCGCAGTTCCGCTCGGTCGATGCGACGTTGGGCGTGGCCATAGCGTGACTCGAGTACATCGGCAGACCGCCGCAGGGCCTGCGCCTTGCGCGCGCTGGTGGCCACAGTCATGCAGCCGTCGCGCCAATCGCAGTCGATACGATGCCGCGTGATGCGTGTGCGCATCAGGTCCAGGGCCTCCAGGGTCATCGAGAAGACGCGGCGCGCATCGTCGTGACCGAGCTGACGTTCGATGACCGCCAGATCGCACGCCAGCCCGTGCAGCGCCTGGCCACCGTTGCGGCCACTGGCGCCCGCGCCGAAGCGTCCGGCCTCGAGCAGGCGCACGCTCAGGCCATGGCGACGAAGTTCGAGCGCGGCCGACAGGCCGGCGATGCCGCCACCGACCACCGCCACGTCGCAGTCCACACGGCCCCGCAGGACTGCACGGGCATGCCCGCGGGACACCGACTGCTCGTACCAGCAATCGCGCGCCAGCCGACGGTCAGCCTCAGCCAGCGACATCGCCACCCGCGCCCACGGCCCGACGGGCGGCGACGCGACCGCAGAGGTAGGTCCAGACGAAATGGGCCGCCGCCGCACTGGTGAGTTCGGCGTGGTCGTAGGCGGGGGCCACTTCCACGCAATCCATTCCGACGAACGGCAGATCCGCCAGTTCCTCGAGCAGCGTCATGACCTGCCCGGTGCTCAGGCCGGCCGGCTCCGGCGTCCCCGTGCCCGGGGCAAACGCCGGGTCCAGACAATCGATGTCCAGGCTGAGGTAGACGGGCGGGTGACCGAGCAGCGCCATCCGGTCCCGGATGACGCGTACCACGGGCGCCAGCGCAGCCGACCCGTCGAGTCCCCGCAGGGCCCGCGCGCTGAACAGCACCCCCCCGCGGTCGGGGATGAAATCGCGCGCCTGGCGCTCTGCGGCCGAGCGGATGCCGATCTGGACGAAGCCTCGGGCGTCGGCCAGTCCTTCTTCGACCGCTTCGCGCACCCAGGTGCCGTGCCCGCTGGGCTCGCCGAAGTGATCGGCCCAGGTGTCGCAGTGGGCATCGAAGTGGATCACCGCCAGCGGGCATCCATGATGCCGGTGGTAGGCGCGCAGCAGCGGCAACGTCACCGAGTGGTCGCCGCCGAGCCAGACCATGTGGTGGCGCGCCAGCAGGCCGCGCACCGGCGCCTCCATCGCGCCGCGCATCGTATCGAGGCAGGTGTTGGGCAGCGGCAGGTCACCGGCATCGCCCAGGACGCCAAGGGGGGAGACGTCGAAATGCGGATGCGTGCCGTCACACAACATGTGGCTGGACTGCCGGATCGCCCGCGGGCCGAAGCGGGCGCCTGGTCGGAAGGTGGTCGAACCATCCCAGCACAGCCCCGCCACGCCGAAAGCGTGCGATGCCCCGAGGGGCTCAGTCTTGAGAAAGCGGTGGTCCGACAGGTAGGCGAAGGAAGCAGCGGTCATTCGTTGGCGCAACCGCGCACGTGCGGCCGCGTAGCGGACATCGATCGTCGGCGATGATACGGCCGCAGACCGCCGCGCCGGCCCTTTGCGGGAGCGTCCCCGCCCAGAACGAGCGAGACACGATGAAGCCCATCCTCATCCTCCAGCACATGAGCACCGACGGTCCGGGCCACCTGCACACATGGCTGCGCCAACGAGGTCTGGCGCACCAGGTCGTGGACAGCCAGGCCGGGCAGGCCTTCCCGACGTCGATGGCCGCGTACGGCGCGCTGGCCGTGCTGGGCGGCGCGATGAGTGCGAACGACGATCTCCCCAGCCTGAGGCAGGCCGAGCAGCTGATCCTGCAAGCCATGGCCGACGGCAAGCCCGTGATCGGTCACTGCCTGGGTGGACAGCTCATGGCGCGTGCGCTCGGCGCCGCGGTAGGCGCCTCGCCAGCGCCCGAGATCGGGTGGCAGACCCTGCAGGTACAAGACACCCCCGAGGCCCGCCGGTGGTTCGGGCCGGAGCCCGTGCACACGGTCATGCACTGGCACTACGAGTCCTTCGGACTGCCCCCCGGGGCGCACTGGCTGGCCCGCAGCACGGCCTGCCCGCATCAGGCCTTTGCCATCGGTCCGCACCTGGCCATGCAGTTTCACATCGAGATCGATGCGCAGAAACTCGAATCCTGGCTGGACCACGGGGACCCGCTGTGGGGGCCCGCACGGCTGCGGCATCCGAGCGTCCAGGACGCCGCCACCATGCGCACCCTGCTGCCTCGGTACCTGCAGGCGCACCAGGCCCTGGCCGACCGGCTGTACACGCGCTGGCTCGACCCGGCCGCCCGCTGACATCGCGGGCCTCACGGCCCGTACCGGGCTCTCCCGACGCGCCCCGGGAGCCTGCGGCAGGACAGGACGCGGTCGACGCGGTCCGCGGCGCAGATCGGGCCGCGCAGGACGCACGGCCCGACAGAACGCCCACGATCGCGTGAGCCCTGTGCATCCATTTTTCGCGCCCGGGCAGTGATCCGTGGCCAGGCGCAGCCATGCGCGCGCCGGCCGGGCGGGGTCGCAGGAAGAACGCTCACCCGGCGTCGGGCTCGACGCCCGGCTCATTTTTCACGCTCTGCGAGATCTTTTCCGCATGACGAAAAATCTCGTGCTGCGCTGCAGCAGAAATTTCGCATCACGAGAAAGCGAATCTCACTACATGGAATTATGTACGTATCTCTTTGTTTTTCTTGAATAACTTTTTTTGTCTTCTATATGACATAAGTCTCCCATAGACCCTCTGCTGAACGTAGGCTTGAGCCTATCGCATTCCCTCACTTCCCCTACACCAAGGAGTTTTCGATGACCCCCTCCCTGACCCGCCAGCAGCAGATCGAATCCCTCGAGAAGGCCTGGGCTACCGACCCGCGCTGGAATGGCATCAAGCGCGGCTATTGCGCTGCCGATGTCGTGCGCCTGCGTGGATCGCTGCAGGTCGAACACACGCTGGCACGCCGCGGCGCCGAGAAGCTTTGGACGCTGCTGAACACCGAGCCCTTCGTCAACACGCTGGGCGCGCTGACCGGTAACCAGGCGATGCAACAGGTCAAGGCTGGACTCAAGGCGATCTATCTGTCGGGCTGGCAGGTGGCGGCCGACGCCAACGACAACGGCGAGATGTACCCGGACCAGTCGCTGTACTCGGTGGACTCGGTGCCCAAGGTCGTGCGCCGCATCAACAACGCCTTCACCCGCGCGGATCAGATCCAGTGGAGCGAGGGCAAGAACGACATCGACTGGTTCGCGCCCATCGTCGCCGACGCCGAGGCCGGGTTCGGTGGCGTGCTCAATGCCTTCGAGCTGATGAAGGCGATGATCGACGCTGGTGCCGCAGGCGTGCACTTCGAGGACCAGCTCGCCTCGGTCAAGAAGTGCGGTCACATGGGCGGCAAGGTGCTGGTGCCCACTCGCGAAGCGGTGAGCAAGCTCGTGGCCGCGCGCCTGGCGGCCGACGTGATGGGCACGCCCACCATCCTGCTGGCGCGCACCGACGCCGAGGCGGCCGATCTGGTGACGAGCGATGTCGACGAGAACGATCAGCCCTTCCTGACCGGCGAGCGCACCGTCGAAGGCTTCTTCCGCACCCGCAAGGGCATCGACCAGGCGATCAGCCGCGGCCTGGCCTATGCCGAGGTTGCCGACCTGATCTGGTGCGAGACCGGCACGCCCGACCTCGCCTTCGCGAAGAAGTTCGCCGACGCCATCCACGCGAAGTTCCCGGGCAAGCTGCTGGCCTACAACTGCAGCCCGAGCTTCAACTGGAAGAAGAACCTGGATGACGCCACCATCGCCAAGTTCCAGCGCGAGCTCGGCGCCATGGGCTACAAGTTCCAGTTCATCACGCTGGCCGGCTTCCACATGCTGAACTACGGCATGTTCGACCTGGCCTACGGCTACGCGCGCCAGAACATGACAGCCTTCGTCGAGTTGCAGCAGAAGGAGTTCGCCGCCGCCGATCGGGGCTTCACGGCCGTGAAGCACCAGCGCGAGGTCGGCACCGGCTACTTCGACGCGGTGACGACGACGATCGAGAAGCTGGCCTCCACCGCCGCGCTGAAGGGCTCGACCGAAGACGAGCAGTTCCTCGACGGCACGCACCACTGAAGCAGCAAGGTCACGCGCGGCCTCGGACGGGCGCGTCGGGGGCCCGCCGGAGCCACGCTCACATCGATGCCGCCAGCATCTCGCGGTAATCCTCGCGCGTGGCCAGCCGCGGGTTGGTCTTGTGGCAGTGATCGGCCATCGCGCCGTCGATGACGCGCTCGAACAGGTCCTCGGTGACACCCATCGCCGCCAGGCCGCTCGGCAGGCCCAGGCGGGCGTTCAGATCGCGCAGGGCATCGGCGAGTTCGGTGCCCTGCGCGTCACAGCTGGCAAGACCGACGGCGCGTGCCAAGCGCTGCAGTCGCTGGTCGCGCCGGATCGATTCGGCGCGGGCGTTGAAGCGCACCACGGCCGGCAGGAACATCGCGTTGAGCGTGCCGTGATGCAACCGCGGGTTGACACCGCCCAGGCTGTGGCTGAGCGAGTGCACGCACCCGAGTCCCTTCTGGAAGGCGAGCGCACCCTGCATGCTCGCGCTCATCATCTGCCAGCGGGCCTCCCGGTCGCTGCCGTCGCGCGTGGCGCGCTCGACGTGCGCCCAGCCGCGCGCCAAGCCGTCCAGCGCGATGCCGTCGGCCGGCGGATTGACGGCCGGGGCCATGAAAGTCTCCATGCAGTGCGCGATCGCGTCCATGCCGGTGGCGGCCGTCAACATCGGCGGCAGGCCCAGCGTGAGCGCCGGGTCGAGCAGGGCGGTCTTCGGGACCAGATGCCAAGCGTGGAAGCCGAGTTTGCGTCCATCATCGACGATCAGGATGGCCCCGCGCGCCACTTCACTGCCGGTGCCCGCCGTGGTGGGCACGGCGATCAGCGGCGCGACGCGATCGGTGATCCTCGGGCTGCCGCCTTCGATGGTGGCGTAGGTCTTCAGCGGACCGTCGTGCGTGGCCGCGATCGCCACGCCCTTGGCCAGGTCGATGCTGGAGCCGCCCCCGACGGCGATCAGCCCATCGCAGCCGTCACGGCGAAAGACCTCGACCGCCGCGCGCACGCCCGCCTCGGTCGGGTTGGCGGGCGTGCCGTCGAAAACCGCATGGGGAAGGGCACCGAGCGCCGCCTGCGCCTGCGCGAGCACGCCCGCATCGCGCACGCCGGCGTCCGTGACGACGAGGGGCTTGCGGATCCCGTGACGTTCGCACTCGGCCGACAGCAACGCCAGCGTGCCGAAGTCGAGATGGATGGAGGTGAGGTACTGCATCGTGGCCATCCCGGAAGTATGCCCCGGCACAATGCACGCCGGAATTCGTGCCCCGATGTCTGCCCATCTCCTGACCCCTCGCATGGCCGGCGTGCTCGAACGCATCCGGCGCGCGGGCCGGCCACCGTTTCATGCGCTCACGCCTGCCGAGGCCCGGCGCCTGTATGCCAGCGGTGCCGAGGTGCTCGACCTGCCGCGTCAGCCGCTGCCGCATGTCGAGGACCTTTGGTTCCCCGCCGGCGACGGCTCGGCGTGTGGCGCGCGCCTGTACGCACCGCGCTCGCCCGTCACCGGAGAAGCCCCGATGCCTCTGCTACTGTACTTCCACGGCGGGGGTTTCGTCGTCGGTGGGCTCGACACCCACGACAGCCTGTGCCGACAACTCGCCTGGCGCAGCGGCGGGGCCGTGGTGTCGCTGGCTTACCGGCTCGCGCCGGAGCATCGCTTCCCGGCGGCGTGGGAGGATGCATGGCTTGCGCTGCATACCTTGGCGCGCGAGGGGCGCGAGCGCTGGGGGCTCGACACGTCACGCATTGCCATCGGCGGCGACAGCGCGGGAGGGACGCTCGCGGCCGCGACGGCACTGCGAGCGCGCGACGAGGGCCTCCGGCTGGCGCTGCAGGTGCTCATCACCCCTGGCATGGGCAACCGGCGCGAGACCGGCTCGCGCAAGCTGTTCGGCACCGGATTCCTGATCGACTCCGCCACGATCGAATGGTTCTTCGACCACGTCATCGATCCTGCGCAGCGCGGTGATTGGCGCTTCGCACCGCTGGAGGTCGACGATGTGGCGGGACTCGCGCCCACCCTGCTGGTGCTTGCCGAGTGTGATCCGGTGGTCGACGACGGACTCGCCTGGGGCGACCGGCTGCGCATGGCGGGCGTGCCCACCGATCTGGAGTTTGCCCGCGGCGTCACCCATGACTTCATCAAGATGGGCCGAGCGCTGCCGGAGTCGGTCCACGCGCTCCAGCGGATCGCAGATGCCTTGCGTGACGCCTGGTCGGTCGCGCCGGCAGACCAGGATCGACGCTGAACCCCGAAGACAGGAGACTTGCACCGATGACGCGCAGTGACTTCCGGCTCCTCGACCCCTTGCGCGTGCGCTGGGCCGAGGTGGACATGCAGAAGATCGTCTTCAATGGCCACTACCTGATGTACGCCGACACGGCGGTGGCAGCCTACTGGCGTGCGCTGGCGATGCCCTACCACGAGACGATGGAGTCGCTGGGCGGCGATCTGTACGTGCGCAAAGCGACGCTCGAGTATCTCGGTTCGGCGCACTACGACGAACGGCTGGACGTCGGCGTGCGCATGCAACGCATCGGCACCTCGTCGGTCGTCTTGCAGTTCGGCATCTTCCGCGGTGAGCGCGCGCTCGTCACAGGGGAGTTGGTCTACGTGTACGCCGACCCCTCGACGCAGACCTCCCGCCCGGTGCCGCAGGTGCTGCGCGACTGGCTCGAGGCCTTCGAGGCAGGCGAACCCATGGTCCGCGTGGACACCGGCGACTGGGCCACGCTGAAGGGCCCGGCGCAGGCGCTGCGGGAGCAGGTGTTCGTGCATGAGCAGGGCATCGCCCCGGAACTGGAATGGGACGACGCCGACGCCACGGCACTGCATGCCGTGGCCCGCAATCGCGGCGGGCTGCCGTTGGGCACGGGCCGGCTGCTGCCTCATGCGCCCGGAGTCGGACGCATCGGCAGGATGGCCGTGCGCGCCGACATGCGAGGCAACGGCGTGGGCAGAGCTGTACTGCGGGCTCTGACCGATGCCGCACAGGAACAGGGCCTGCATGAGGTGGTGCTGCATGCGCAGGTCGGCGCCGCCGACTTCTACCGCCGCGCGGGCTTCGACCCGCGTGGGCCGGTGTTCGAGGAGGTGGGAATCCCACACCAGGAGATGGCACGAGGCCTCTGATGAGGCGAGCTCATCGCGGCGGCGCGCGACCCGCGCTTGGACTTGCACACCCGCACGGGCCGCGACGGCCCGTGAGCTTCAGCCCGCGTCGATGGGCAGCGGGTAGGGTAGGGCGTCCGCGAGCCGAAGCGGGCGGTCAGCCGCCGTGAGAATGCCCGGCGCCGTGGCCAGGGATGTCTTCAACTCGACAAGCGCGGCGGCCCCGCCGGTAGGCGAAGGCGCCGACAACACCACCTTGCCCGCCGGTTGCTGCGCATCGTCGCTGTGGAAGACATCGGTGCCGGGCGGCGGCGCGGGCACCTCACAGGTGACCAGAAACATGCGTCGCTTGAGCGTGCCCCGGTACTGACTGCGCGCGACGACTTCCTGCCCCGGGTAGCAGCCCTTCTGGAAGTTCACACCGCCGGTCAGTTCGAGATTGACCATCTGCGGCACGAAGGCCTCGGACGTCGCCGCGGTGATGCGAGCCACGCCGCTGCGGACCTCGAGCCAGTCCCAGGCCGCGCGCGACAGCGTCGGCGCAGCCGGCGATACCGAACCGGAGGGGCTGATCTGCAACGCGCGCACCACGCCAGCGGCATCCGGCAGCCGGATGGTGGCGCGACGGTCCTGCCTCACGCAGGTCCAGGGGCCGGACAGCGCTTGGCCATGCGTCGGGGCCTGCAGGGCCTGGCGCGCCGCCGGACCGACCAAGCCCTCGACGTCGAAGTGCGCCGAGGCGTCCGCCAGCTTGCAGCGGGCCCGCAGAACGAACATCGACAGCCGCCGCAAGGTCTGGGGCAACAGATCGGCGCTGCACGCCAGGCCGACGGTGTCCTCATCGATTCGCCAGACGACGAAGCTGGCCAACAGCCGCCCCTTGGCCGAACAGTATCCGGCCAGACGGGCTTCCCGCATCGCAGAGGTACCCAGGTGGCGCATATCCTGGGTGAGCTGGCCCTGGAGGAAGGTCTCCGCGTCCGGGCCCGTTGCGGTGATGACGCCCCACTCCACCAGTGGGAGAGAGCCGTCCAGATCCTGAAGCAGCGTCGTGTCCACATCCATGGCTTCATTATGATCAGCGCCCATGGTTGGAACACGCGTGGGGTCACGCATCCTTGCACGTCTGGCGGCCTCGGTCTTGGTGATCGCCATTGCGCTGGCCGCGATGGTCGCGTGGTGGGTACACCGGCCCCTGGATCTCGCGGCACCGGCGGTGGAACTGTCGATCGAACGCGGCACACCGGCGGCTGCCGTGGCCCAGGCCTGGGTCGACGCCGGTGTGCGGACCTCTGCACCCTTGCTCGCCCAGTGGTTTCGCTGGTCGGGCCAGGCGCGACAGATACGGGCCGGCAGCTATGAGGTCGAGCCCGGCGTGACGCCAAGACGCCTGCTGGAGATGATGGTCCAGGGTGAGCAGACGCTCGAGTCGGTTCGTTTCATAGAAGGTTGGAACTTCCGCCAGGTGCGTCAGGCGCTGGCCCGTGCCCCCCACCTGCGTCAACTCACCGCGGGCATGGATGAGGCGGCGGTGATGGCTGCGCTCGGACGTCCTGGGGTGGCTGCCGAAGGCCGCTTCTTCCCGGACACCTACCTGTACAGCCGTGGGGTCAGCGACCTCACCGTGCTGAAGCGATCGATGCTGACGATGGATCGTCACCTGGCACGCATCTGGAGTGACCGGGCACCGGGCTTGCCCTTGGCCAACGCCGACGAGGCCTTGATCCTGGCCTCGATCATCGAGAAGGAGACCGGCCTGGCCGCAGACCGGGAACGGATTTCGGCCGTGTTCATCAACCGGCTGCGTATCGGCATGCCCCTGCAGACGGACCCCACCGTGATCTACGGCCTGGGCGAAGCTTTCGACGGCAATCTGCGCAAGCGCGACCTGCGCGGCGACACGCCCTGGAACACCTACATACGACGCGGTCTGCCACCCACGCCGATCGCAATGCCGGGTCTGGATTCACTGCGTGCGGCCGTGCGACCGCAAGCCACGCGCGAGTTGTATTTCGTGGCTCGCGGGGACGGCAGCAGCGCCTTCAGCGAGACCCTGGCCGATCACAACCGCGCCGTCAACCGCTATCAGAGAGGAGAGCCCTGATGCAGGGAGAAGGCCCGCAGCAGGTCCAGCCGGTCGTCGATGCCGCCGATCGTCAGGGGCGGTTCGTCACCTTCGAGGGCATCGACGGAGCCGGCAAGTCCTCGCACCTCGAAGCAGCGGCGAACTGGCTCCGCGCGCGGGGCCGTCAGGTCGTCGTCACTCGCGAACCCGGCGGGACGGCGCTGGCTGAAGCGCTGCGTGAACTGGTGCTGCACCAACCCATGGATGCGCTGACCGAGGCCTTGCTCGTCTTCGCGGCTCGGCGTGATCACCTCCAGCGCTGCATCGAGCCTGCGCTGACCCAGGGTCATGTGGTGCTCTGCGATCGGTTCACCGACGCGACCTTCGCCTACCAGGGCGCCGGCCGCGGATTCGATCTCGACGTGCTCGGGACGCTCGAAACCTGGGTGCAACAGGGTCGGCAACCCGACCTGACGCTTTGGTTCGATCTCGACCCGGTGGTAGCCGCGCAGCGGCGCGCACGGGCGCGTGCAGCCGACCGATTCGAGGCTCTCGACACCGCCTTCTTCGAACGGGTGCGTGCGGGATACGCTGACCGTCGACGCCTGGCGCCACAGCGCTTTGTCGTACTGGATGCCGGACAAGCGCTGGAGCAAGTCCGACGAGCCGTCGAGGCCGCGCTGGGAGCACGCGCATGGTGAGAACGCGTGCCAGCACCGCGGCGGCGCCGGCCGCCGATGACCCGCCGGCGTCGGCGGTCCAACGGCCACTCGACGGCGGCATCGATGCGCTGCCCTGGCTCACGGCGCCCCTGGCGAACGCCTTGAACACACAACGCGGTCATGCTCTGCTGGTGCATGCCGACGCCGGCGTCGGTGCCCTGACGTTTGCGCTTGCGTTCGCCCAGGGCCTGCTATGCGAAACCGACGGCGCCGAGACCGTGCGTCCTTGCGGACGATGCGACAGTTGCCACCTAGCGCGCGCAGGCACACATCTCGACCTGCTGCTGCGCCTGCCGGAGGACGTGGCGGTCGAGCAGCAGCTCGCTTCGCCGCCCGGGGACAAGCGCAAACCCAGCCGACAGATCCGCGTGGACGAGATGCGCGCGGCCATGACGTGGATGACCACCACCAGCGGGCGAGGGCAGGGCAAGGTTCTGGTCATCCACCCGGCCGAGACCATGAACGTGGTCAGCGCCAGCGCCTTGCTGAAGACGCTGGAGGAGCCGCCCCCCGGCTCCCGTCTGGTGCTGACCGCCTCCGACCCATCCCACCTGCTGCCGACGGTGGTCAGTCGATGCCAGCGCTTGCGCCTGCCCGCGCCGCCGCGCGAAACCGCTCTGCAATGGCTGCTGCAGCGCGGCGTGCCCGAAGCCGGGGTGTTGCTCGATGGTGCAGGCGGCCGGCCCCTTGAGGCGCTGCGCTGGCATCGGCAAGGGGTTTCCGCCGCGGATTGGGCATCCATTCCGCGCGACATCGTTTCAGGCGACCTCGAGCGCCTGAGCCGTTGGCCTGTCGCGCGTTGGTTGGATGCGATGCACAAGCTGTGCCACGACGCCAGCGTCAGGGCATGTGGCGGGGCGCCGAGGTTCTACCCCGATACCGCATTCGAGGGGGGGGGTCGACTGCCCGCACTGATCGCATGGCAGCGAAGCCTGCAGCGGGTGGCGCGCCATGCCGACCATCCCTGGAACGAGCCCTTGCTGCTCGAAGCCCTGTGTGCCGAGGGCAGAGAAGCGCTGCGGACCAAGAACGTCGGCAGGGCAGGCAGAGCCATCGCTACACTGCCGGCCCCATGAACAGTCTGCCGCCGGTCAGCCCGATGGTACGGGTGGAAGGGCCTGAACCGGCGTTCAGCCAAGCGGGTGGGCTGCCGCGACCGGCTGTGATGCAGCTCGTCTTCCGGGACAAGGCGGCCCTGTACGCCGCATACATGCCGGCGTTGACCTACGGCGGTCTGTTCGTGCCGACGCAGCGGGAACACCGGCTCGGTGAGGACGCCTACCTGCTGGTGGCTCTGCCTGACGATCCCACTCGCCACCCGGTGGCCGGCAAGGTGGCCTGGATCACGCCGGCACAAGTGTCCGGCGGGCGCACGCCAGGTGTCGGCGTGGCCTTTCCGGACGACGAGAAAACGCGGGTCTTGCGGCAGCGGATAGAGTCGATGCTCGGCACCACGATCGCCAGCGGTAGGTTGACCCAGACCTTGTGAGCTTCCCATGCCCCGCGTGCGGGGAAGGCTCATGAAGCGTCCGGGTCGCGCGTTTTTCCGGGGTATCGAGATCGAACGCCAAGGCCTGGCATGGTCCGTCCCAGCGCTCGGCGATGACGCGACACAACCCCGGGTGGTCCGTTGTTCCCCTGACCCCTGTTGCAGACATCTCGTCAACACATGTTCGTCGACTCGCACTGTCACCTGACCTTCCCCGGCCTGCACGAGCATCTGGACGAGGTGCTCGGCGCGATGTCCCGTGCCGCCGTGACGCGCGCGCTGTGTATCTGCACGACCCTGGAGGAGTTCGAGCAGGTGCATGCGCTGGCGATGACACATGCCAACCTGTGGGCCACGGTGGGCGTGCATCCTGACAACGAGGGCGTGCTCGAGCCCGATGTCGATGCCCTGGTCGAGCGCGCGGCAAGGCCTCGGGTGGTCGCCATCGGTGAGACCGGACTGGACCACTACCGCATCGGTGACCGCGCGGTGGCACAGATGGCCTGGCAGCACGAGCGTTTCCGTGTCCACATCCGGGCAGCACGCGAGGCGCGACTGCCACTGGTCGTGCATACGCGCAGCGCCAGCGAGGACACGATACGTATCCTGAGGGAGGAGGGAGCCGCACGGACCGGCGGCGTCTTCCACTGCTTCACCGAGTCGCTCGAAGTCGCTCGACAGGCCCTGGATCTCGGGTTTTACATCTCGTTCTCAGGGATCCTGACGTTCCGCAATGCGCAATCGCTGAGAGAGGTGGCGGCATTTGTGCCGATCGATCGGTGCCTGATCGAAACCGACAGCCCCTATCTGGCGCCGGTCCCGCATCGCGGGCGACCGAACATGCCGGCCCATGTGGTGCACGTCGCCGCGGAGCTGGCACGGGTCAAGGCGATGGCACTGGAAGACATCGCGCATGTCACGAGCATGAACTTCGACCGACTCTTCACCAAAGCCCTCATGACACCGCCAGGGCCAGCCGATGATTTCTCCACCATGACTTGAGAAAGCAGACGCAAATGTTTTTGAACGTTGGCTTTTTTAGGATCAGGGACATTTCTTCAAGTCGAACTTCAACTCTCTTGAAGTTGCTCATTCAATGTTTTGTCCTGTATTGCTTTTTGATCGCATCGCCATCGGTATCGGCGGGAATCTACGAGGACTTCTTCCGGGCCATCAAGCGTGACCGCCCGGCTGTGGTGGAACGCATCCTGGCACGCGGATTCGACGTCAACTCCCCGGACCCTGAAGGGCAGCGCGCACTGCATCTCGCACTGCGTGACAGCCAGCACCGCTTGGCCCTGGTGCTGCTGGACGCGCCTGGTCTTCAGATCGACGCCACCAATGCGCAGGGTGAAACGCCGCTGATGATCGCCGCGATTCGAGGGTCGCTGGAGTGGTGCCAGCGCCTGGTCCACATCGGTGCACAAGTCAACCGGGACGGATGGGCGCCGCTGCACTATGCAGCCAGCGGCCCCGAGCCGCGTACGATCGCCTTCCTGCTGGACGAAGGCGCGCAGATCGACGCGCCGGCACCGAACGGGACGACGGCGCTGATGATGGCAGCGGGGTATGGAAGTGAGGAGGCCGTGGCCTTGCTGCTGGCCCGCGGTGCGAATGCCGCGCTGCGCAATCACCTGGGCCTGAGCGCGAAGGATTTCGCTCGCCGAAGCGGACGGGAATGGCTGGCCCGGCAACTGCCGGGGGATTGACTGCCGGTTGCACGAGGGAGCGTCGGCGATTGCCCCTTCAAGCGTCATGTGGCAGCACGAAGGGCTTGACAGGCCGACATGCTTGTAGGGAAAGTTCCTAGTCTGGATCTGTCGAAGTCCTGACTTCCGTCAGATCCAGGCGGTTCCTAGACTCACATCATCGCGACCTCGATCACAGGAGTCTCGTCATGATCTCCCCGGCATTCGCCAACCCCTTCGTGCAACTGATGAACCCCGATGCCGTGATCCGTGCCGTCGAGGCATCGGAACGCCTGCGCGGGCTGCGCCGGCATGTGTGCCGGCCCTTGGACCGCGTCGGGCCCATGGAGGGCGCCAACATCGATGCGGCGGCTTATGACGCGATGATCGACGGCCTGGGCGACGAAGACGGTCGTTGAGTCCCCGGGGCCGCGGGCTCGACGGCTCGACGGTCTTGCGATGGCGATACCGTGCCTCGACGGTGCCAGGTTTTGCTGCGACATGGTGCCGTCCTGACGCATTGCTTCGTCGTGCCGAACCGGTTGCGTCAACCGACACCGTAGCGCCGCCGGTGCTGGGCCGGCAATGGCAACTGCGCTGATGATCGACAGTCATGAGCGCGCGGGATTCGTTGGATTCGAAAATACGCGACGATGTGTATTATGTCAAATTACGATCGTCGATCATTTCTCGATGGCCAGAGCTGCCGACCGATCTGGCTGACCTGTCTTGCCCTTCAGCGGCAAAATCGTCCGTGTGGGCTCTGCATTCGTTTCATGGGTTCATTTGCCAGATACACCGGCTGTCGCCATCAGACCCACCGTGTCGCGCACTCCCTGCTGTGTCGGTCTCGCCGACGCTCACAACACGAGCAACGCCTGCGCTTGCCGACGACGGGACATGCCGCGGCGAGGCACGCTCGCCTGCGTCTATGGGCTGCTCCTGCTGGCATTTGCACTCGCACTCCAGGGCTGTGCGGCCCCGGCACCGCCGCCGACCCGTACGCTGACATTGATGCTCGCCCCCGAGGGTCGGGCCGTCACGGTCGATGTCCATGAGCCTGCAGGCCCGGTACGCGGCGCCGCCTTGCTTTCGCACGGGTTCACGCGTTCTCGCACGACCCTGGCCGGACATGCCAGGGCGCTGGCCCGCGACGGGGTGCTGGCGCTGACGGTCGATCTGCCCTACACCTTCGATTTCGAGCGCAACGCTCTCGCCCTGGAGGATCTGGTCGACCGCCTGCGGCGCACGCCGACCTTCGGCGCCCGCGTGGACCAGGTGATCTTGATCGGCTTTTCCGCGGGCGGGCTTTCGAGCCTACTGGCCGCACGCACGGACGGCGTGGCTGGTTATGTCGGCCTCGACCCCTTCGACCGCCTGCATCGGGACCGTGCCGGCGCGCTCGGGCGCGATGCGGCACCGCAGGTGCGGGTGCCGGTGTTGCTGCTGCGAGCCCCGCCCTCGAGTTGCAATGCGCAGTCCGTTGCCGCGCCCTGGGCCACCGCACTGCCGGAAATCGATTCGGACCACGTCATCGAAGGAGCGTCACACTGCGACTTCGAGTCCCCCACCGATCGCATCTGTCAGTGGGCCTGCGGCGCTGCCGATCCGCAGAGGCAGCGCCTGATCGAGCAGCGTTTGCGAGAGGCTGCGCGCCGCTGGCTGCCCGAGGCGGCACCACCGCGCTCGTCTGCCATCGAAACGCCATCACCGAGCGATCCGAGCGGCAGATGACTGACCACGACGGTCCGGCCTCGTCACCAGGCAATCAGGGGCCACCGCGTCGCCGCGCCCCGCCCCTGCCCGCCGTACCGCTGACCCCATCGGCCTTGCGCAGCGCGGGTCTGCCCGCGCTGGCGATGCTGTCGATACTCATCGCCGCGTTGGCACTGTCGTTGTGGGGGGCTTGGCGGCTGCTCGAACCCATCCCGTCCGATCGGCATCTCCTGATCGCCACCGGTCCGCAACAGAGCGCCTACGAGGCCTTCGGCCAACGCTATCTGACGGTCCTGTCCGCGCGCCGCATGCAGGTCGAGTTGCGTCCCACCGCCGGGGCTACCGACAACCTGTCGCTCCTGCTCGATCCGGGTTCTGGCGTCGATGCAGCCTTCGTCCAGGGCGGCGTCCCCCTTCCGACGGACGCGCGCACGAGCCTGGTCTCACTTGGCAGCGTCGCGATAGAGCCACTGTGGCTGTTCTACCGCCGAGCCAGCGTCTCGAAGCTCGGGTTGGCACCAGGGGCATCGCCCGATCGTCTCGCGCAACTGGCGCCCTGGCGCATCGACATCGGGCCCGCCGGTGGTGGATCGGCGCCACTGCTGCGACGACTGGCAGCGGACCAGGGCCTGGGCGACTCGCAACTGCTGGCGCGCGAGGCCATGGCGGTACAACGTGTGGTGGCCCTGGTGCAGGGACAGGTCGACGCACTGGCGCTGGTGTCGGCCGCCGATGCGCCCCTCGTGCAGTACCTGCTGGCCACACCGGAGGTCGCCGTCTTCGATTTCGGCCAGGCGGAAGCGGCCGCACGCCGACTGGAGTTCCTGCGGCCGCTGGTGCTGCCGCGCGGTGTGATCCAACCGGCACAAGACGTACCCGCGCGGGACCTTCGGATGGTGGCTTCGACGGCGTCGCTGGTGGTGAGGGCCGACTTGCACCCTGCCTTGATGCAGATGCTGTTGCAGACCGCCCAGTCGGTGCATCGCGAAGCGGGTTGGTTCAACCGCAGCGCAGAGTACCCTCGAGCCGACACGGACGCGATTCCCCTGGCCGGAGAGGCCGCACGCTTCTACCGTGAAGGACCACCGTGGCTGCAGCGCCACCTGCCCTTCTGGCTCGCCACCTTCATCGATCGCATGTGGATCGTCCTGCTGCCACTGGCGGCAGCACTGGTGCCGTTGTCGCGCATCGTTCCGCCACTGGTAACCATGCGTCTGCGCTCCCGCATCTATCGATGGTACGCCGACCTCAGGCAGCTGGAATTCGAGCTGGAGCAACCAGACGCCGACCTCCACATGCTCGCGCAGTGGCTGGAGCGACTGGACGCCAAAATCGAGCGTATCGGTGTTCCGTTGGCCTTTACCGCGGAGCTCTACGACCTGCGATCCCACATCCGGCTCGTGCGCGAACGTCTGCGGGAGCGTTCTCGCCAGCCCTGAACCCGATACGCCGGTACCACCCTACCCTGCTGCGGGGCCTGAAAGACGCCCGACTCGACCGAAGCCAGACACCGCCTCGGCGGGATTCAATAGCCAGCGGTGTGCACCAGGGCCAAGATCCACACGGTGTCGGCCTGCACCTCGTAGACCAGCCGGTAGCTCTCGTGCGGGATCAACTCGCGGGTGCCCGGAATTTGTCCCGGCCGCCCCATCAAGGGGTGCTCGGCCAGTCGGCCGACTGCTGCGCCGAAAATCTCACCCCTCCGGATGGCAGCGAGCGGGTTGTCCTGGGCGATGAAGTCGACGACGTCGGCGCGGTCCTGCTCGGCGGCGAGGGTCCACAGAACCCTCATGCGTCAGCGCGGCCGGTCTTGGCCCGATGCGCGGCGCGACGGGCGGCGAAGCGAGCTTCGACGTCAGCGCTGCTGCCGACCTGGCCGGAGGCGATCTGCGCGCGCGCCGCATCGACCTTGGCGCGCAGGAAAGCGTCGTACTCGCGCGCCTGCCGGTGACGCTCGACGAACTCGCGCATCAGCTCCCGCACGACCTGCGACGCCGGGCGGTGGCTGGCCTCAGCCTCGGCCATGAAGGCTTCGCGCAGCTCGGGCTCCAGCTCGATGTCGTGCGCGGCCATCGGCTGAATGGAGGCCAGGAATGCCCATGGGTCCGGGTAGGGGCGCAGATCAGCGTCGACGAAGACGCTGAATCCCTGCTCTCTGGGCCCCTTCTGCAAAGGCAAGGCAATCAGGTTGCCGAACCCACCTTTGGGCATCGTGTGCTGGTTCGGGAACAGCCGGTCGTAGGACGTGAGCCGGAGCTGCCGCGTGCGCGCGCAGGTGTGGCTGATGATGGCCGTGCCCAGACGGCGGGCATCACGTGCTGACACCCGACCGGCGAAGAACACCCAGGCATGGGCGCCCTGAGTCCTTGATTTATCGACCGGCCGTGCATCGGCCAGCCACAGGTCGAATGGAGAAAAGAAAGGCTGGGCGGGTCGGAAGGGCGGGTAAGGTCACCCGCTGGCCAGCGGTCAGGAACCGCATCAACCTGCGAACCCGCGCCACTACTGGCAATCCGGGCAATAAAAGCCAGACGAGACGCCTGGCTTCCAAAACGGTGGTGGAGACGAGGAGGATCGAACTCCCGACCTTCGCATTGCGAACGCGACGCTCTCCCAGCTGAGCTACGTCCCCACGAACTACCGTTATTCTAGCGACAAAGGCGGACGGCCCCAGGCGGGCCGAGACGCGCCCTGTCCTACGGAGCCACCCGACATGCCCATCACCCAGATCACGCTGCTGCCCGGCTATGCGCCCGAAGTGCGCGAGCGCCTCGTCGACCACGTCAGTGCCGCCGTACGCTCGGTCATCGCCAGCCCGGAGGCGGGAACGACGACCTTCGTGCAGGAAGCCGCCACCTACCGCCGCGACGGTCGGGTGTTCCGCGAGGGGGGCGCCGCACACCCACCCGCAGCAGCCCTGGTGCGCGACTTTCTGGAGGCGATGCAGACGCGTGATCTGGAACGGGCTCGCGGCTTTCTCGCGCCGGGCTTCGAGATGTGTTTTCCCGGCGGCGCGCGTTTCCGCGCGTTGGAGGAATTGGTGGCATGGGGCCGCAGTCGTTACCAGGCAGTGGCCAAGACCTTCGAGCGCTTCGACGAATGCTGGACATCGGACGGCACGGTGGTCTACTGCTACGGCACGCTGTTCGGCCACTGGCCTGACGGAAGTGCGTTCGAAGGCATCCGCTTCGTCGATCGATTCCTGGTCGTCAACGGCCTGCTCGTCCGTCAGGACGTCTGGAACGATCTGGCCGAGCATGCGCGTATGCGTCATCCCGCGACCTGACGCTCGCGTCGACTCACGTTCACGTCGCGGCGGCGCCTTCGATGCCGGATGCGCCGTCCCGAGCGCCTTCCTGGAGACTTGCCATGCCTCGACTGCCTGCCGGCCGCGCGCTCGACGCGATGTACAACAACCGTGAACTCGTGCCCGAGCACGCCGAGATTTTCGCGCGATGGGCGGCAGACTCGGCCCGGGTTCGCGCGCGCCTGCCCTGCGTGCTCGACATCGCCTACGGTGACGGCCCCGCAGAGACCCTGGACCTGTTCCTTCCCTCGCCGGACTGCAGCGACGCCAGCGGCGCGCCGGTGCTCTTCTTCATCCATGGCGGGTGGTGGCGAGCCTTCGACAAGGCAGATCACTCCTTCATCGCACCGGCCTACACCGAACAAGGGTCACTGGTCGTGGTGCCCAACTACGCGCTGTGTCCTACCGTGGGCATCGCCGACATCGCACTGCAGATGGCGCGCGCGCTGGCCTGGACCTGGCGCCACGCCGCCGAGCACGGCGGCGACCCCCGGCGCCTGGTCGTCGCCGGCCACTCGGCTGGTGGACATCTGGCCGCGATGCTGTTGTGCGCGGAGTGGCCCATCGTGGGCCCCGATCTCCCCCGCGGTTTGGTGCGAACGGCCTTGTCGGTGTCAGGCGTCTTCGATCTGGAGCCGATCCGTCACGTCAGCTTCCTGCAACCCGACCTGAAGCTCACGCCCGCCGATGTGCAACGCCTCAGCCCTGCTCGCTTCCCTGCGCCTGGCGGCCGACTCTACGCCGTGGCGGGCGCTCAGGAGAGCAGCGAGTTCCTGCGCCACAACAGACTGATCCGACGCCGGTGGGGTGCAGACCGGGTGCCGATATGCGCAGCGCTCACCGGGCGCAACCATTTCACGGTCATCGACCAGTTAGCGGAGCCCGGCAGCAAGCTGCACCGTCTGACCTCGGACCTGCTGAAAAGGTCCATCACCGATTGAGCGCTATCGCCGCTTGGTCACAGATTGCCTGAGTCAATCGCAAGGATTGAAACTTCCCATTGGCCGGACGGCGCTGGCTTTGTTACCGTTCTGTCTGTTTGTTGCGTCGCGCTGCGCAACGAATGTCCACCCCCTTGTCAACACCAAAGGAGCCATCCCATGGCACTCAAAGGTTCGAAGACCGAGCAGAACCTGAAGGACGCCTTCGCAGGCGAATCCCAGGCCAACCGCCGTTACCTGTACTTCGCAAACAAGGCAGACGTCGAGGGCCAGAACGACGTGGCAGCGCTGTTCCGCTCCACCGCGGAAGGCGAGACCGGCCACGCACACGGCCACCTCGAGTTCCTCGAGAACGGCTCGGGTGATCCCGCCACGGGCATGCCCATCGGCAGCAGCCGCCAGAACCTGGCCGCCGCCGTTGCCGGCGAGACCCACGAGTACACCGACATGTACCCGGGCATGGCCAAGACCGCTCGCGAAGAAGGCTTCGACGAGATCGCCGACTGGTTCGAGACGCTGGCCAAGGCCGAGCGCTCGCACGCCAACCGCTACCAGAAGGCTCTGGACGCGCTGGTCGACTGACCACGGCGTTCCGCCTGGTCCGCAGACAAGGGGCTTCGGCCCCTTGTTTTCTGCTGAGGCAACCTGACATCCCCCACCGCAGCCCGTCGGCTGTGGTTTCGCACACCTCCCGCCACGAAGAGCACCCGTCATGCGTGAAGGCAACCTCGAAGCTCCCACCCGCCACCCGCTGGACTGGAAGAACCCTGAGTTCTATGACGAGGCGTCCGCCTTCAAGGAAATGGAACGGGTGTTCGACATCTGCCACGGCTGCCGCCGCTGCGTGAGCCTGTGCCAGAGCTTCCCCACGCTGTTCGATCTGGTCGACGAGACCGAGGACGGCGAGGTCCACGGCGTGAAGAAGGAAGCCTACTGGAAGGTCGTCGACCAGTGCTACCTGTGCGACCTGTGCTACATGACCAAGTGTCCGTACACGCCGCCGCACCCGTGGAACCTGGACTTTCCGCACCTGATGCTGCGTGCCAAGGCGATCAAGCACAAGAAGGGCGAGGTCAGTGCGAAGGAGAAGTTCCTCGCCTCGACCGACACCCACGGCAGCTTCGCCGGCATCCCCATCGTCGTGCAGGCCGTCAACGCCATCAACAAGACGACGTTCGCACGAAAGCTGATGGACAGCCAGCTCGGCGTGCACCCCGACGCCTGGATGCCCAGCCTGGCCCCTCAGCGCTTCCGCTGGGGCCGCGCAATGAGCAACCCGACCTTCCCCGCCGTCAAGGGTCAGCGCACCCCGGGCAAGGTCGCGATTTTCTCGACCTGCTACGTCAACTACAACGAGCCCGGGATCGGCGAAGACCTGATCAAGCTGCTCGACCACAACGAGATTCCCTACGAGATCGTCGAGAAGGAGAGCTGCTGCGGCATGCCCAAGCTCGAGCTCGGCGACCTGGACTCTGTGGCTCGGCACAAGGAGGCCAACATGCCGGTGCTGGCGAAGTACGCCCGCGACGGCTGGGCCATCGTCAGCGCGGTGCCGAGCTGCACACTGATGTTCAAGCAGGAACTGCCGCTGATGTTCCCCGACTGCGCTGACACGCAGGCGGTCAAGGCAGCGATGTTCGACCCCTTCGAGTACTTCGTCGCGCGCCACAAGGACGGCCTGCTGAAGACCGACTTCAAGGCGGCGCTGGGCAAGGTCAGCTATCACATCCCCTGTCATGGCCGCGTGCAGAACATCGGCAAGAAGACCGAGGAGATGTTCAAGCTCATCGGCCAGACGGTGGAGGTCAAGCTCAACACGGTCGAGCGCTGCTCCGGCCATGCCGGGACCTACGGGGTCAAAAAGCCTTATCACCCGGTGGCGATGAAGATCGGCAAGCCCGTCTTCAAGGCCATGGCCCGGGACGAACCCGACTTCATCAGCAGCGATTGCGCGCTGGCCGGCCACCACATCGCGCAGGGCATGGCGCAAGCGGGCACACCTGCCAAAGCCCTGCAGCATCCGCTGAGTCTGGTCCGCCACGCCTACGGCCTGTGATCCCATTCCTCACTTCGCATCCAAGGAGTCTCCCGTGACCACCATCACCCGTGACAGCCTCATGACCCTGGAGGCTTATTCCAAGATCCGCAAGGCCAGCCGGCCCGAGGCGATCGCGCACCGCAAGCTGCGCAGCGTCACGCTCGGCGAGCACATCACGCTGCAGTTCGAGGACGAAAAGACCATCCGCCGCCAGATCCAGGAGATGCTCCACATCGAGAAGATCTTCGAGGAAGACGGCATCCTCAGCGAGATCGAGGCCTACGGCCCGCTCGTGCCGGACGGCACGAACTGGAAGGCGACGATGTTGATCGAGTACCCGGATCCGAACGAACGCAAGCGCGAGCTCGCGCGTCTGATCGGCGTGGAGGACCGCATGTTCGTCGAGGTCGAGGGCCAGCCGCGCATCTACGCCATCGCCGACGAGGACCTGGACCGCGAGAACGCCGAGAAGACCTCCTCGGTGCACTTCGTGCGCTTCGAGTTACCGAAGGCCGCGCGCGAAGCGGTGCGCGCCGGGGCCAGTGTCAAGTTGGGCTGCGATCACACCAACTATCCTGCACATGTGACGATCGCAGCCGACACCCTGGCCAGCCTGGCCGGCGATCTCCGCTAAGCCGCCGTGCGCGCCTGGCGGTGGGTTCGCCAGGCGTGGACGCTGTAGATAGCGAGCGCCGACCAGATCAGCACGAAGCCGACCGCCCGTTCGGGATCGAAGGCCTCTCCGAGCAACAGCACCCCAGCGAGCAGTTGCAAGGTAGGCGAGATGTACTGCATCAAGCCCACGGTTGCGAGTTGCAGTCGTCTTGCGGCCGCGGCGAACAGCATCAGCGGCAGGGCGGTCAGAGGACCCAGCATCACGAGCCAGGGCAAAAGCGTCAGGCCGCTCGGGCTGCTGAAGGTCTCGCCTGCCAGGCTCCACCACACCAGCAGCGGCAGGGCCACCGGCGCGACCAGCAGCGTCTCGAGCGCCAACCCCTCCAGCGGACCGAGTGTGGAGGTCTTGCGCAGAAGCCCGTAGATCGAAAAACTCACCGCCAAGACGAGCGCGATCCAGGGTGGCGCACCCGCGCTCCACGATAGCCACATCACGCCGGCAGCGGCCAGGCCGACCGCGACCCACTGCGCGCGCCGCAACCGCTCGCCCAAGATGGCCACACCGACCAGCACGTTGACCAGCGGATTGATGAAGTAGCCCAGGCTGGCTTCGACGACCTGACCGTTCTGCACGGCGATCACGTACAGAAGCCAATTCAGGGAAAGGATCGCCGCGCTGGCTGCGGCAAGACCGATGACACGCGGGCGCTGCAGCGCCCGGCGCAGGCCCTGCCACTGCCCGCGCCAAGCCAGCAGGATCAGCACGAAAACCAGCGCCCACACGGCACGGTGGGCGACCACCTCCATCGGCGCCACCGCAGCCACATGCTGGAAGTACAGCGGCATCAAGCCCCAGATCACGAAGGCAGCCGCAGCTTGGGGGAGCCCGGGGTTCATCGATGCGGATTGTCGCCGGGCGCACAATCCGCACGTGCCTGACCTGCCCCGCCCCGCCCTGTGATGCCGGTTCCGCGCTGGCGCACGATTGCCTGCCTCGGGTCGACTCAGACGCTGTCCTGGGCGTCCTCGTATTACCTGCCCGCCATCCTCGCGGCACCCATCGCCGCTGACCTGGGCCTGTCGGTGCCCTTCGTCTTCCTGGCGTTCTCGGCTGCACTGCTGGTCTCGGCGGTGATCGGGCCCTGGGCCGGGCGCAGGATCGACCGGCTCGGTGGTCGTCCCGTGCTAGCCGTCGCGCATGCGATGTTCGCACTGTCACTGTGCTTGCTGGCCTTCGCATCCGGTCCGATCCTGCTGGTGGTGGCCTGGCTGTGGATGGGTTTGGCGATGGGCTGCGGGCTGTACGAAGCCGCCTTTGCCGCCCTGGTCAGACTGTACGGGCCCACGGCCCGCAACGCGATCACCGGGATCACGCTGATCGCGGGCTTTGCCTCGACCATCGGCTGGCCACTGACCGCTGCGATGGAAGCCACCCTGGGTTGGCGAGGCGCTTGCCTGGGCTGGGCGGCGCTGCACGTGCTGATCGGCCTGCCGCTGACCGCGTGGCTGCCAAACGCGCCGCCGACCGGCGCAGTTGCGGTCGATCTATCGCCGCCGGGTGCAAACACGGGGGTTGCTACCGTCAGCCCCGTCGCGGCAGGCCATACGCGGGCCGCCGGCGACATCACCGAGAACTGTGTTGACCATGGAGGACACGACGCCCCCCGGTCGGCCGTGCAGCCACAGATCGCCCCGCCCGACTCGCCGCCCGCCATGTCCGCGGATGGCAGGCGCAGCATCGCGCTGCGCCTGTCGATCGTGTTCGCGATCGTCTGGTTCATCAGCACTGCGATGGCCACTCACTTGCCCGCCATGCTGCAAGCCGTCGGGCTCAGCCTGTCGGGTGCGGTGGCGGTGGGCGCGCTCATCGGTCCAGCCCAGGTAGCCGGCCGGTTGCTGGAGTTCGGCCTGCTGCGTCACCTGCACCCTCTGCTGTCGGCGCGGATGGCCGCGCTCACCCACCCGGCTGGCGCCGTGCTCCTGCTGTTGCTCGGTCCGGTGGCCGCTCCGGTCTTCGCTGTGCTGCACGGCGCCGGCAACGGCATCATGACGATTGCCAAGGGCACCTTGCCGCTGGCGCTGTTCGGGCCCGCGGGCTATGGCGCCACATTGGGCTGGATGATGCTGCCGGCACGTCTGTCCCAGGCGCTATCCCCCCTGCTCTTCGGGCTGTTGCTGACGCACTTGGGCAGTTCTGCCCTGTGGGTATCGGCAGTGCTGGCGGCTGGCGCTGCCGCGCTGCTGATGTCGATCCGGGGCGTGACGCACGTCTCGTAGGCCGAACACACGACCGACGTCACCGCCGGGTGTGCCAGAACGCCCCGCATCCGAGCTCGAACCACGGCAACGGATCGGGCCGGATCATGGACGTGCAGCGGGGGGCGCGGCGTTCGAGCGTACCCCTGGGCACCGCCGGACGCATGCTCTGGCACTCAGCGCCGCGGCGGACCCGGCTCGGGTGGCTTTGTCGCGACCGTCCCCTGCATCGCATTCTGCAACCCGGCCTCGAGTTGCGCGCGCACCGCGCTGGCCAGCGAGGCCGGACCGAGCACCGTGACATGGCCGGCGTGGCGCAGTACATCCATGACGAGTTCCGTCTCGTTGGTGTACGGCAACTGCAGATCATAGGCACCGTCGTCCAGCAGATGAGCCCGCTGTGCCGGGTGCCACTCTTCCCGGCTGACCCACGGCGTCACTTCGGGCGCGAACCGTAAATGGGCCCACTGCGCCTTCCGCCCGGCAAAGATCCCGTAACCCGCATCGAGCTCGGCCTCGACCGTCTTGACGGCGATCTCCCTGGCACGCAGGTCCAGCGCCTGGGCGGTCTCGACCGCATCCAGTGCGAAGCGCAGCAATGCCTCCTTGCGGTGGCACCACGCGTCGAGATACCAGGTGCCCCGGTAGTGCACCAACCGCTGGGGCGACACCTCGCGCTCGCTGACCGCGCGCCGACCACGCGTCTGGTAGCGCATGTGGACCCGTCGGCGACGCAGCAGCGCATCGCCGAACAGTTCGAACCACTTGCTCGGCACCGGGCGGCGCCCCGTGCTGACGATGCGCACCCGCTTCATCAGCAGATCGGCTTCGCGGCTGTTGGCGCCGAGCATGCCCTGCAACTTGTCGAGCAGCGGCTGCAGGTGACGGGCCAGTACGCCCCCGTCGTCCAGGCTGCCGATCAGTTGGTGCATGGTCAGCAGCGCATGGATCTCACGCTCTGAAAACCAAACACCCGGTAGCTCATGCTGCACGGGCGCGCGCACGCCGGTGCTGGCCTGCAGCTTGTAGCCCCTGTCGTAGACGTCCCAGACGATGGGCGCGTTCATCCTGTCGCGCAGGTACTGCAGGTCGCGCTTGAGCGTCGCTGGCGAGACTTCCAGCTCCTTCAGCAGATCGGAGAAACTGACGCAGCCGCGCGATCGGATCAAGGCCTCGATGCGGTAGAAGCGTTCCGAGCGGTCCATCATCGTGTGGCGTGCTCGATGCACGCCCTCCAGGGCAGCCGACGGCGTATTGTGGTCGCTCGCCAGCGGCGCCAGCCGCTGCGGCTGCGTGGTGGGCCGTCCCGTGAACGCATCGCACTCGCCGACTCGGACACTGCGCTGCACCACAGACACCGACACGCGAGCCGCGCGATAATCGCCTCATTCAGGCACGGGCGCGCGAGCGCCCGTCGCCCCTTGGGGACAGCGGCTCGCCCTCGGCAGGGCCGACTGTCGAAAGAAACCCCAGCGGATTCCTCGATGGCCAAGACCCCTCCCAAGACCACCGTCTCGAGCGAAGGCCTGCGCTACCACTCCAAGGTACCGGGTTCTCCTTTCGTGGCCACGGGCCACTTCGGCGCCGCCACCATGTCATGTTTCCTGTGTGGCAAGCACCGCCCCCGAGCGCAGTTGAAGTCGCGCAAGCTGATGGGCAAGACCCATTTCGTCTGTGCGCCGTCATGCAAGGAACTCGAGGCGACGCTGACCCCCCGCTGACCCCCGGTCTGAGCACATGACGCGCCGACAGGTCTCCCTGGCGACGCGTGCAGGCCTGCCGATGCTGGCGTTTCAAGGCGCGATCTCGGTTGCCCAATCCGACAGCGCACCGAGGATGTCCAGCCCACGGTCGTCCGCACTCTCGCTGAGCCGGTCCAATGTGTCCTGGAAGTCGGCCAGGGTGATGCTGCCTCGGCCCTCATGCAGACGAGCGCGGCAGTGCCTCCGCCATCGCTCGGCATCCTGGGGCGACAAGGTGTGTGGAAAGTTGCGCGCCCGATAGCGGAACACCAGCTCGTCCAGCCGCGAATCGCTGAAGGAGGGCAGGCCAGAAGTTGCTCCCTGCGCGGACGAAATACGGGCCTTGCGCAGGGCAGAACGGTCGCCCTCCTCGAGGAAACCACCGTAGAGATCCTCGTCGACGTCGGTCGGTGCATGCTCGACCGGCCGTTCATAGACGCCAGGCCACAGACCAGCCAACGAGGCCCCGATACGCGCAGCCGTCTGCGCATGGCGCCAGACCTGCGCCTTGTCGATCCCCCAATGCTGCGCGCGTTCGTCGGTCAGCGTGTCGATGTGACGGGTCACCACTGGCGCACGGTTGAGGTGGATGGTCTTCAGTGGGAGACGCGCACGGTCTGGCGGCAAGTCTTCGTCCCGCACGAACAGCCGCGCGCGCACTTCCTGCGCCGTCATCGACATCAGTTCCTGCGGATCGTGCATCAAGTCCCAGACGATCACCTCGTTGCGGTGCACCGGGTGCGGCGCGAAGGGCCAGACGATGGCGATGCATCCGCGCTGGACCGGGTAGCGTCCCGAGACGTGCAGCACGGGACGCCCCGCGGCGAGTTGCTCCACGACCTTGTCCTTGCGGCGCAGCGACACGCAGAAGTCCCACAGCCGTGGCTGACGCGTTCGGATCAGACGTGCCAGCGCGATCGTCGCGCGCACGTCCGACAGCGCCTCATGCGCGCTGCCATGGTCCAGGCCGTTGGCCGCCGTCAGCAACTCGAGCCGGAAGCTGGTGCGTCCGTCTGCGCCTCTGGGCCACTCGATCCCTTCGGGCCGGAGTGCATGGGCGCAACGCACAGTGTCGAGGAGGTCCCAGCGTCCGCAGTCGTTTCGCCACTCGCGGGCGTAGGGATCCAGCAGATTGCGCCAGAACAGGAAGCGCGTGACCTCGTCGTCGAACCTCAGGCTGTTGTAGCCCGCACCCACCGTCCCGGGCAACGACAGCGCGCGCTCGATCTCGGCGGCAAAGGCGTGCTCGGGTAGGCCCCGATCCGCACAGACCTGGGGCACGAGACCGGTGATCAGGCAGCTCTCGGGGTCGGGCAGACGGTCGCGCGGCGGACGACAGAAATGCACGACGGGCGCCTCGGTCTCCTCCAGCTGCGCATTCGTGCGCACGCCGGCGAACTGCGCCGGCCAGTCTCGCGAAGGCACTCGACCGAAGGTCTCGTAGTCGTGCCAGAAGAAGGTGAAGTCACTCATCGGCTGATCGTCGCATCGTCACCTCGGTCGCGCAAGCCCGACCCACCTCGGCACGGTGGCGATCGCCGCTACCGTGCCGCCCGGATAATCTCGGCCGCTGTCTTGCCGCAGCGTCCACCTTCCCGCCTTGGTACCCCACCCATGACCCGTGTCCACAACTTCAGCGCCGGCCCCGCCACGCTCCCCGAACCCGTGCTGCAGCAGGCCTCGCAGGAGATGCTCGACTGGCACGGCAGCGGCATGTCGGTGATGGAGATGAGCCATCGCGGAAGAGAATTCATGTCCATCGCGGCCGAGGCCGAGGCCGACCTTAGGGAACTGCTGCAAGTGCCCTCCGGCTATCAGGTGCTGTTCATGCAGGGGGGCGCGATCGCCCAGAATGCGATCCTGCCCTTGAACCTGCTGCGTGGTCACGACGGCGCCGACTACGTCGACACCGGTGAGTGGAGCCGCAAGTCCATCCAGGAAGCGCAACGCTACACGCGCGTGCATATCGCGGCTTCGTCTCGTGGCTCGAACGACCGCAGCATCCCGCCGCAGGAGACCTGGACGCTGCGCGCCGATGCGGCGTACGTCCATCTCTGCGCCAACGAGACGATCGGCGGGGTCGAGTACCACTGGGTGCCCGACACCGGGGCCGTCCCGCTCGTGGCCGACATGTCGAGCAACCTGCTGTCGCGGCCGGTGGACGTCTCGCGCTATGGGCTGATCTATGGCGGCGCGCAGAAGAACATCGGTCCTTCGGGGCTGACGCTGGTCATCGTGCGCGACGACCTGATCGGTCGGGCATCGGCTGCCTGCCCCAGCGCCTTCGACTACAAGCGGGTCGCGGACAACGGATCGATGTACAACACGCCGCCCACCTACGCGATCTACATTGCCGGGCTGGTCTTCAAGTGGCTGAAGGCCCAGGGCGGTCTGGCGGCCATGGCGCAGCGCAACCAGGTCAAAGCGGCGCTGCTCTACGACTTCATCGACGCGTCGTCGTTCTATTCGAACCCGGTGGACCCGGCCTGCCGCAGCCTGATGAACGTGCCTTTCTTCCTGGGTGACGCGCGGCTGGACGAGGCCTTCCTGGCGGGCGCGCAAGCGGCGGGCCTGGTGCAACTCAAGGGACACCGCGTGGTCGGTGGCATGCGGGCGTCGATCTACAACGCAATGCCGATCGCCGGCGTGCAGGCGCTGGTGGGCTACATGCGTGACTTCGAGAGGCGTCACGGCTGAACCACGGCCCGACGTCAACTGGAGCGCGTCGGCAGGCGCGGTCGAGTCAGGCGCGTCGGTGCGGCAGCCGGCTAGCGGTCGGCAGGGATCGTCGCCCCGCCACCTTCCAGCGTGAGGCCTTCACGCGCCAGGAAGCGCTCGATCGCCGGCATCAGCGGGCCGAAGCGTTCGGCCAGTGCCGCGCGCACGGTGTCGACAAAGACCTGCGTCTGGCGTTCGATCTCGATGTTGAAGGCGTCGCCCACGGTCTTGCTGCCGAAGGTCGTCAAGCGCAGGGTTTCGGGGATCAGCCAGACCTCGAACCAGCCGCTGCCGTCCGGCAAGCGCCCGGCATCGGCCACGGTCAGGCTGGCGCCATCGACCGCGATGTAGCCCTTGGCAAAGATGTAGCGCATCCACGGCGCCGGGACAGCCAGACGCATGACGTGGTTGTTCTCGGGCCTACGGAGCGACTGGAGCCGGGCCTGGAAATCGACATGCCCCGAAAGGGGATGCCCGCCGATCTCCGCGCCGTCGCGCGCCGCGCGCTCGACGTTGACCGCGTGACCGATTTGCAGCCCACCCAGTGTGGTGACATGCAGGCTCTGCTGCATCACGTCGAAGTCGGCCTGACCGCCCGCCCCGTCCACGCGCGTGACCGTCAGACACACGCCGTTGCAGGCCACACTCGCGCCGATCTCCAGACCCTCGCAGAAGCCGTCGGGGAAGGCCAGGGTGAAGGTCCGCAGACCTGTCCGGTCGGACAGGGAAACGATGTGGGCGAGGCCCTGGACGATACCGGTGAACATAGCGGGCATTATCCCGCCGCCAGAGGCCGTCGCGTCACGACCGGGCGCTCGCCGAGGCGACGACGCCAGCGGGGAGCGGCCGGAGTGCGACAGCGCTCAGCGTATGCTGCACAGCCTCGAGCTCTTCGCCACCATGTCCGCTGCCCTGCCCTGCCCCGCCCCGGACCGCCACGACCCTGACGCGGCGACGCTGGCGGATTTCACGCTCTCCGCACCACCGCCCGGGTTCGTGGAAAACCCCTATCCCTGGTACGCCGCCCTGCGGCGCCACCGACCGGTGCATGCACTGGCGACCGACTCGGTCCTCCTGACCCGACATGCCGACGTGATGGCGGTCTACCGCGATCCAGCCGCCAGTTCGGACAAGCGGCTGGAGTTTGCGCCGAAGTTCGGCGACGGCACCCCGCTGTTCGAGCACCACACGACGAGCCTGGTCTTCAACGACGCCCCCCTGCACACCCGAGTGCGTCGCCTGCTGCTCGGCGCCTTGAACCAGCGCGCGATCGCACGCATGGAGCCAGGGCTCGTCACGCTCGTCGATGCGCTGATCGACCGCATGGAGGAGCTCCCGGCGCCGGACCTGATCGACGACTTCGCGGCACGCATCCCGATCGAGGTCATCGGCAACCTGCTGGCTGTCCCGCAGGAAGAACGTACCTCTCTGCGCCAGTGGTCGATCGACATCCTGGGCGCGCTGGAGCCGCAGCCATCGCAGGCGATGCGGGCGGCGGGCGACGCCGCGGTCAGCGACTTCCTGGCTCTCCTGCGCACACTGGTGCGCCACCGTCGAGCATCGCCCGGAGACCCCGAGGTGGACGTGCTGACGCGCTTGATCCAGGGGGAGGTCGGCGGCGAGCGGCTGTCCGAGCCGGAACTGCTGCACAACTGCATCTTCCTGCTGAACGCCGGTCACGAGACCACGACGAACCTCATCGGCAACGGCCTGCACGCGCTGTTGTCGCACCCTGATCAGTTCGCCAGACTGGCCGCGGATCCCGCCCTGCTGCCTTCGGCGGTGGAAGAACTGCTGCGCTACGAGAGTCCGCTGCAGCTCAACAACCGACTGGCGACCGCACCCATCGTCCTGCCCGACGGGCAGACGATCGCCCCAGGTTGCTTCGTGACTCTGGCGGTGGGCGCCGCCAACCGTGACCCTGCCGTGTTCGACCAGCCTGACGAACTGGATATCGGTCGACGTCCCAACCCTCAACTCGCTTTCGGCCATGGCGCGCACGCATGCGCTGGACTGAACGTGGCCAGGCTCGAAGCGCGCATCGCCCTTGGCCGCCTGCTCGCACGCCATCCGCGGTTGGCCTTGCGGGGGACGCCGGAGCGGGATCCGCGCGTGCGGTTCAGAGGTTTTCGGCGTCTGCCGGGCCAACTTCGCTGACGCAGCAGAGCATGCAATGCGGTGCCCAGGTGGCGGGGCGACCACCGCGGGGACACCTGGGCGCCATCGCACTCGCCCAGGGAATGCCCCGGAGTACCCGGCGGGTCAATCGCCGGCGATCGCCGAACCCTGTAACCGCCCCTGCCAATCGGCGGCTTCGAAACCCGCCGTCACCGACCCGTCAGCCCATTCGACGACCGGGCGCTTGATCGCCGAAGGATATGAGCGCAGCAGCGCCGCCGCCGAGCCGGCGTCGACCACAGCCTCCCGTGCGCCCTCGTCGAGCTTGCGCCAGGTGGTTCCGCGACGATTGACCAGCGTCTCATGCCCGAGGATCTCGACCCACTGCGGCAGTTGCGCGGGCGCACCCTGGCGTTTGAAATCATGGAAGCGGTAGGCGATGCCGCGGGCATCCAGCCATTCGCGCGCCCGGCGAACGGTATCGCACTGGGTCAGGCCGTAGACGGTGATCATGGAAGCCTCCTCGGGCGGCGTCAGAGGGGTTGCAAGCGCTGCGGCTTCGGAAAGCCTTCGATCTTCCGGCCCTTGCGCGCGCGCCGACCGGTATAGGGGAGCAGGCCCGCAGGGCGCAGGTCCTCATCCTTGACGCGTCCACCACGGCCCTGGCCGGTGATGCGCAGCACGTCGGCGATGGTCGCCACGAAGAGGAGCGGCGTATCGGCGTCGACGTCCATCAGGGTCAGGCCCCGGCCACCCGAGGACTGCAGCTTCAGTTCATCCAGCGCGAACACCAGCAGCCGGCCATCACCGCTGAGGCAGGCCACCTGTCGGTGGGACGGATCGACGATCGCCGGCGGCAGCAGGCGCTCACCGGGCTCCAGCGTCAGGAAGGCCTTGCCCGCCTTCTGTCGTGAGTGCAGATCGCCGGCGCGCGCCAGCAGCCCATAGCCGCCAGAATGGGCGAGCAGCAGCAGGGTCTCGCTCGGGCCGGCGTGGTACAGCGCAGGCTGCGAGCCCGACTCGAGCTCGATCAGCGAGGTGATCGGCACGCCGTCGCCCCGCCCGCCCGGCAGGGAGGCGACCGGCACGCTGTAGGCGCGGCCGTTGTCGGCAATCAAGGCCAGCGTGTCGATGCTCCTGCAGGCGAAGGCGGTGAGCAGACCGTCGCCCGCCTTGAACGGCTGGCTGGTGGGATCAACCTCGTGCCCCTTGAGCGCTCGCACCCATCCGCGCGCGCTGACCACCACCGTCACCGGCTCGTCGACCACGCGAACCTCGGCGACCGCGCGGCGCTCCTCCTGGATCAGCGTGCGTCGGTCATCGCCGTGGGCCTTGGCGTCGGCTTCGATTTCCCGGATCACGGCGCGCTGCAGCGCCGCCGGGCTGGACAGGATGTGCTCCAGCCCGGCGGCCTGGTCACGCAGTTCCCCGAGCTCCTGCTCGATGCGAAGGGCCTCCAGCCGCGCCAGCTGGCGCAGACGGATCTCCAGGATGTCCTCTGCCTGGCGATCGCTCAGACCGAAGCGCTGGACCAGCGCGGCCTTGGGCTCGTCGGCTTGGCGGATGATCCGGATCACCTCATCCAGGTTCAACAGCACCAGCTGTCGGCCTTCGAGCACGTGGATGCGGTCGCTGACCCGATGCAGCCGGTGCTCGGTGCGGCGACGCACCGTCTCCTGGCGGAAGCGCGTCCACTCCAGCAGGATCTGCCTCAGACCTTTCTGCACCGGCCGGCCGTCCAGCCCGACCATCGTCAGGTTGACCGGCGCCGTGGTTTCGAGGCTGGTGTGGGCCAGCAGCGTCGTGACGAGCGTCTGCTGCTCGACGGTGCGGCTGCGGGGCTCGAAGACCAGGCGCACCGCGGCGTCCTTGCCCGATTCATCGCGTACGGCATCGAGCACCCCGAGCAGCGTGGCCTTGCCCTGCAGCTGCTCGGGCGTCAGCGCCTTGCGACCGGCCTTGACCTTGGGGTTGGTCAGTTCCTCGATCTCTTCGAGCACGCGTTGTGCGCTGGTGCCCGGAGGCAGCTCGGTCACCACCAACTGCCACTGGCCGCGC
>CAZFVH010000001.1:0-1883 GCA_964522465.1 uncultured Rubrivivax sp. | reverse complement strand
AGGTCCTCGACCTTCCAGCGCGCGCGTACCTTCAGACTGCCACGACCGCCGAGGTAGGCGGCACGGATGTCTGCGGCTGCGCTGATGATCTGCCCGCCACCAGGGAAGTCCGGCGCCGGCAGACATCCGAACAGGACCTCATCCGGGACGTCCGGGTCACGCAGCAAGGCCACTGCAGCGGCAGCAACCTCGCGCAGGTTATGGCTCGGGATCTCGGTGGCCAGACCGACCGCGATCCCGCTGGCCCCGTTGAGCAGCACGAAGGGCAGCCGCGCCGGCAGCAGGCGCGGCTCCTCGGTCGAACCATCGTAGTTGGACTGGAAGTCGACCGTGCCCTCGTCGATCTCGTCGAGCAGCAGGCGCGCGATCGGCGCGAGTCGAGCCTCGGTATAGCGCATGGCCGCCGCGCCGTCGCCATCGCGGCTGCCGAAGTTCCCCTGGCCGTCGATCAGCGGATAGCGCAGCGCGAAATCCTGGGCCATCCGCACCAGCGCGTCGTAGGCGGCCTGATCTCCGTGCGGATGGAATCGGCCCAGCACGTCCCCCACGACCCGGGCACTCTTGACAGGCCTCGCGCCGTTGGCGCCGGCGTAGGACAGACCCATGCGCTCCATCGAATACAGGATGCGTCGTTGCACGGGTTTCTGACCATCGCATACATCGGGTAGCGCACGGCCCTTGACCACCGAGACCGCGTACTCCAGATATGCGCGCTCGGCGTAGTCGCCCAGCGCAACGGCGTTCTCTGCCGGGGCAGGGGCCATCGGCGGCGGGTCGAAGAGATCGTTCATGACGGGTTCCGAGGCGAAGCGCCTGGATAGGGAACCTGGAAGCGCTGCCCGCGCCAGGTGAAGATCGCGCCGTCATCAGCAACCGACTCCAGCCGCAGGCCCGGGACCAGCGTTTCCTTTTCGCGCAGGGGCTGTCCGTTGACGAGCAAGAGCCGGTTGGCAGGCGAAGGCGAGTTCACGACACCGTCGATACGCAGGACGGGGATGGCGCGCCGCACCGACGCCGGCAACTCATCCAGACGCAACGGAGGCAGGGGCGCGGCAGACGTGGCGGCCGGCACCGCAGGCGGCGTTGCGCCGAAGGCGTCCGAGACACGGACCGCGGGATCGGCGGCGGACGCGCCGACGGCAGACCCACGTGCAGGAGGCACCGCGCCCGGCGAAGGTGGCGACCGATCGCCGTCCTGGACGCGAGGCCGGCCACCGGCATCACGCGACGCATCCGCAACGCGTCCGACTGCAGGAGATTCATCGCCAACGGTCACACCGCTGGCGGAAGGCAGACGCTTGGAGGGCGACACCTGCACGCCATCGGGCTGGACCGTCGAGGGCGAGCGGTCGGTGGTCGGTCCCTGTGCTGACGGTGGAACTGCCTGTGCGTCGACGCCCGGCACAGCGGCAGGCGACACGCTGACTGGCCCAGCCGCAGGCCCGCTCCTGACCTCGGGGCCGGGTCTTGCCGGCTCCAGGGGCGCGCTCTGCGACGCGCTCGACCACGCAGCCTCGGTCGGTCCTTCCAGCGCCCATCGCACCAGCCACGCCAGCACGAGGACCACAGCCACCGTGCCCGCCACTCGCGCTGCCCACTTGACGGCAATCCCTTGTGCCACGGGCTCGCGCCCCTGACGTGCAGGCGGCGCGATGCCGGCCGCGGCAGCAGCGGGGGCCGATTCGGACGTCATCGGCAAGGATGGCCGTGCATCGGTCGCCCGATCGGCGTCCGGCATGCGCGACGCCACCTGCACAGGCTGCGTCGACGCGTCCGTAACCATCTCGCCCGCAGGCGCGTCCGCGGTTCCTGCTTGCGGCGACGGTGGCGGTGGCGGTGGCGGTGGCGGTGGCGGTGGCGGTGGCGGTGGCGGTGGCGGTGGC